>CAMAQI010000036.1 GCA_945860255.1 Methylacidiphilum caldifontis
GACTCCCCCGCATTTCCTCCCCCTTCCGAGCGACTCTCCTGTTGAATCACACGATGAGGAGCCCAGCAAATCTCATCAAAACTCGCCTCCACACGGCGAATCTGCCACGCTCCGTCGGCCCAAGGAATTCCCTCCATGACAATCATGAACTCTGATCCTCTCAACAAATCCCGAGGGATCTCTCCATCTAAATAAGAAACAACGATCTGCCTTGCTTTCACTCGTAATGGCCATTCTGGCAACCAGCGAATCTCTTGCGCGTTAAACTCCACTCCAAACGGGGCAATCCGATTGGAAATCAAAGGAGCGAGCCAATAGTTCTGAGTCAAAAAAGCCCCGACGACCCAAACAACAACGAATCCGAGTAAAGTGCAAAACCAAAGAAATAAACGGATCATCTCTAAGCCGAAAATTCGGTCTTTTTATTCAAACCCAAAAACACACTTGTAAAGACCTGAAACCCGTTGCTCATCCCGAGCCACTTTAACCCCTAAAACAGATTCAAAAAGTTGTCTCTCAAGATCACGAACAATCGTATAACGATCTAAAAGGGGCTGAACCGGAGAATTGTATTCAATGATCTGATGCTGATTCAGTTCAGAACTGAAATAATACTCACTCATGTAACCGCGCTCTTCACGATATTGAACGATCACGCGTGCCTTCGCCTCCAATGAAGCGGTTGTACAACGTTGCTTCAACTCAGCGATATCATTTTTGTAAATTTGAAAAAGAATCTTCTCCGCTGCGGAACTTCCATGAACCTGATCCACACAGGCCAAAATACGCGCAGTCAGATCGGTATGCTCGGAAGGGAAAAACTCTTGGGCTTGATCCGTTAAACGGTACGCCTTTTCAGGACGTCCCATTCCCTTCGGACGACGCCAAGTATCTAAATACCCCTCTTTCTCAAGGGAGACACAATGCTGCTTGACTCCCATGTACGACAAATCGACCCGATCACACAATTCAGAAACCGAAAGCCCTTGGCTTCGCTTGATCTCTGCAAGGATCTGATACTTGGGACTCGTCGACACTTTTTTAAAGAAACCGTTTTTCATATGAATAAGCTGCTTTCGTTAATAAAATTTTGTCCCTTTTTAACTCTAAATACAAGGACTTTTTACCTCTAAAAACTAAATAATCATATCTCGTTGATTCAGGTGGGTTTACAACGATTAAAAAATACGGTTTTTTTTCCGTTTTTTAATATTTTACCGAAAACCCTCATCCGTTTTCGTTTTTCTCTTCGCTCTTGGCGCTCGCCTTTAAAATCGTCGATAGCTCCTGTAAGCTGATTCTTTGATACTGATGGTTCCGTGTTAACTTCTCAACCAAGACAATCCACTCCGAGATCACTCCCTCTTTTCCGATATAAACATAACCAGATCCCGAAGGGGTCTTCACCCATTTCATACTTCCCATTCGGCTATTCGGAATCTCTATTGTATAACGAATCTCTGGCAACGGTACCGACGAGCACTTCGGACTCTCAAACAATAACGGCCCATGAAACTCCAACGCAACTCCCACGGGAGCATCAATCTCTTGTAATCCCTCTTTTAATTGTCGTGAGAGCAACGAGACCGAAGAAAAAAAATAAAGTTTCATCCCCACAATCCTCGCACCTCTCGATAATTTGTCACGATCAGGATCGTTACTTCAACAAATAGGGCTTTAACAACAAAAGATTCAATACGGTAAATAAGTTAAAGATCGCATGAATCAAGATCGAGAGTAATAAACTCCCCGAATACTCATAGGCCAACGCCAACATCACTCCCAAAAACATCAACGGTAAAAAAGTCGGCGCATGAACATGAGCCAATGCAAATAACGCAGCACTCAAGCCGACCGCAAGCTTGATCCCCAATCGATCCCGTAATACGGGGTAAAGTAATCCGCGAAATAAAATCTCCTCCGTCACCGGAGCCGCAATCACTGCAAGCCCGATAAAACTTAAAACCGAAGTCATCTCCGTCATCTTTAAAAACTCGAAAACCAGTGGCTGGGCAGAGGTCTCAATCTTAAATAGAATACAGATCATCCCATTCACCCACGATAAAGAATAGGCCGGAGCAAAGACGATCGCTGTCAATCCCAATGCCGCACAGATGATTTTCGAAAGGGGAAAAACATCAAGCCCCAGCACTCTCGAAACGTTAAACCCCACTTGATTCATCAAAAAGAAATAACCGATCACGGCACATCCCATCGCCGTAAATCCACGAATGAAAAAAAGAACCGATAATAAAATAAAAAAAAAGCCGAGTCCGATCAAAAACGGCAACGGAAAAAGAACCGGCTCAACCTGCCTTAAACTCCCCTCTCGACTCCTCGTCAAAACCCGCTGCCATCCAATCGATCCGATCAACAAAAAGCCAAAAAAATAGACCGCCCCCATCCGGATTAACTCCGGATAGTCACGAATCAACTGAATCGGATCCTCATTCATGACTAAAAAGATGAGGGGATAAATAATAAAGTCGATAGATAATAAAGCTTCGTAAAACGAAATCAAACCCATGGAATCTGAAAGGTTTGAATAGGAGTAACAGGGATTCAACCAACGATGGAATCGTTGATCCTATTTTTCGTTCCGACGAAAAATATTGCGAAAGATTTCAAGAGTGAGGGACTAAGAATGTCACGATCAGGTCCGTTACTTCACAATAAACGGCGTTAAAAACAAAACACCCAATACGGAAATTAAATTAGAGATCGCATGAATCAAGATCGCGAGCAATAAACTCCCCGAATACTCGTACGCCATCGCCAACATCACTCCACAAAACATCAATGGCAAAAAAGTCGGCGCATGAAAATGCACTAATGCAAATAACGCAGAGCTCAATACAACCGCGAGCTTGATCCCCAATCGATCCCGCAATGCAGGGTAAAGTAATCCCCGAAATAGAATCTCCTCAGCCACCGGACCCGCAATCACCGAAAGCCCGATAAAACTTAAAATCTCCGTCCTCTCCGTCATCATCAAAAATTCATCGATCACGGGCTGGGAGGAGAGCTCCATCTTCAATATCCAACAGATCAGCTCATTTACCCCCCCTAAAAGAAAAGTGGGAGCTAAGCCGATCGCCGTTAATCCTAAGGCCGCACAAATCATTTTCGAGAGAGGAAAAGCATCGAGCCCAAACATCCTCGAAACTTTAAACCCCGCTTGATTCATCAAAAAGAAATAACCGATCACGACACATCCTACCCCCGTATATCCACTCATTAATAAAAGGGCCGACATTAAAACAGAAAAATAGCCCAGCCCGATCACAAGCGGAAATGGAAAAAGAACCGACTCAACCTGCCTTAAGCTCCCCTCTCGACTCCTCGTCAAGACCCGCTGCCATCCGATCCATCCGATCCATCCGATCCATCCGATCAACAAAAGGCCGAAAAAATAGACCTCCTCCATCCGAAGTAATTCCTGATAGTCACGAATCAACTGAATCAGATCGTCATTCACGACTAAAAAGATGGGGGGATAAATAATAGAGTCGACCGGTTTGCAAAGAAATCGCACCGCTCGGAATCTTCACATTCAACGAACCGATCTCCGCCTTTCCCAATCGTCTCAAAAATTGACTCCAATGAAACGGTGCCAGATAACGCACCACCTTCGCATTCTTGAGTTGTCCTAACTCCTCCGCCTTAGCCACGGCGGTATCCAGATCGCCAAGTCCATCCACCAACTTCTCTTTCAACGCCTGCTTCCCGGATAAAATCCGACCATCCGCGACTCCTTGACGGAGCCCCATCTCATCCAGTTTTCGCTCCTTGGCGACAATCCCCACAAACTGACTATAAGTCTCATCAATCAACTCCTGAATCAATTTCATCTCCTCAGGATTCGCATCCCGTGTCGGATTCAAAAGATCTTTCATCTTTCCCGACTTAAAGGTCAGAGCCTTCACCCCCACCTTATCCATCAACCCCTTAAAATTGATCGACTGCATAATCACCCCGATGCTCCCCGTAAGCGTCAAATGATTCGCAATAATATAAGAAGAGCCCATCGCCGTGTAATATCCCCCCGATGCCGCTAACGAACCGAAATAACAGACCACCGGCTTCTCGGCTCTTACTTTTAACACCTCACGATAGAGATCATCACTCGCCAAAACCTCCCCCCCTGGAGAATCGATAAAAAGAACGACCGCCTTCACATTCTCATCTTCACGTGCCTGGCGTAATTTCAACTTCGCATCATCCACCATCGTCTCTCCAATCACTCCCGCCATCTCACTCCCAATCACTCCCGTCAGATCGACGATCGCCACCACCTGATGATCCGCCTTTTTATCTCCTGAATAAAAATCCTCCTCAAAATATTGGGTCTCTCCCATTCCAGACGAGATTGTCTGTCCCCCACTTGATTTCTTCCCTAGATAAGCCAGAAATCCAAAGTTAAACAACAAGCTCAAGACTAAAATCAGCCCCAACCCGATCATCAAACATCCCGAAAATCTTTTTTCCATATTCAAAAAAGTAGTCCTGATCACACGAATCGCCAGATAATTCTTTTTTCGTGAAATTTTCCTTAAACCCTCTACTCCTCCTTCTCATGTCACTTCAAATTCCTCCTGGCCCCTTTCAAGGCCTCATCTTCGACTTCGACGGTACGCTCGTCGATTCGATGATGATCCATCAAATCGCTTGGAAAACGGCGATCGAAAGTGTCGGCGGTGAGTTTCCGATCACCATCGAAGAATACTTCAATCTCGGCGGGATCTCCACCCTCAATGCCGCAAAACTATTCCTCGAAAAAAATAAAATCGCACACGATCCACAAGATCTCGTCCAACGAAAAGAGGCTCACTTCACTCAATCCCTTCCTCTCGTTCTCCCCATCGACTGCGTCCTTCAACACGCCCTCGAAGAAGAAAAAAAAGGGACCAAAATCGCCATCGCTTCCGGAAGCTCCTATCCCCTCATTCTTGCGGTTCTCAATCAACTCGGACTTGCCCACCATTTCCCTCTAATTCTCACGCCAAAAGATGTCCAACGCAGTAAACCGGCTCCCGACCTCTTTCTCCTTGCCGCTGAAAAAATGAATCTCTCCCCCTCCTCCTGCCTCGTTTTCGAAGACAGCCCCCTCGGTATCCAAGCCGCCAACGCCGCAGGGATGGCCTCCGTTTACATCCCCAAAACTCTCTGGAAACTCCCTTAACCCTCACATTTTAGTCATTGAGAAAAAATAAAGAGATCTCTAATGAAAGCAGGAATGCATGAAAAAATTAAACCGAAAATAAAGGTCTTTTTCCTGCCTCCCTGCATTCCTTAGAGAGATCAATCTCTTCTTACGGAGTCAACGTCAACGGCGCCATCGCTTTGATCTCCGGATAGTTCGCCAAAGAGAGCTCGACCATGTAAAGCCCCGCCTTCGCAGGGCTATCAAAATCGGATAGATTCACCTGCGGAACGTAGGCGATCCGATCATTCGCATTTAAAAGACTCGTTCCGACTTGCTGAACAAAAATCTTATCGGCTGACCATTTATAAACCACCACGCCCGCCGCATCTTTGATGATCAGCTCATATCGCTGCGCATCGGGATAGGAAAGCACATAGGTCTTCTTGCCAATGTTTTTGATACTGAATTCAATCTTCAAAACCGTTGCCACTGCCCCAATGGAAAGCACCGCGGGGTTCAAGGTCACCTTGGTTTCAAATTCTTTAAAGTCGATCTTGTTCGCTTTCTGAATCCGTTCCGGATCTCCCGTAAAAATACTGAACCCCCCCTTCGAATTATAAAACTGCTCCGGAACTTTTTTTTGCGAAGGATCAATCTCAATTGCCTCCACTGAAAGCATCAATAAGGCAAAGCAAAGGATCAAAATAGGATTCATACCCCTCCATCAATATCCCCTCTCTCCCCACTTTCAACTTAAATTCACAGAGATTCGTCCACCAATCCGATTAAGCCTAACTCCTGAACAAGAGGAGATCGTCGGTAAATCATGAGAGTCCGAAAGCGAACGTACCGCAAAGTATGCAAACCTAGCGATGAATGAAGGGGATTCCCTACCAGAATTTAGTGAATCTCTATTTGCGTGATTGCGCCCATTCAGGAAAAAAGCTTTCGTTGAAATTTGCTTAAAAATAAATCGGACAAAGTCATCGGGATTAATTAAAATGAACTTCAATTTCCCCCCTTGACGATTCTATCGTTATCTCCCACGTGATGAAGATGAGTGCGCAAAAATCGATTCAAACCCTTATTGACAGAATTCTGTACAGGTGGCATATATTCTTCATGCAAACCGTCTCCTATACCGATGCCCGAAATCAACTCGCAGGTCTGATGGAGAGGACGATCCGAAACCGGGAACCGATCACCATCACCAAAAATGGAGAGGGAAAAGTGGTCATGATGGCCGCTGAGGAATTTGCGGCGATGGAGGAGACGCTCCATCTCCTCTCCACTCCTGCAAATGCAGATCGAATCCGTAAAGGACTCGAAGACTACGAGGCCGGAAAAGTTTTGCATGGCAAGTTATGCGATTGATGTGGCTTCCCGGAGGATGGGAGGATTATCTTTACTGGCAGGAGAGGGATCGAAAAACGCTTCAGCGGGTGAATGAATTAATCCGCGACACTTTGAGAAATCCGACCTCGGGAATTGGAAAACCAGAACCGTTGAAAAGTAATTTAAAGGGATGGTGGTCGCGCCGGATCACCCAGGAACACCGTCTCGTTTATCGGATCGAAGAAAAGACATTGATCATCCTACAATGCCGCTTTCATTACGATCATTGAAAATTTTCTAAAGAAGGCGCTTAGAGATAAAAACATTCTCACACCAAGTCACGAAAACACGAAGAAAAAGACAAATATTTTTAACCACTAATTTAAATGCATTCGAAGTCATTTCAAATTTGTGTAAATTAGTGTTCATTCGTGGTTTCAAATGCTCTTTTAAGATGAATTTGAGAGTTGAATCAAACTTTGTGCTTTGGTGTCTTGGTGTGAGAAAATCTCTTTCCCTGAAGCTCAAAATAATTCTCCCCGCCAAACTCATTCGCTCATTTTTTTGATAAAATGATACGAATGAAATTTTGGCGGGGAGTTTTTAGCCAATTCTTAAAATTAAATTTCGGTGATCGTCGCGGCCGCTTCATCTTCCAATTGCTCAGAGATGACAGGGGCAATGGCGGTGAGCTTATCTTTGTCGCTCACATCCACTAACTTCACCCCTTGGGCATTACGTCCGGTCTCACGGATCTCGGAAACCTTGGTACGGACCATCTGATTGTTTTGCGTAATCAACATGATCTCATCGGCATCACGAACGGTCAAAGCACCGACGATCTTTCCAGTCTTTTCATTGACCTTCATCGTGATCACTCCTTTTCCACCGCGCGTCTGAATCCGATACTCTTCAAAGTCGGTTCGTTTTCCAATTCCATTCGATCCCGCCACGAGCAAAGTTGCGGTTGGGTCAACCACCGCAACGGCGACGACCTCATCCCCCTTATCGAGGGTGATTCCTTTGACGCCACCGGCTGGACGTCCCATAACGCGAACATCCTCCTCTTCAAAGCGGATGCTCATTCCCTCATGGGTGATCAAAACAATTTCGCTGGTTCCATTGGTCAACTTGACATCAATAAGGAGATCGCCCGGTTCAATTCCGATCGCAATGATTCCCCCCTTACGGATATTACCGAAGGCTTGTAAGGCGGTCTTTTTGACAGTTCCTAATTTGGTACAGAAGAAGAGAGAAAGGGGCTGCGTCCAAGTCGCATCCTCTCCTTTACCATCTTTGGTCGACTCGATTCGAATCATCGCCGCTACTTTTTCTCCAGGGCGGAACTCGAGAAGATTCGCAATGCTGCGTCCCTTCGAGGCACGACCCATATCCGGGATTTCGTGAACACGAACGACATAGGTACGTCCGGTATTCGTGAAGAACATCAGATAGTCATGGGTCGAGGCGGTGAAGAGATGCTCGACGAAATCACTATCCTCCGGTTTTTCGGCCTCTTTCGTGGTCATTCCGATGACCCCCTTGCCCCCACGGCGTTGGGAGCGATAGTTGCTGACGTTCGTTCTCTTGATGAGACCGTTGTGAGTCAAGGTGATGATCACCCCTTCATTGGCGATTAAATCTTCAATACTCATCTCCCCTTCATCGGGGATGATATCCGTGCGCCGTTTGCTTCCGTACTCCTCTTGAATTTTACGGAGTCCCTCTTTGATAATCGTGAGTACGCGGGATTCTTTTGCAAGAATATCGAGAAAATCACCGATTTGATCGAGCAACCCTTTGTACTCTTTCGTGATCTTATCACGCTCGAGTCCAGTGAGTTGATAGAGTCGAAGCTCGAGAATGGTATCCAGCTGTTTTTCGCTTAAGGAATATTTCCCATTCACCAGACGCTCTTCGCGTCGGATGCGAATCCCAATCTTATCCAGTTGATTGCGGGTAAATTGATAGGCTTGGAGCTTGGTTCGAGCCTCATCGCGGCTGTTGGACTTGCGAATGATATCGATAAAATCATCGATATTTTCAAGGGCGATCAAATAACCTTCCAGAACCTCAGCGCGATCTTCCGCTTTTGCGAGTTCAAACTGCGTCCGACGAATGATGACCTGACGGCGATGCTCGATATAACAGTTAATGATCTCTTTGAGATTGAGCGTCTTTGGGCGTCCGGCATCGATCGCCAGCATGTTCGAGGAGAAGGAGCTTTCGAGAGAGGTCAGTTTGTAGAGATTATTAATGACGACCTTAGGAACGGCATCCCGTTTCATTTCGACGACAACGCGTGTATTTTCATCCGATTCATCACGAACATCGGAGATATCGGTCAAAATCTTTTGATTCACGAGGTCGGCGATTCGCTCCACTAAGGTCGCACGATTCACATTGTAAGGAATCTCGGTGATGACAATAAACTCACGCCCCCCCTTCATCTCCTCGGTGTGAAGACGTCCACGAACACGAACAGAGCCACGTCCAGTGGTCAGATAATTTTTGATTCCTTCGTTGCCTAAGATCGAACAGCCGGTTGGGAAATCCGGCCCTTTGATAAACTTCAAAAGCTGCGGAATCGTGATATCCGGATTATCGATCTGAGCACAAACGCCATCGATGACCTCTGAGAGATTGTGAGGGGGGATATTCGTTGCCATACCGACAGCGATCCCAGTTCCGCCATTGACGAGTAAGTTTGGGAAGGCCGCAGGGAAAACCGTTGGTTCCGTACGAGTACCGTCATAATTGGGAACAAAATCGACCGTATTGCGGTCCATATCATCCATCAATACTTTTCCTAAATGGGTCAAGCGGGCCTCGGTATAACGCATCGAAGCGGCGGGATCTCCTTCAACCGAACCGAAATTTCCTTGGCCATCGATTAAGATATCGCGCATCGCCCACGGTTGAGCCATGTGAACCAAGGTCGGATAGATCGCCATATCACCGTGAGGATGGTAGTTACCCATCGTCTCTCCAACGATCTTTGCGCATTTGACGTGAGCCTTATTCGGGGCGACACCGAGTTCATGCATCGCATAAAGAATTCGGCGCTGAGAGGGTTTGAGTCCGTCACGGACATCGGGGAGAGCCCGTGAGATGATCACGGACATCGAGTAGTCGAGGAAGGAATTTTTAATTTCATCCGCAACGTTGACACTTTGAAGCTTCTCGTTCATTGCGAAAAGCGATCCTGTTGAGCCTTGGTCTGCCATAGTCTATTTCCTAATGAAAATCGGGGTTAAAGATTGAGGAGGAAGGCTAAAAGAGTCTACAGATAGTGTCAATGTTAGATCCGACCCCCTAGCCGTGGGTTAAATCGAGGTAAAAAGAGGCGAATCGACTGATGGACGGTGAGGCCGATGGAGGGCTAACAAGGAAAGAACACCATGAGGGCTCTCAATTGGATTTGGAGAGGGAATTGAAATTTTATGTTTGGGAGATGATCTCTTTCTTCTTTTGAGCGTTGTGATCGGTTCCCAAAAGCATGTAGATCGAAGGGATGATCAGAAGGGTGAAGAAGGTTCCAATCGTCATTCCGGTTACAAGCACGATTCCAATGTTATTTCGAGCGGCCGCTCCGGCTCCGGTGACAAAGACAAGGGGGAGATGCCCAATGACCGTGGCAGCAGAGGTCATCAAAATCGGTCTAAGACGTGTGGCCGCCGCCTCTCGAACGGCATCGAGTTTACTCATTCCCTCTTCTTGAAGTTTGTTGGCAAATTCAACGATGAGGATTCCATTTTTAGCCACAAGTCCGACGAGGGTGATCAGACCTACTTGAGTATAAATATTAATCGTTGAGCCTTTCACGCCGACAAAAACAAAAAGCATAGCGCCGGTGAGAGCCAGGGGAACGGAACCGAGAAGAATAATCAAAGGATCCCGGAAGCTTTCAAATTGTGCGGCAAGAACTAAGTAGATTAAGCAAATGGAGAGGAGGAAGGTGAAGAGAAAGGTGTTACCTTCACTTCGCAGTTGTCGTGAACCGCCGGCGTAATCGATATTAAATCCAGAAGGAAGAATTTCTTTTCCCTTCGCTTCGAGCACATGGAGGGCTTGATCGAGGGTGACGCCGGGGCGAGGGACTCCATAGATTTTGGCGGAGTTTTGTTGTTGAAATCGATTGAGTTGACGAGGTTCCACGGAGTTTTCAAGTTTTGAAAAAGTGGAGATCGGGATGAGCTTCCCTTCGGCTCCTCGAATGTAAAAGTCTTGGATTTGATCGGGATTGAGGCGTTCGGTACGTTCTACTTGGGGAATGACTTTGTAGCTTCGTCCTTGGATGCTAAATCGATTCACGTAATTTCCTCCGAGCATTGAGCCAAGCTCGGTGCTGATTTGTTGAAGATTCAGTCCCATCGAAGCGATTTTATCGCGATCCAGGATTAATTTTGTTTGAGGAACATCAAATTTAATATCGGTATCGGCGAAGATAAATTTTCCACTCATGAAGGCTGAGGCGACGAGTTGATTTGCGTAGTCGACGAGTTGATAAGAGTCGGCGGTGGTCGTGAGCATGACTTCGACGGGAAAGTCGCTCCCTCCGGGAAGGGGTTCAGGGGTGGTGATAATGGTTTGGATGCCCGTGAGATGTTGGAAGGCGGGAGGGGCTTCTTCTGAGATTTGTTGGGTGGTGCGTTGACGCTCACTCCATGGCTTGACCACCATTCCCGAAAATCCTCCGCTAGGGCCAATAATTTGAAAGGTTTGAGAGCATTCAGGAAATTGATTGTAGACAGTATTGAGTTGGGAGGCGTAGAGCATCGTTTGATCGATAGAGGCATTGGGAGCGGCTTGAACAATTCCGAAGACGACTCCTTGATCTTCTTTCGGAGCAAGTTCTCGGAAAGAAAAGAGAATCAGAGGAATGACGAGTAAAGAGAGAACGATGGAGGCGAAAATGGTGACGGGACGATGTTTTAAGGTGTCTTCGAGAATGATTTTATAGAATGATTTTAATCGCTCAAAAAAATCAACGAGAAATTTTTCGAATCCTTTGATCTCTTTTTTTGAGTGAAGCAGTTTTGCAGACATCATCGGAGAGAGGGTAAGAGCAACGACTCCCGAAATTAAAACGGAGGCAGAGAGGGTGAAGGCAAATTCTTTAAACAACGCTCCTGTAAGACCCCCTTGAAATCCGATGGGGGCGTACACCGTCGCAAGGGTGATGGTCATGGCGATGGTGGGAGTGAAAAGCTCTCGGGCTCCTTTAATCGCGGCATCGGTCGGCGAAAGGCCTTCGGAGATATGTCGTTCGACATTTTCGAGCATCACAATGGCATCGTCCACCACAAGACCGACGGCGAGGACAATCGCCAAAATAGTGAGAAGATTGAGGGTGAAACCGAGAGCGAGCATAAGCGCGCAGGCACCGACGAGCGAGAGAGGGATGGCGACCAGGGGAACGAGGACCGAGCGTAGAGAGCCAATGAAGAGATAGATGACGACAATGACGATCAAGACGGTTTCAGAAAGTGTTTTAAAAACTTCGCTCAAAGAATCACGAATATAGGAAGTGGAATCATAGGAGATATCGGCTTGAAGTCCTGTAGGAAGAGATTTTTGGATTTCTGGAAAAAGATCTCGAATCGCTTGAATAACATCTAAGGAGTTGGAGTTGGGAAGAACGTAAATCCCAATGAAGGTCGCTTTTTTTCCTCCAAATCGCACATCTTGATCGTAGCTTTGGGCTCCTAATTCCACCGTGGCAACCTCTTTGAGTCGAATAATCGTCCCTTGATTTTGACGAACGACTAAGTTTTCAAATTCCTCTTTGCTTTTGAGATCGGTGTTTGCCGTGAGATTCACTTGGATATAAGATCCTTTGGTACTTCCGATCGCCGCAAGAGAGTTATTGGCGCTGAGAGCGGCATGAACTTCAAGCGGGGAAATCCCAAGGGAGGCCATGGAATCCGGTTTGAGCCAAACACGCATCGCAAAGGTACGGTCTCCGAGAATTTCGGCTCGTTGAACTCCTGTCACCGCAGAGAGTTTGGGTTGGATGACGCGAGTGAGAAAATCGGTAATTTGATTTTGGTTCAAGGTTTCCGAGGAGAAGCTGATGTACATCGAAGCAAAGGGGGTATCTTTACTTTGAACTTCAATGATCGGGGCTTCCGCTTCGGGAGGAAGATCGTTCCGGACTTGATTTATTTTAGACTGCACTTGAGTGAGTGCATCGTTGACATTGTAGTTGAGCTGAAGATTCACGCGAATTGTACTCATATTTTGAGTACTCGAAGATTCAAGGTACTCGATTCCATCGGCACTTGCGATGGCGCGCTCTAGGGGGGTGGTGATAAATCCGCGAACGAGATCGGCGTTCGCTCCAATATAAGCGGTATTCACAATAATCACCGCGCTATCGCTCCGAGGGTATTGACGAACATTCAGCTGATGAATCGAGGAAAGACCAATCAGGAGAATCAAGAGATTGACACTGATCGCTAAGACCGGTTTTTTAATAAAGAGATCTGTAAACATCGGCTCGTTCTCTTATTGATTTTCGGGAGTCGGGTTTTGCGAGGTTTGAGGCTGAATTTGATTATTGATGGATACCGGTACCTTCGGCCGAAGTTTAAAGACTCCCGTCGTGGCGATCTCCTCTCCCTCTTTTAAACCGTCGAGGATCGTGACGAGATCTCCTCGCGTCGGACCTAATTTGACAAATTGTTGTCGCACGCCTTGAAAGATTTTGCCGTCGGGTCCAGTCATCGCTTCAACAATAAAGACAGAATCTCCATAGGGAGCATATTGAATAGCGGTTTGAGGAACCACAAATCCTTCAATGGAACTTCCGAGGGAAAGTTGAACCGTTGCAAACATTCCGGGACGAAGTTTCTCTTCGGGGTTTTGGAGTGTTCCTTGGAGCTTGATGTTTCGCGTGGCGAGATCGATTTGAGGTTCGATGGCAGAAATAAAGCCCGTGAACTTTTCTTGAGGGTAGGCATCCACGAGGAGCGTGAAACTTTGATTGATTTTGATTTGGTTCAAATAAATTTGAGGGAGGGTAAAGTTAACGTACAGGGGATCCATGGCTTGAAGGGAAACAATCAGGTTTCCGGGGTTGAGGTATTGTCCGAGTTGAACATGGCGAATGCCGAGTCTTCCTGAGAAGGGGGCACGAATAGTTTTTCGATCAATAAGGGAGCGAAGCCGTTGATGGTCGGCAACGAGTTGTTGGAATTTGGATTGAGCCTCATCGAGTTCTGCTTGAGTCATCGCTTGCTCTTTAAAAAGTAATTCCGCTCGTTTTACATTTTGTTCGGCGAGTTTCCATTGAGCTTCATTCGAGCGAAGCTGGGACTCTTCGACGGAGATTTCTTGTTGAAGCAGAGGAGTCTCTTTTTTAACAAAGGTACCGGATTCAAATACGATTTTGATCACTTTCCCAGGTTCTTCCGCACTGATTTCGACTCCTTGGAGGGGAGCGAGGGAGGCGATGGCTTTGAGGTTTTCAGCCCATTTCTCTTTTTTCGCATGAGTCGTGGTGATGGAGGCAGGAGGTTGAACCATCTCATCAAACACCTTTTTGAGAATATTACTTCGAAACTCTTGAAATCCGAAGACCGCAAAAATGAGAAACCCAAGTATAACCCCCACAATAATGAATCTTTTGATCATAAATCTTTATCCAATTGGAGAAGCGATCTCAAAGTAACTTCGAGAGCTTTTCGATGCGTTTCATTCAGAGTGTAAGTTCCAAAAACGGAAGACCACCAGATGGCATCATAAACACTCATCATAATCAGTGAGTGACCGAGAGGAAGCTCATCTGTTTCAAAGGCTTTCAAAAAATTTTGATAATTTTCACGACAACATTCCATGAGATGGGGATTATGTGCGATGGCGGCAGCTAGAGCGGCTACGAGACGTTGATGACGTTTCCACTCCGGAGAATCCCACGGAACTTCTGGATCAAAGGCATCTCGAAAAAGCACGTGTGCCATTGATTGTTTCCCTCCTTTTTCTTTTTGACGAGCCGCCTCCAGAGAGGCCATCCATTGCTCATGAATTCTTTTCACGAGACCCCGAATGAGATCATCCTTTGATGGAAAATGATAAAGAAGACCTCCTTTACTGATCTCTGCCCCTTTTGCAACAGCTTCCAAGGTGAGTGAGTTTGCCCCATGATCCAAAACATGCATTTCTGCCGCATCGAGAATTTTGTCTCGAACAGGGATCAGGGTGGGACTTTGGCTTGCTTTTTCTGAAGACATTCCCTACAACTATACCGTCTGGACGGTTCAGTCAATAAATTTACAGAGGTAAATTGAGGTGGGATGAAGCGAGAGATGTGCCAACAGAGTAACATTCAATGAGACCTATTCGAAATTTTTGGATTTGGGTATACTTCTTGGGAATTTTTCCTTTAGGAGTGACGCTCTCATTTGCGGATGAGGAAAGTAAGACCTTTTCATTACAAGAATGCATCGATCATGCGCTTCAAAAAAATCCGAATCTTCTCAGTATTAAAGAGAGTTTAGTCAAAAATAAGGGGCTTATCGTTGAGGCGGGGGCGGGGGCTTTACCTCAAGTGACCGCAGGGGGGAAACTTCAGACGGAAGATAAAGGCCGTTTTGGGGAGCCTTTTGGGCCTCCTCAAAATGAAGATTCATGGGGAGTCTCATTGCGTGTGACGCAGGTCGTTTTTGCGGGAGGAAAACAAAATGCGGCGATTGATTCCGCCCGTTTTTTAGAACAATCAATTTTGCAAGATATTCAAACCACGGTGGACGAACTTATTTTGGGAATACGACGCTCTTATTATCAGGCGTTATTACAAAGAGATTTAATTCAGGTTTCCGAAAAATCGATTCAACTTCTTCAAGAGGAGGTGGATCAACAACGAAAAAAACTGGATGCCGGAAGTGCGACAAAGTTTAATGTCCTTCGAGTCGAGGTGGAGCTTGCCAATGCGAAGCCTCCGTTGATTCGGGCAAAGAATGCCTATCAAAATGCCTTAGCAGAACTTTCTCAGTTAATGGGGTATTCCCTCACGAAAAATTTAAAATCAGTTCCTTTTCATGTCGGGGGCGACTTTTTACAAGAACCTCCTGTCTTTGAGGTGGAGACCTTTTTAGAGAGAAGTGTTCGACATCGTGCGGAGTTAAAATCGATTCAACATCAGATTCAATCTCAGGAAAAAAGAGTCAAGGTTCATCGAGCGGCGATGCTTCCTTCTTTTTCGATTTTCGGAGGTTACGATTGGTTTAATGATTTTCGCGAAAAAGAGATCGATCGTATAAATGAGGGTTATGTGGCAGGGATTCAAGGGGATTGGAAAATCTTTGATGGTTTCGAGAGCAAGGCAAAAATCGATCAGACTCGTTCTGAAATCCGTCAGCTTCAGCATCAATGGGAAGATCAGAAATCGACGATCGAACTCCAAGTGCGACGGGGGTATTCCAATTTTTTAGAGGCACAAGAGCTTTTGTCGTCTCAACAAAAGAATGTGGAATCGGCCGAAGAGAGTTTGAGACTCGCACGTGTTCGAGAGCAAGCGGGGGCAGGACTTCAAATTGATATTTTATCAAGTCAAGTGGCGCTCACTCAATCGCGCACCAATGAGATTCAGGCCAAACATGATTTATCGGTCGCTCTTTCGGAGCTGGAACGATTTACAGGGATTCCAATGGTCCTCTTGGATTCGACCCTACCGATTTCTCAAGATCCTCTTCCTGAAGCAAAAGTGGAGATTCGACGTGCCGAGGGGGTAGTTCGTATTCCTGAAAAGAGGCCGGCGACTCCAGAAACCGCTCTTTCAGAGCCATGATAGGAAGTTTTTAACCTAAAAACGTTCGAATATTTGCATTTCTAATGTAAAAAATCGGTTTATTTTTTGCTTTTGATGCGGTTCACCTCCAAGGTAGCTCATGCCTACTCTTTTTGATCCATTGACCGTCGGAGCCTTTCATCTCCCCCATCGAATCGTTCTCGCCCCTCTCACCCGTTGTCGTACCTCTGAAGGACGGGTTCCCAATGAGCTCATGGTCGACTATTATCGTCAACGTTCCTCAGCCGCCCTCATCCTCACTGAAGCGACCGCCATTGACCCATCGGGGGTCGGTTATCCCGATACCCCAGGAATTTGGTCTGAAGATCAAATCAAGGGTTGGAAAAAGATCACCGATGCCGTTCACGACTCTGGAAGCCTCATTCTCCTTCAACTTTGGCATGTCGGACGAATCTCCGATCCTCTCTACCTCAATGGAGAGCTTCCGATCGCCCCCAGTGCCATTGCGGCCAAAGGTCATGTCAGCCTTGTTCGACCCCTCAAGTCGTTCGTCACTCCACGAGCTTTAAACCTTTCCGAAATTCCGAAATTGATCTCCCTTTATCGTCAGGCCGCAAAGCAAAGACATGCCCGGATGTCTTCGGATTCCAAATAAGGAAAATCCGCTAAAATCGTCTCCTCTTTCATTCCACAAGCCAACATTTCCAAAACATCCTGAACACGGATTCTCATCCCACGAATGCAGGGACGTCCTCCACATTGTTCTGGGTCAAAGGTGATCCGATCCTTATATTTCATGCTCTAATCCTAGCTTCTCCACGCCGGCTTGGCAACTCCGCCTTTTACCCAATCCTACAATCTCCACGCAATCAATCCTTTTGATTACTTCAAACAGGTCCTGACCGAAATCCCCAAGCACACCAATCGCATCGTCGACCCCCTTACCTCTCTGCCAAACGTTCGTGACTCCGTCGATGCTGATGGGAGCAGCAAAAAGAGAGTCGTTACGAGATTTAATCGAACGATCTCAGAAGTTCACTGCTGTAGCGGTTCAAAATAATCAGGGGGATTCAGTGCCATATGGTTAAGGAATGAATGAGGGAGACGCGAAGCGATCTCCCTCAGGGAGAGAGTAACGGGAGGTAGAAAGAGAAGCGAAAAAATCCAAACCTGACGATGAAGTCAGGTTT
>CAMAQI010000037.1 GCA_945860255.1 Methylacidiphilum caldifontis
CCCCGCAAAGCCCTAAGACCCCCCAACAATAAGGTTATATGAAAAAATATTTAAAAGTAATGGGATGGTTTTTTTTTATTCCTTTAATCCTGATTTTGAGTGGTTGTGGAGATCGTTCTGAAGAAAAAAAAGGACAGGATGAGGTTGCTCATGGGAAAGAGGAAGGTCACTCAGAAGAGGGTCATAATCATGGATCGGAAGGTTCAGGAGCCACTTACGAAGAAGGAAAAGGAATCACTCTTTTAGAGGAAACAAAACAATCCCTCGGACTTGAGTTGGCTGAAGTTTCCGAAAGTGATTTTCATCCGGAGATCGATCTGACAGCCCAAATCTATCGTTCCTCCGCTGAGGCGTCCAAAGTCTACGGACGAGAGCGTCAGGGAAATGCGTATGCGACCGCCCTTGTTTCTTCAGAAATTGCGGATCATCTCAAGGTAGGTCAAAAACTCCAATTTATATCCAAGAAGAACCTGAATCTAACAAATCCAGGAGTGGTTTTAAAAATCGACTTGGCACAGCTCTCTGTTTTAGGAAAGGCGGAAGTTCTCGTGGAATTGCCTGATAAAAATAATCATTTGAAAGTGGGAGAGTTTATCGACGTAAAAGTCTCTTTGGAAAATGTTTCTAAAAAGCATCTCAATATTCCTCGCTCCTCCGTTCTGGAAACAGCAGTGGGAAATTTTGTGTTTGTAAAAAACGGTACTTTTCTCGTTCGTACAGAAATCAAAGTGGGATCACAAAATAAAGACTCTATGGAGGTCCTGGAAGGCCTCTATGAGGGAGATACGATTGTCATACGTCCAGTGGAAGCTCTCTATCTTATTGAACTTCGCGCAGTCAAGGGCGGCGGACATTCTCATTAAAAGGTAATTATGATTGATAAAATTCTCGAATTTTCACTTCGCCAGCGTGTGTTTGTTGTTCTGGTTTCCATTGGTCTATTGGTGATTGGTATTTGGTCAGCAACTATACTCCCCATCGACGCTGTGCCGGATATCACAAATGTTCAGGTACAGGTGAATACAGAGGTCAAAGGTTTTGCTCCAGAGGAAATTGAAAAACTGGTGACCTATCCGATTGAAATGGAGATGGCCGGAATCCAAGGCTTGGAGGAGTTGCGGTCGCTTTCGAAATTCGGTCTTTCCCAAGTGACATTAGTCTTTGAGGAAGGGGCCGATATCTATCGTGCCCGCCAACTGGTCAGTGAAAGACTTCAAAATGCGACGGATGACCTTCCCAGAGGTGTGAGTCCTAAACTCGCGCCTATTTCGACGGGCCTTGGTGAAATCTACTACTACGTGGTTGAGTTTAAGAAAGGGTATGAAGGAGCAGGGAAACCTCAAAATAGGAATGAACAGTTGATGGAATTGAAGTTAATTCATGACTTCATCATCAAGCCGCAACTTCGGACTGTGCCCGGAATTGCCGAAGTCAATTCTTCAGGAGGATATGAAAAACAGATCGTCATTTCTCCTCTTCCCGAAAAGCTTCTTGGCGTAGGCATGACGTTCGGAGAAGTGATGAAAATGGTTTCTGAAAACGTGGAAAATGCTGGAGGGGGTGCGGTTCAAGTGGGTGGCGAACAATTAAGTATTCGCGCCAATGGTCGCGTGAAATCTTCCGAAGAAATTGCAAATTTACCGCTCAAATTTCGCGCGGATTCTCAACCTATTCGTGTTCAAGATGTAGCCGAGGTGGGTATTGGCCATGGAGTACGAACCGGAGCCTCGACCTACAATGGAGAGGAATGCGTCCTGGGAGCAACGCTGATGTTAGCGGGCGAAAACTCCAGAATTGTTGCCAAACGGGTTTCAAATAAAATCACGGAGATCGCTCCCTCGTTGCCTGAAGGAGTCGAGATTATCACGGTGTATAATCGAATGAGTCTGGTGGATAAAACCATTGGTACCGTTGAAAAAAACTTATTTGAAGGAGCTATTTTTGTGGTCGTTGTGCTGCTCTTGCTTCTTGGAAACTGGCGTGCCGCTTTGATTGTATCCACGGCAATCCCGCTCTCCTTTCTTTTTGCCATCACGGGCATGGCGCAATCCCGTATCTCCGGAAATCTCATGAGTCTAGGTGCCGTGGATTTCGGGCTCATTATTGATGGGGCTGTGGTGATGGTGGAAAACATCATTCGGCATTTAGCCCATAAACAACAGCAATTAGGCCGAGTATTAAATGTCAGAGAACGGGCCCATGAGGTATTGATTTCAGCTAAAGAGGTTGCAAATCCGATGTTCTTCGGGGTGCTGATTGTCACGGTGGTTTACATTCCAATCCTGGCGCTGACAGGCATCGAGGGTAAAATGTTCAAGCCCATGGCCATTACGGTGATGATTGCTCTTGCGGGGGCGCTCGTCCTTGCTTTGACTCTGATGCCGGTTCTTTGCTCTTACTTTCTTACGGGTAAAATTGAAGAAAAAGAGAGTCGAGTGGTTCTGTTTTTTAAAAATATTTACACTCCTTTGCTTCGTTTTGCGTTGCTATATCGCTGGGCGTTTGTGGGAGGTGCGGTCGGAATGTTTTTGATTGCCCTGTTTATCCTGAGTCGAATGGGAAAAGAGTTTATCCCTCAGCTGGATGAAGGATCATTTGCAACTCATATGATTCGAACCACTAGTATCGGTTTGGACAAATCCGTGGAAATGCAAAAGAACTCAGATCAGACACTTTTGAAATTATTTCCGGAAGTCACTTATACCTTCAGTCGTATCGGAACCGCGGAAGTGGCCACCGATCCGATGGGAGTTAATGTCGCGGATTGTTATATCTTCTACAAACCGATGAGTGAGTGGAACGGCACTGCACGAACAAAGGATGAATTGGCCAATAAAATGAGCGAAGAGTTAGGAGTACGGGTTCCGGGCCAAGCTTACCTTTTTTCTCAACCGATTGAAATGCGATTCAACGAAATCCTGGAAGGAACTCGGGCCGATATTGCCGTCAAAGTTTTCGGCGATGATTATACTGAAATTGAACGCATTGCTACAGAAGTTCGGGAAATCTTAGAAAAAGTTCCAGGTTCTGCCGACGTTGAATTTGATGCCTTAGGCAAGGCTCCCCTCTTGGAAATCACCCCGAACCGTGCGGCGATCGCCCGTTATAATGTTCATGCCTCGGAAATCAATGAGGCTGTATCCACCGCATTGGCGGGAGGCGAAAGTGGCGTGGTGGTGGAAGGGAATCGTCGATATCCGATTATTGTCCGATTGCCCGAAGAATTAAGACACCGCCAGGATGTTATGAAATCCCTCCCTGTTCGTACGACGAATGGAGGACTGTTGACTCTAGGTCAGGTCGCAGACTTCTCTGTCGGAGAGAAGGTAAATAGTATTTCCCGTGAATTAGGCCAGCGCCGCGCTGCCATTATGGTCAACCTGAGAGGTAGAGATGTCTCCAGCTGGGTGGAAGAAGCGAAGGCCAAAACAGATACCTTAAAACTCCCTCCCGGTTTTCGTATTGAATACGGGGGCCAATTCAAAAATTATATTGAAGCAGCAAAACGCCTAATGATCGTGGTTCCGATGGCTTTGGCACTGATCTTTATTTTGCTTTTCTTTAGCTTCGGATCCCTACGTCAGGCTATTCTAGTCTTTTTGTGTATTCCTCTGGCTGTGACGGGAGGAGTGCTGGCGATTTGGTTGCGAGGAATGCCTTTCACGATCTCCGCGGCTATCGGATTTATAGCGCTCTCTGGAATCGCTGTTCTCAATGGCGTCATGCTCGTCGCCTTTATCAACCAGTTGCGTGAACAAGGGAAATCGATTCGAGACGCCGTAGTGGAAGGGACACTGACTCGACTCCGACCCAAACTCATGACTGCCTTGGTCGCGGCCCTTGGCTTCCTTCCCATGGCACTCGGTAGTGGTGCGGGAGCCGAAGTGCAGCGCCCCTTAGCGACGGTCGTGATCGGTGGGATTATCACTTCCACCTTTTTGACCCTTATCATCCTCCCCATCCTTTATGATTGGATGGAGACTGTATGGGAAAGAAATTCTGAAATGAAAGAAGAGGAAGTGTGAAAACAGGAGGTCTCTTTTTGTTAACGGCTTTTGCCGAAATACTGGGTTGTTATGCTGTCTATGGATGGGTTCGTCTTTCGAAGCCACTATGGTGGCTTTTTCCTGGGTCTCTTGCGCTCATACTTTTTTCATGGCTTCTAACTCTTCACTCCTTTCAACACGCGGGACGTGTGTATGCTGCTTATGGAGGAGTTTATATTGCGACCTCTTTATTTTGGCTTTGGGCAGTTGAAGGGAAAACGCCCGATCGCTGGGATTTTTTAGGAACTCTTCTTTGTCTCATGGGAGCGGCTATCATTTATGGAGTGCCTCGTTCATGAGCAAAACCGCCTTTTAGATGGAAGAAGATTTATAAAATATTTTTATTAAAAAACATCGATAAAAAACTAACCCCAAGAAAGTAAAAAAATGAAACACATACTTAAACTCATCGTCATCACCACCTTAATTTTTGGTCCCGCAATAGCTGCGGACGATCATAATCATAAAATCATCCCTGGACCTCAAGGAGGAAAACTCCTTGAAAGTGAACCCCAGCACGCAGAATTTTTTGTCCTGTCCAACAAGAAAGCAAGTGTCACGTTTTATGATGATGCCATGAAACCGGTGGCGATTAAGTCTCAAGAGGTTAAAATCACGGTAGAAGCTAAATCTGGAAAAGTAGCACTGGAGCTAGAGAAAGTCGGAGACTCTTTTGTTTCCAAAACCACTCTTCCTGAAGGAGATGGATATCGTGTCGTGATCCAGATTAAAAATGATGCAGCGTCAAAACCCCAAAACTTCCGGGTCGATTATCATACTGAGATCTGCAAGGAATGTAATCGGGCAGAATACGCCTGCAGTTGTGATCATGGCAAAGAAGGAGCTCACACAGGCCATAAACATTAAGAATCGGTTAAAATCCCAATAGCGATTTTATAAAGCGCCAGCCACACGAAGAAATTATCTTCGTGTGGCCCCCGTAAAACACGATACGGAGCTGAATGGAAGGAGTGGTAAAATCACCATTTCGATCTATGAGCTTGGATTATCCTGAAAAAATATAATGAAACCCAATGAACCTCATCCTTCTCATGAGGAGGATCACGAAAAAAATTCCTCATGCAACTCTTGTGATCATGATCACGCCTCGAATGAGGGGATTAATCGTTGGAGAGAACCAAGTCTTGGTCTGGGGGCTGTCGTAACCCTTGTAGGGCTTGCTGCAGAACATCTGTTTAAAGCTTCTCCCGCATTCCATACCGGACTTTATATTGTGGGCATGGTTGCAGGAGGCTGGTTTTTGCTTCCCGAGGCGCTCAAGTCTATTATTCGTTTTCGACCCAACATCAACGCCTTAGTTGTGATTGCAAGCATTGGAGCTGCGATTATTGGTGCTTGGGGAGAAGCGGCTGTAGTGGTTATTCTCTTTGGTGTGGCTGAATGGCTTGAGGGCTACAGCGTGGGACGAGCGAGAAAGGCCATTTCTAAACTATTGGATCTTGCCCCTCCACGTGCGCGAGTAAAAAAGGGTTCAGCATGGATTGATACACTTCTTGCAGAAGTTGCTGTGGGGGACATCGTCGAGATCCGTCCGGGTGAACGAGTTCCTCTGGATGCCGTCGTGTCAGAAGGCCAGTCTGATGTCAATCAAGCCCCCATTACCGGGGAACCTTTACCCGTGGAAAAGAAAGTGGGAGATTCTCTCTTTTCTGGAACTCTGAATGGCTCGGGATTACTCGTGGCCCAAGTCACCAAACTGTATAGCGATTCCACTTTAGCAAAAATTATTCGCTTGGTTGAAGAAGCTCAGGAACAGCGGGCTCCCACGCAACGATTTATCGAAAAGTTTTCAGCCATTTACACTCCCCTTGTTCCGTTGGTCGCTCTTGTCGTTTTTGGTATGGCAGTTTTGTTCTTTGGTGGAGACCCAAAAGAATGGGCTTACCGGGCTTTTACTCTTTTGGTAATTGCATGCCCGTGTGCTCTGGTCGTTTCCACTCCCGTGAGCATTGTTTGTGGTCTGGCGGTTTTGGCCCGTCGAGGAGTGCTCATTAAGGGTGGTGCCTATTTAGAATTGATTGGGAAAATGAAGGCTCTGGCAGTCGACAAAACAGGAACGATTACAGAAGGTCGTCCCCGTGTTTTAGAAACCATTAGTTGGAATGGAATGCTAGATCGAGAGATTCTTCGGATTGCCGCCGGTTTAGATGCCAAATCCACGCATCCCTTAGCTCGGGCCGTGGTTGATTATGCGGTCGCCCAGGGAGTAGAGCTAAGTCCTGCGAGAGAAATTGAAAATCGCAGTGGTCGAGGTAATTTGGGAGAAATCGAAGGTCATCGTTATTTTGTTGGAAACCACCGCCTTGTCCACGAACTGGGTATCTGCAATTCTGATTTGGAAGAACGTCTTTCTCGACTTCAAGAGAAGGGGTTAAGTATTGTGGTGGTGGGCCATCAACCTCATGGGAGTTGCGGCGGTGAAGTGTTAGGGATTCTAGCTGTAGGTGATGCGATTCGTCCGGAGGCGGCTTCTGCCATTGCTGCGTTACACCAAGCCGGGGTCACTGAAATCGTGATGCTCAGTGGTGACAATCAAAAGGCAGCGAGCGTTGTTGCGGCTCAGGTGGGTATTACGCGAGTTCAAGGAGATCTTCTTCCAGAGGATAAAAAGGTGGAGATTGAAAAACTTCGAGCTCAGTATGGAATTGTGGGCATGGTAGGTGATGGGATTAATGATGCCCCTGCATTAGCGGCTTCGTCTTTTGGGATTGCCATGGGGGCTGCTGGAAGTGATACCGCGATCGAAACGGCTGATATTGCCCTCATGCAAGATGACTTAGGACAGCTTTCAGTGGCCATGGATATCAGTCAAAGCGTTCTAAGTACTATTCGATGGAACATCGGCTTCGCACTAAGCTTGAAAACTGTTTTTATGGTCTTGGGCATTCTCGGTCACACCAGTCTATGGCTCGCCATTTTGGCCGATACAGGCGCAACGGTATTAGTCGTTGCCAATGCCATGAGACTCCTTCGAAAGTAAGGGGATTAAACTAGCGACGCTTTTTTTGGCGTAATTTAATTTCCCTTTCAAAAATCGATAGAGTTTCAGGACTTACATGGTGCTCAATGCCCTCCGCATCAATTTCAGCCACTTTTTGAGGGACTCCCATACTACAAAGAAATGCAACCACGATCTCGTGACGACTTCTGCACATCTCAGCGAGTTTTTTCCCTTTCTCAGTAAGGAAAATAGCGCGGTAGGGTTGAGACGTCACAAATCCCGCTTTTTGCAATCGTCCAATAGTGCGATTGACCGTGACATGAGTAACTCCCAGACGATGAGCTAGCTCCACAACACGGGCTTCGCCTACGGAGAGGTTTAAATCAGCAATCGCCTCCACATAGTCCTCCGTTATTTCATGGGCATGTTTTTGTCGGGTCTGCTTCATGCTGTCTGCCTGAAGCTGAGAGGGTCGAATATGGAGTTGTTTTGCTTTGGGACTCACAAGGAGAGAGAATATGCACTTGACATCGAGGAATGCAAGAATGTATCCTATGCTACATTATGAATTTAAATCTACATATAAAAAATATCCCTTCCACTCTTACAAATGGAGTTTGTTTCGGTCTTCCGATTTTTTTCTCGATGGCTTTTATTAGTGTTGTTCAGGCTCAAGAACCCACCCCTTTGGATAAATCTGACTATCATTTATTCAATCCCACGCCCCGTGAACAAATGAGGGAAATGAGCACGGATCGTCCTGACAAGACCGAAAGCCCCTACACAGTGGATGCGGGACACTTCCAAATAGAATCTGACATCCTCACTTATTCCCATGACCATGACAAATCCAGAGGGGGAGATGTTATTACCGAAAGATGGTCAGCCGCCCCCGTGAATCTCAAGGTCGGTCTTTTAAACCACATGGATTTTCAGATGGTGATCGAAAGTTTCAACCATGTCCGAACGAAAGATCAAGTCGAGCAGACTGCAGAACGTCAATCGGGATTTGGAGATATGACCTTTCGCCTCAAAAATAATTTCTGGGGAAATGACGGAGGTAAGACCTCTTTTGGAATCATGCCTTTTGTCAAAGTGCCAACCAGTCAGGATCGTCTCGGCAATAATGATGTCGAAGGGGGCGTAATTTTTCCTTTGGCTGTGGAATTGCCAATGGGATGGAGCATGGGACTGATGACTGAAATGGATTTTCTCCGCAACGAGAACAATAATCACTACCATAACTCGTATGTGAATTCGATCACCTTTTCTCACGATATCATCGGAAAGCTAGGCGGATATACCGAGTTTTTTAGTGAACTAAGCTCACAAAGTGATGCCCGTTGGATAGGAACAGTTGATTTAGGTCTGACCTACGCTCTGACTCAAGATATTCAATTGGACGCAGGAGTTAACATTGGAGTGACTGAATCCGCAGATGACCTTAATCCCTTTGTCGGATTTTCATGCCGATTTTAGAGGACTTCCTACTCGACGTAACGCTCTAAAACGATAAGCAAATCTCTTAACTTCTTCTTCCCGTCACTGGGATCTGTCGATTTTTCGATGCATTCGTGGACATGCTGGTGAATGACAACTTCTTCAAACGATTTCAAGGCTTTGCGGACAGAAACCATTTGATCATGAAGACGGTTTTCATTTTGCAATCATTTTAATTTTTTGGCTAGGGTCGTGGATATAGGAGAGCGGCTTCCCGTATTCGGAGCCGATATTAATGCCCGTCATACCATGAACGCTGACCGGACCGACGCGAGGCCCGCTGTGTCCGCAAACCAGTAGATCGATTTGAGAGGTGTACGGGGCGATTTCCTTCGCAATCGCTTTTGAACCGAGATAAGCCCGACAAAATTGACTAACAAGATCTTGATTTTCAGAAAAATCTCGAAGCTCTAAAAAAGGAACTGTATGGGTCACTAATATGATCCGCTTATTTCCTGTATTTTGAAGATGTTTTTTTATAATCACAGCCTGTCTGTAAGCTTCTGCAAATAAGCCTCTTTTACAGGGCATATATAAACAATCGTTCCAGTATACCTCTTTTGGGAATGATGGATGTCGTCCTTCCAGGTAGTTGCTTTCCGAAACCATGTCGGCTTCGATTTGGAGCTCAGGGATTGCAAACCCAAGATCGTAATGACCATAGCACCCGACTATCTCCATTTTTCCTGAAAGTGAATAGTTTCCTCGATCTAAAAAATGAATATCAAATTCTTTGAAGGCGGGAATCCAGTAATGGTCTTCAACTTCTTCCAAGTTTACGCCTTTACGAAGAAAACGCTCCCCAGTCCAATAGTCGTGATATCCAAGCGTCACGACAATTGGTTTATCTCCCGCTATTTTTCTGAGAAGTTTACAAGTTTCCCGGGCTTCATAAGCAACAGCTAGGTCGCCTGCGACCACGAGTAAGTCAGCATTGGCTTTTGTCCATTGATCTCTCAATGAAAAGAGACTTTTGCTTTTCCATGAACCAATCCAATGAATATCAGCTGTAAAAAAGATTTTCATGCGACAGTGATCACCCCATGAATATCGGGATCTCGATATTCGGCTGTTCCAGCGTAAACGGTTAAATTTGGGAGAATTTGTGAAACTCCACCACTATGGGTGTGTCCGCATAACACCGAAATCTTTTTTTTCGGATACAAAAGTGCGTGCTTTTTAATCACTTCTCCCAATGAAGGATTTGAGAAGTGAGGAAGGTAATCCGGCTCTGAGGGATTTCCCATATACCAGGCAGCCTCAACAAAAGGTGGGGCATGGGTCACAACAATCACTCTCTTGAATTGATCTAAGGCCGCAGGAAGCACTTTGTCGATGTGTTGAACACTGATTTGGGAGAGCTTCTCCATCAGTAGATGCCGCTCAGAAATATTCAAATCCCGAAATTCCCGTATTCGGACGTAATCATTGAGCTCTACGGGCGATTGATCTCCGCTACCCGCTTTTCCATCAGCCCAGCCGCTGTGACCGATCAGCCCCACGTTTTCACTCAAGGCGACAGGCTTAGATAGATCGAGGTAAATAAGTTTTTTGTTCGACTCGCAGATTTTTCTTACTTCATTGCAGACATCCGCAATAGAACCCCCATAGAAGTCATGATTGCCGAGAACAAAAAAAGTCGGAAATTCAAATTTTTCGTCGAGAAATTCAAAAAACTTCCCGAGCGATCCTGCTGTACCAAGGTCTCCCGAAAGGATCAAGCCAGCGGGTTGATACGCCTTAACCTTTTCTACCCAGCGATTCATGATGTCCCCGTGACAAAACTCGGAATGAACATCTGTACACCAGACGAAGTTTCTTTTTTTAGAATGAGGACCCACCACGAAGTCCAAGCGGATTTGCTTATGTTTAAGATAGCCTTCACTTTTCAGTTTCATGACTTATTTTCCTTTTGCAAATTTGGGAATTGCAACACGCGGCAGATCAAAATCAGTCCGACCGCTTGCCAATATGTAATTGGCGGCAGATTAAATATTTGCTGAGCGAGGTGATTCCAAAGCCACTGCAGCGGCCAAGCAAAGACGACGCTTATAACCATCGCATATAGAGTATGAACCAACAAAAAGAGCGCAATCGCCCCAGTAAATAGACTTGTAAATACAATTGCCATTGCGGTTAAATTCGAATTCATCGACTTTTCCTTTGCTTAATTTTTTGAGGTTTTCCAAATTCCGTTCCCTAATTCTCTCTCCAAGGATTTCTTTTGAGGAAACACGGCCACCTTCATCTTTTCTGGCAAAGGCTGGTTTTCTGAAAAAGTCATTTCAACCAAAGTATAATGAACCTTTTTTGGTGTATACTGTCCGACGTTCACGCAAAGAGTTTCCCCGATGGTGTCGTGCCACTGATTCTTTTTTGGAGTCCGGTGATCATGCCCAAAGATCACGAGCCACGGCTGATATTTTTCAATCGCCTCACGCCATTCGACATTTCCTTGAACGACCGAATTTGGCGTTGAAAGAGATGTTCCGGTGGATGGTTCGTGCATTAACCAAAGAGAACGCGCGGATTTTCCAAACTGCTGAAAAACAGAAGGAAGCCACGTCTCTGTATCAGCCATTACCATTTCACGATCACCACGAAAAGCCTCCTCATCGCCCATTAAACAAGGAAATCCGATCAAGACCCCTGGATCCGTTTTATATCCTTCCGCATGAAGCGCGATCGGGGCCCCGAAGAGCGGAGTCCAAACATGAAAGAAGTACCACCAATTTTCGTCTTCATGATTCCCCCGGATGAAAATCACCTTTTTGACCTTCATTTGCCCAATCGCCCGGATAACATCATCGATGGAAAACGATTTTTTACCTCCCCCGGCATCAAGAAAGTCCCCCACAAAAGCTAAAACGTCAGGCTGATGTTCCTTGACCGCCTTCGCTAAACTCTCGTAGAGATCCTCGTTTTGGTGAAGATCCGTCACGGTTAATATTTTAATTTTCTCCATCAGACTCTCCTTTTATTGAGTATTCAATCGCTTTGCGAAGAAGATCTTTATCAAACCAGTTCCCCGTTCTGCTCCTTAGATCAAGCTCTAGTCGATTAGGAGTTAGCGCTTTTGCTCGAAAGCCCGCATTAAAACAAACAGTGCTTCCGATGTGATCCACACAGTCCCCCGCGAGAGGCGCCTGATGCAAATGTCCCGAAAAAACAAAATCAGGCTGAAATCTTTCAATCAACTTCTTGAGAATCAGGCTTCCTCCCATATCTCCTTTCGAAACGAGGCATTGGTCGGGAGGATTATGATGAACCACGAGCCAGGGCAATCCTGTGACTTGGGCAAGCTCGTGGCCTTTCTCAAAGTCCTTTTCCAATTTGAGGGTCACGGGTTCTTTCCTAAATTCATTATCCTGATGACAGGAAAATAAGATATCCTGTCCATGGATGGTCAAGGTCCCCATATCCCCATTCCCCCAGATTTTGTTGGGCTTTTTTAATCCGTCCGTCCACGTGTGAAGTGGATTTGAAGTGCGTTTAATTCCATCATCATGGTTCCCACTGCAAAAAAGCACGGGAACTCCGACTTTTTCTAATTCTTTAAAGAATTCCTCTAACTCACCTAATACGATGGGAAGATCCCGTTTATCGTAACCGTCCACAAAATCCCCAGGAAGGACGACAAGGTCGAATCGAGGGCTATTTTCCAATACCCATTTAAACCATTGTCTATTTCCGTGCAAATCAGCCGTGCAAAGGACTTTCATATTCATCAGTATAACAAAATATCCCTCTCTAGTCAACGAATATTAGTTGATTAATACGACTCATCGTGTTAATTAACTAATATGACGTCAATACCTTATCCTCGCAGTTACTGGGTTAACGACTCTTTATTAGCAGGTGTTTACCCTGGAAGCTCCAATCCTCTGGATGCCGAGATGAAGATAAAGGGCATTCTTGATCTGGGGATCACCCAGTTTATCAGTTTAATGGAGCCTGAAGAATTTAATCACCAGAAGGTCCCCTTTACCTCTTATCAGCCTGCCTCAACAAAACTTTCAGCTAACCCGCTTCTTTTCCAGCGCTTTAGCATTCGCGATGGGGGAGTGCCAACACTTGAGCTTGGTCAAAAAATTGTCGCCCATCTTCAATATGAAATTGAGCGAGGTGAAAAAATTTATCTCCACTGCTGGGGAGGAAGGGGTCGGACCGGCATGGCAGTTTGTCTTTATCTGATGGCAACAGAAGGTCTCTCAGCAAAAGCAGCTCAACTAAAACTCGCTTCTTTAATTCACCCCCGAGCAGCGCTCTTTGAGCCGACTCCCGAAACCCCCGCCCAGTTTAAGTTTCTGGATGAATTTGAAAAATCCCTCGATTATCATCTAAAGGCTTCAATCTTATGAGTAATCGTGCAAATGCAGAAAACCGAAACGTGCTTCATCGCCTTCGGTTTATCGAGCTCCGTGCTTGGTGGGTTGGAACCGTTCAAAGAGGAATGATCCAGGAGAAATTTGGCATCTCTATTGCGCAGGCCTCCGGGGACATTCAAGCCTACCTCGAAAAGAATCCCGGAAGCCTCGTTTACGATAAAAATCGAAAGTACTACGCCGCATCTCCAACCATGAATATGGTTCTGGGTGAACCTGCATTTGAAGAAGCTTTGGAGATCTTTTTAGGTGGAGATACCGCTTTGCGATCCCAAAACACAAATACTGAATACTCTCTCACTCCAAAGATCGACATCCTTGGTTTACCTATACGGACAGCCTCTTCCGAAGTACTACAACAGGTTTTTAGGGCGGTCTATCACAAGAAAGCGCTCTCCATTCACTATTTTTCAGTTCATCGAGGTGAAGCCATCTGGAGGAACATCGAGCCTCATGCTTTTGGATTTGATGGTCAGCGTTGGCATGTTCGTGCCTTTTGTCAGGAACGAATGGATTTTCGAGATTTTGTTCTCGGGCGGATTGAAAAAGTAGGTGAACCAAGCGATTTAAAAAATCCTGATCAAAAGGATCTTGATTGGGAATCTGAAGAAGTCCTTTCTTTTAGCCCAGCAGATCATCTCAATGCCTCCCAACGACGTGCCATTGAAATGGATTACCGGATGGAAAATGGCGTTTTAGAGATGAAGGTACGGCGAGCAATGAAGCACTATCTCTTACGAAGCCTCCATATTGAGCATTCCGGACAAAAACCAACCGACTTTCACTTAAAACTACTTGCAAAACTCGAATAGAGCGATCGATCTAAAAAGGAGCATGATGAAAAAACGTAAAACGTCCCCTGACACCACATCTAAATCCTCCCAGTCTCGAATGCGACGACTGATGATCCCTTTTTTCTTAAAACACAAACTAACTATTGAGCGGATACGAAAAAATGGAACTTTTACTACTAATGAAATCGAAATTGCTATTTCCATTCTTGAGTATGTTCGAAGTGAATCGTCTACCTTTAACGGTGTTAATAAATTAAAAGACCTACGCGAGGTTTCACTGGCGCTCTTTTCAAATCGAGATGAGGATATCGAGCGAATTATCCAACACACCCCACAAGATGTGAACGATTATCAACTCGTTCTTGCCTCCTTGGTTTTTGTGTTAAACGAAATATCGAATTTATCGGTAATACAGGAGTAAATCATGACTGCAGATGAATATGTGGAGCAAATTCTTAAAAAATATGAAGTTCAGAGAGGTGCATCATCTCTCCCAGAACAATTCGGAGCAGCAGTTGAGAAGCCGCTGCGGCAATGGGCAGGCAATTATTTAAACTTATTAAAATACTCGGGTTCATACGCAAAACAGACTGGAGTTCATGGGACATCCGATGTGGATATTTTTATTTCACTAAAAAGTAACACACCAGAAAGCCTCGAACAAGTTTACAGCCTTTTGGCAAATATGGCGCGAGAAAACAAATGGTCGCCTCGTCTTCAAAATGTTTCTGTAGGTGTAACGGTTAACGGAATTCAGGGGGATTTAGTGCCTGCAAAGGTTCAGGAAGGCTCTAGAAATTATCATAGCCTTTATATTCGAAAAAGAAATTCTTGGACTCAAACAAACATCGATTTACACATCGACAATGTTTTAAACTCCGGTCGGCTAAAGGAAATTCGCGCCATCAAAATATGGAGAATGATAAATGGATTGGATTTTCCGTCTTTGTATTTGGAGTTGTTCACGATTCAATCGCTTTCAAATAAATCAAAATCAACTCTTGCCGCAAATGTCCTGCATGTTTTGAGAGAAATTTCCTCGTCTATTACTTCTACGCAAATCGTGGATCCTTCTAATACAAATAATATTTTATCTAACGAGCTTACTCTAGATGAAAAAAAAGCCATAGCGGCTAAGGCAAAGATATCAGCAGATCAACAAAACTGGGGAACTATCATATGGTGAATAATTCTGAATCGATGCGGTTGAAGGATATACTCGATGGTCTTCAGGGACGACTGGAAGGAGAACTACGTGGAAATCGTGCCGCGGTTGTTCATCCGGGAGCTCGAGGTGAGGCGGCAGAAGAGGATTGGTTGAAAGTATTGAAAGCTCATCTCCCTCATCGATATCAAGCAGATAAAGCATTTGTGATTGATTCCCGAGGGGCTTGCAGCGAGCAAATTGATGTGGTAGTATATGATCGGCAATATTCGCCCTTTCTTTATAATCATTCCAACCAACGGTTTATTCCAGCAGAAAGCGTGTATGCGGTAATTGAGGTAAAACAGGATTTAAGTAGGGAGCATATAAAATATGCAGGAGAAAAGGCTGCTAGTGTTCAAAATTTATATCGTACATCCGAGCGAGTTACTCACGTAGAAGGTATTGCGAAGCCGCGTCAACTGCCTCGTATTCTTGCAGGAATTCTCACTTATCAAAGTTCTTGGACCCCTGCATTTGGGGATCCATTAAAAGATATCTTATCAGAGCTTCAAGTTAACGAGCAAATTGACATTGGCTGTACATTAACGCACGGAGTTTTTGAAGTAAGCTATCCATCTGAGGGGATTAATCTAACCCTTGCTGAAGGGCCAAGATCAGTTGTACAGTTTTTGATGCGGTTTTTGAAGCAGTTGCAAAGTATGGGGACAGCTCCAGCGATTAATTATAATGCCTATCTAGATTGTATTCAAAATGATGACCAATCGAGCTAATATTAGATTAGACAGTTAAAAAACTTTGATTTATTTGAAGTTTTTTCTGGGGGAATAAACCACATAAAAGTTTTCGCGTACGATTTTCCAGTACCAATATGGGATCGAGGTCATATCCTTTAAAAGGATAGAGCTATAGGTTCGGGAGTTGCGGCAAATTTTGATAAATTTCAAAGGCCAATCCTCCAATAAATGGCTGGTCCAATAGTAAGCATTTATCCGTTTTTGAATATTAAATGACTCCAGCATAGTTCCTTTTGCATAAGTTTTTTCAGTAAATTCAAAAAGAGGAAGTAAACAATTAAGTTCTAATCTCAGTCTTTTTGAGCTTGAGCAGACAGAGCATAATTTAGACAGTTGTCCTATTACTTGAGCATACAGATGAATCCATACGGGACCATGGCCAAGAATGTCGACTTTTCCGGTTTCAACTCCTTCCAATAATTTATATTGAAAATGGAAAAGACATTTTAAAATACTTTCTGAACAAAGAGGCGAAGTTGACTCTCTTAAATCGAACTCACACATATAGCAAAAAACGGGAGGGCGATCCGTAATTTTTGATTTTTTCCCAAGTTCATTTCGATGGAAATTAATGGGACTCCTACATTTTGGACAACAATCACGTAAAAACACATTATGCTTCAAACAAAGAACACAGAACGAAAGACGCCACTGACGCTTATAATGAGCAGACTCCCGAAGACACTCACTACAAAATTGAAGCCCCTTGTTTAAGCGGATCCGATGGTAAACGCCCAGAGGCATGATAAAGGGGGTATTCCCAAAGGGATTATGATTTTCAAAAAGCTTTCCTTCATATTCGGAAAGCATTGTTTTTTTAACTCGTTCTATGGGAGTGGCTGTTCTTAAAGAAAGTGTTTGGAGAATTTGGTCATCAACAAATCTATCAATATCACGGTTCCAGATCTGTTTATTACTTCCCCATACTAACCTACAAAATGAATGAAGTTTTAATCCGTGAGCTATAGCAAGCCTCACGAGCCAGGAGGAAAGAAGTTCGTCCTCTCGCGGTTTTAAATGAATAGGCCACGGCCTTTCATTAAGCGGATCAATTACTGGATTGAGAGTTCCACTTTTCTTCTTCTCTCGGATGGGATTATCCATTCAATATCATCCAAAATTTTAGAGGTAATTTTTTCTTCTCCTTCTTGAATGGCGATTTCTGAAGCCTTTTCAAGTACAGTGGCGACTTCTCCAATCGTTCCCTCACTCATGAAGAATATTTTCTTAGCCAATTTTTCAGATGGAAGTGAAGACGGTTTTCTTAATGGTATAATTCGCTCAAAACTTGCAAGCAGGGATCGAAATTCATCGTTAAACTCCCATCTGGAAAGAGCAATGGGTTCAAAACGATTGGCGAGTTGTGCATCAACTTGAATTGCATTGAGCGCTGATTGAATTCCCGCTGCCACGATAGGAATTTGAAGCTCGTTCCCTAAATGCTTAATCACATTAAGAAGGCTCATCTGTTTACGGGAATCTCCCGCCAAAAGATCTTGAATTTCATCCACGATTAATACTTTCGTACCTACATGCTTAAGAATCTGGATGACTTGGAATCTTTTGTTTCTGGGATGATCTTTAGGACGTACCGGGGTAGCAAATTTATGAAGGATGGCGTCATAAAAACCAGATTCATCCGGGATAGGCGGGGCTGAAACTGAAATAATGGGGGCAATGGCTGCATCGCTTTCGAGATTATCGAGTAGAGGGTGAAGCGATTCAAACCTCTTTAAGATCGAGGTTTTTCCATTATTGG
>CAMAQI010000038.1 GCA_945860255.1 Methylacidiphilum caldifontis
TGCCGTCTCGTAGTTGTCCGAAAGGTAGCGCAAGAAGAGGAAGGAAAGCATGTAATCGCGGAAATCATCCGCATCCATTGCCCCGCGAAGTTGATCGGCGATGCTCCAGAGCGTACTGCCCAGTTGTTTTTGATTTTGGTCGGTCATGATCTTACGGAATGGAGGAACGCAGCACACGAGCGGAGAGCCGGGTGAGCTTTCCATTTTTCATAACAACGAGATGGGTATTGGTTTCAATGGCGGTTTGGCGCGCCACTTTCGCGGCACGGCGAAGGGCGACCGTGGCGTTACGAAGATCAGGATTTTTAGCTTCACGAATATTTTTGATTTTCATTGGTTTTCCCCCCATTCCAACAGCTTTGGATTTTCCCCAACATTATCATATTTCGCCCATGCGTCCACTACTGGCTTATAGACTTCCTCTAAGTTCCGTAACCGGCAACGAAACGAGAGTGACTTATTCTTCAGATTGGGGATTTGGCAGTCTTCCCGCTTGTTTTTCCAGTTTCTTTACGTCGGATTTCACGCGGCGTTCCAGTTTTTTGATATCTTCTTCGGGAGGCAGAGCTTCTGGTTGGATGCCACGCTGACCCAGCATCTGGCGTACACTCTTGTTGTTTTGAACATGCTCCTTTGAAATATCCAATTCCCCGTGGAGGTCGGACTGCTGAACGTTGTGGTTTGTCATCTCCGTCGCTAAATTTTTGGCGGCAATTGTCAAAGTCGGTAAAAAGTCAGCTAACGGACGGGACTGGGTGATGCCAAACTTATCCTTCATCGCCTGTGTGGTGTGACCCCCGAAAAGAGCGGCATCTCCCATCGAGCGAATACGACCAAAACCCGCATCGTCAACACCACGTTCAAAAATATTGTCCGACAGCGCTCTTTCGGAGGCTCGCAGCTTTTCCCGGGCTTCCATCCGACTCAGGAGCTTCATTCGTTCCTCGATCAATTCCTGTTTACGGGTCTGAACAGCAAAGTAGCTCTGGGCAAAGGCAATTGGCTCCTTTCGCGGATCCCCGTTTTGGGCTATCAGGTAGCAGGCATAACGAGTCAGCATGAAATCCTCGACTTCACGCTGGCCTCCCTTTCCGTGGGTGATCAATTTCGTGACGCCACGAAAATGATGTACAACCTCGTAACCCGTTGTCTTGCAGGACTCTATCGCGCGATGAATGGCGGTCTGGAAATTCTCCCAGCGGGCGTAGCCGAGCGGTTCCTGCAAGTCCCGTGCAAACCAGAATTCTACCGAGGGTTCGTCGGGGTGGGGTTTTGTCAGTTCGTCGAACTGATTTTGCATTTGGATAATGAGTTCTTTATTCATAAATCAGTAGCCCCTCCCTGGATGGAAACAGTTGCTGCATCAGCTCTCGCTTATGGCACTGGAGGGGTTCATACGTTTGTCATTTCCTTATGTGTCAGCCAGACGATTTGGTCTTTTGCTCGCAGCTTGATCTGGCTCCATTCGTCTTTATTGGTGTAGAAAATGAGGTTGGTCATGGCTACTATTATGGAGTAACACCGATGACGGTGCACATGGATGTGTAGTGAGGAAGGTCTTTGGCTTTTAGTGCCTGTATGACCTTTCGGACATTACTCTGAGCATTAGAGACGAAATCGGGCTGTTGAAGCGCCCGATTCAAGCCTTGCAAGTGCGATGCATCGTCAGCGAACTTCTGAATTTCTGTCCGGTCGATCTCAGTATCAAATAGCAAATCCAGCTTCATAGACCATTTAGAGACACAGGGCTTTTGGAAACCAAGGTATGCTTCAAGCAACTTACGGAGTAAGTTAGGAGCAGTATAGGCTTCATGGGGCGATGGTAATTGTGCAGACGAGAACTTGTGTAGCTGATCGAATATGAACTGGTACTCCGATTTGTATTTCCGAAGAAGAACTGGTGTATCCTCCAGCACAGAGTGCCATCGGTGGCTGGTGCTATCTAGGTATCGCCGTGTGTAATAGGAGCAAGCGTCGGGGTTGTTCGTGAATTGTTGTCTTGCCTGAAACCAATGATCCTTGAGCAGAGTGTAAAGCTCGCCGTTGTGAGTCGAAACAAAAACCTGCAAGCAGGGCTCCAACTGCCTAGTGATTAATGCATAAATGGCGTAGATGTGGTTTGAATCGAGGCTGGAAATCGGATCGTCGAGAAAAACAATAGTTTGATTTAGTGATGCGCCATTGTTCTCAAGTGTGGCGAGGAAATAGGCAAAGGTGACGGCAGTTTTCTCGCCTTCGCTAAGGTTGTTGGCTGGTAAAGCATCGCGCCGAAACTCAAATGAGCCTCCCACGATTTCAGCAACTGAGATGTTATTGTCGGGCAAAAGAAACTGGACCGTCTCGTTTATCTTTTGCGCTGCGACAGATTGCTCCTGGATCTGTGCTTCGATTTCGCTCTTCTTGCCTGCGATGTTCGTTAGAAGACCTTCGGACTTACTAATTTTATCTGTTGCAGTTTGAACTGCGGACTCTCTAGCTGGGATATTGTTGTTCAGATAAAAGCTTGCAGCTTGATGTTTTTCGATTGCTTCCTTGGCCGTCCTCTTCTCTCTATCAATCTGGGTGCGCTTTTGATTGTGCGTCGTGACAAGCGCGTTGATCTCCACGACGATTTGATCAACTTCAGAAGTGCGACTGGTGTCCACAATGCAATCGAGTGGTGTTTCAAGGGCTATTTGCTTTTGTTTAACAAGTATTGTGAGTTCTCCAGTCACAGCTTTTGCCCAAGTGATCCAATCTGCGATACTAGTTTTTAAGACAACAAACTGTGCCCTAAGGTCGGGCATGAAATCACGTTCGTCAGGGAGGGCGATGGACAACTCTGTTTCTTTAAGCGTAGTTCATTTGGACGCTACTTCCGATGTTAAATCTTCATAGGCTTTAGAAAAGTGTCGTTGCAAAGTCGCTAGGCGTTCGGCAGGGATTGAGGAACCACAGAACTCGCACTGCGAGAAGTCTGTGTGGTGAGACAGGCCTGTGCGAATCCAAGATTCCAGGTCGCGATTTTCTTTAAGTTTGGTGATGGCCTCGTTCGATGCCGTCTTGTGCATCATAACAGAGAGATTCTGGCGTAATGCCTCGATGTTTTCCGACAAGTTAGTCACCAATTTGATATCCTTCCAATCTTGAGTGCTCCTCAGAAGCGACACCTTGGCTTGCAGCTCTTCCTCTGTAAGGATAAAACTACCGGGTGTTGATTTGATTCGATCTATTTCAGCAGTCAGTTTCGTGCGGTTATAGGTTTTGTCGCCTGTAATCGTGGCGACAGAACTGGCATGCGTTGTTCCGAGTGAATCGAGTTCTTTTCGGAGTTGTTGGTGGCTTGCGCTGAACGTAACCTTGATGGTGTTTATTTTGGCCTCGTGTGCATTGAGGCGACTGATGCGATTGCGTAAGTGAATGGTATTACCTCCGACAATGAATACGGCAGGGGCTTCGTATTCTTGTTGGAAGTTGCTTTTAATGAAGTCGCGGTTGAAGACTTTAATGCACGGAGTGTTTGCAAGATTGGTTTCCGTCAATCTCGTCCCGCCTTGAATCTCAACTTCAAACTGACAGCCCTGCCATTGAGCGAGCTGACTTGGCTCCGCTAGGCTCTGAAAAAGACGCGAGAGCGTGGTCTTTCCGGAATAGTTCCAACCGTAGATGAGATTGTACTTTGTGAATGGAGTGTTGTTCCCCCACTGAAATTGCCGAAAATTTCCAAAGTTGGCTAGTCGGTTGATCTTTGTGATCATGCGTCAAGCTCCTTCGGGGATGGGAAAAGCTGCTGCATCAGCCCTTTCTTGTGGGTCTTAAGGGCTTCGAGCTTTTGGGTTTGCGCGGCGATGAGGTCGTCGAGGCTGCTCAGGCATGTGGCGATGCGTTGTTGTTCGCTCTCGTTATGGGGGATCGCCACCGGAACCTTTTCCAACACATCGACCGACAAGCCAGGCTGCGCTTGCCCTGTCGCGAAACGATTCAGGTTCAGCAAGTCGAGCAGGTAATAGAGATAGACCTCGTCAACGCCTTGGTTTGGAGTGGCAACGACAGCGTGTTCCGTGGCGTGAAACCGACCGGAAGCGAGTTTTACGTTTCCGCAAAGTGCCCCTTGGCGACCAATCAGGGGATAAACCCCGTCATTCGTATGTGTCGAGGTGAATCCCCTCAAGCCGTTCCCGCCGTAGCAGGGGAACAATTCGCCCTCGTTCTTTTCTTTGATGTCGGCTGCAGACACGAATTTCCCTGCTTGCATTCTGCAAACGTCAACCAACGTCTTTGGCTCCCACTCCCCATCATTTTCGAATTCTGGGAAGCGGAGGCGGGGTTGGGTTTCGCCTTCGCGGGGGAAAAGCTGCTGCATCAGCCCTTTTTTATGGGTCTTGAGCGCGTCCACTTTCCGGGCTTGGGCGGAGATCAGCTCGTCCACCGAACTCAGGCAATCGGCGATTTTTTGTTGTTCGGGGAGAGACGTTTGTCCACTCGGGAGCGGCACGGGCAAAGCGAGTAAATCGTCCTCGTCGATGCTCAACGAGCCGTGAGCGCGAGCACCGACCTCGATAAAATTACGTAACCACCGTCCGTGCAAATTACCCAGTAGCAGATAGTTCAGATATTGGGGAACTGGCGAATCACCCTTAATGCGGAAACAGGTGAAAATGCTGTTAGGCACAGCGGCAAGCTCGTCGCCAGAATACAACGCGATGAAGCCTTCGGGATACTCCTTGGTGGCGCTTTTGTTGTAGGCGAAGTCGTTCTTCTTTAGCAGGAGGTAATTGGCATAGGAATTTCCGGCGATGATCCGCCCGAACTTTTCCATCTGGCTGACCAAACCAAGGCCAGAGGTTATGCTCATGGGAATGCAGGTGTTCTTCCCGACTTTCTCCGTGCTGATTTTCGCGACCGAACCGAGAGTTTCGGTGGTCCACTCACCAGCATCCCGAAACTCCGGAAACCGCAGTTTCGGCGTCAGCGCGAGTTTGTCGTCCTGTTTTCTGGCCGCTTTATTGCTCATACGCATTGAGTCCAGAGATGTCGCGGTCTTGAGCGCGTTTACGAAAAAGCGGAGTGAGCTCGGCCATTAGGGCGAGTTCGGCCTGGCTGCGGGCTTTCCAACCGAGACCGAGTGGGGCCATGAGATCGCTGAGGTGTTCGCCATCGAAGATCATGCGCTGGAAGATGCCATCCACGAAGGCTTGCAGGGTTAAGGGGGCGAGGCCGTGGCGCTGGGCGATATCGGCGAGTTCCGTGGCCTGCTTATCGGCTTTGAAACGCTGATAACCCTCGCGGATCGTGGTTTCGCTGAGGCCTTCGCCGGCCTTGAGGGTGGCGATGTAGGCGGCGATCTCTTCTCGCTCGTCCATGAACTTGGCATCGGAACCGATGAGACCGATAAGTTGCTCCCGTGTCATCTTCGACTTACCGGGGCCTTTTGCGGAGAACTTGGCGATAAGGCCCATGATGTAGTCGTAATCAATGACGGCCGAGGCAAAGAGGACGAACTCAAAGTCGATCTGATCGGAAGGTGTTTCGGTACCCGGTTTGTTCGCGCTCTTGCCTCGCTGTTCCTTGAGCCGCTGGGCAATCTCCAGATAGGTGCCACGGAAGCTACGTAAGTTTTCCTCCGTGAGAATGGTCTGAATCCCTTTTTTATTCTCCTCGGTGAGGTCGGTGTATTGGTCGAGCTGGGTCTTGAGCCGCTGGATTTCCTTGAACCGTTCGATGAAGACCGTTTTGGCAGCATCGCCCTTCAGATTCACCACGGCAGAGGGGGTGCAGTCGAGACCCTGAGATTTCATGAAGGCATCGAGCTTCTGCACGGCAGTCTCCAGCTTCTGGATGACCACGGGGGCTTTCTCCACCAGCCAGATTTCCCGCGCCTGTTCGCCGGTCTTCTCCCCGGAGAAGAGAGCGATGGCGGCATCCACGGCCTCTTGTTGTTGGCGAAAATCGAGGATGTTGCCGTAAGGCTTGGTGCCATTGAGGACGCGATTGGTGCGGGAGAAGGCCTGGATCAAGCCGTGGTGCTTAAGGTGCTTGTCCACATAGAGTGTGTTCAGGTATTTGGAATCGAAGCCGGTGAGGAGCATGTCCACCACGATGGTGATGTCGATCTTCTGCGCGTGAGGGAAATCCGCGTTGGGCCACTGCTGATCTTTGATGCGCTTCTGCACGTCCTGATAGTAGAGATCAAACTCGCTGACGGTGTGATTGGAGCCGTAGCGGGAATTGTAATCCGTGAGGATGGCTTTGAGCGCTTCCTTTTTCTTCTCGGGCTCGACGGCGTTGTCCTCTTTTTCCTGAGGCAGATCTTCCTGAATCTGTTGCACGTCCTTGTCCCCTTCTGCGGGTGGGGAAAAGACGCAGGCGATATTCAGCGGCTTGAAGTCAGGGTCAGAGACTTGTTTCTCCGCTTGGAGGATCGCAAAGAGACCTTGATATTCGATGGCGTCATTAATGGAGGCGGTGGCGAGCAGCGCATTAAATCGGCGTCCACCCGTGGCAGCATCGTGCTTGGCGAGAATGGCCTCAACGATAGCGCGCTTCGCGAGGACTTCTCCTGATTGGGGCGGATATTTTCCTTTTTCCTCGTTCGGCTTGAAGTAATCGACATGGAAACGAAGGACGTTGGCATCCTCGATGGCGTGGGTGATGGTGTAGGCGTGAAGCTGCTTCTGAAAAAGTTCGACCGTCGTTCGCATGGAGGCCTGCTCCTCCTCGATCTTCACCCGACTGGCGTTTTCCTCAAAGATGGGCGTGCCGGTAAAGCCGAAGAGCTGTGAGTTGGGGAAGAACTCTTTGATGGCCTTGTGATTTTCGCCGAACTGAGAGCGGTGGCACTCGTCGAAGATGAAGACGATACGCTTATTTCGCAGTGGCTCCAACTGCTCTTTATAGTTTCGCTTATTCGCGCCATCGAGGGCAATGCCAAGCTTCTGGATGGTGGTGACGATGACTTTGTCAGCGTAGTCCTCAGAGAGGAGACGGCGAACGAGGGTGGCGGTGTTGGTATTCTCCTCCACGCAGCCTTCCTGGAACTTATTGAACTCCTCGCGCGTCTGGCGGTCGAGATCCTTACGATCCACGACAAAAAGACATTTCTCGATGTCAGGATTGTCCTTAAGAAGTGTGGAGGCTTTAAACGAAGTAAGCGTCTTGCCGCTGCCCGTGGTATGCCAGATATAACCGTTTCCGTTGTTATCGCGGATACACTCGACAATGGCCTTCACCGCATAGATTTGATACGGGCGCATCATCAGGAGCTTTTGTTCACTGGAGATAAGCACCATGTAGCGGCTAATCATCTGGCCGAGGGTACATTTGACGAGAAATGTCTGGGCAAAGTCGTCGAGATGAGTGATTTTTTTATTGTCCTCGCTGGCGAACTGATAAATAGGCAGGAATCGCTCATCTTGATTGAAGGCAAAGTGGCGGGCGTTATTGTTGGCGAAGAAGTAGGTGTTGGTTCGGTTACTGACGATGAAGAGTTGGAGAAAGCAGAGGAGGGTCTTGGAGTAACCGTTACCGGGGTCGTTTTTATAATCGACGATCTGCTCCATTGCACGACGTGGGTTCACCGTGAGGGTCTTCAGTTCCACCTGCACGACCGGCACGCCGTTAATGAGGAGGATGACGTCGTAGCGGTGATGGCTGTAGTCGGTATTCATGCGAAGTTGATGAACAACCTCGAAGGTGTTTTTGCACCAGTCCTTGATATTGACCAAGGTGTAGTTAAGCGGCGTTCCGTCATCGCGGGTGAAGCTGTTCATTGCCCGGAGGATCTTGGCGGCGGTAAAGACATCCGGGGTTACGATCTCTTCAAGGAGGCGCGAAAATTCGCCTTCGGTTAGGGTAACGCGATTGAGAGCCTCGAATTTTTCACGGAAGTTCTTTTCCAGCGAGGCACGGTCGTGGATGTCAGGACGGTCGGTGTATTTAAGGTCACGCAGCTTGCGGATGAAAGCATCCTCAATGTGCTCCTCTCGGACGACTGAGCTCCGGGCATCAGATGGAAAGTCGTAAGGAATTTTCGAAGAAGTCATAAGAATATTTAGACACCGATCAATTCCGTAGAATCCATTGTGTAGTGAAGTTTGTCGGCAGATGAACGCATGACTCATTAATGACAATTTTTACACTGGAAACAATGTTTTTTAAAAACGTCGAAAGGAACGAAAAAAATACCCCAAAGACGATAAATTTCCGCTATTCCACTAAACTTAGCCCGTTTTCTTTTTCTTGGTCTATCTCAGAGATGTTTTCGGCTACTCAAGATTAAGTTGATTAATTTCAAATCTCACCTCAACTTGATGGACGATGTCTCAATACGTTCTGATTATTCACGAGGTCGAAGAATATCCCGCTTGGAAAAAAATCTTTGATGGGGCTGCCGCTATCCGAAAGGAGGCGGGAGAGCTCTCTTATCAGGTTCTTTCTTATCAAAATAATTCAAATAAAATCGTTCATTTTTCGCTCTGGAGTTCGATCGATAAGGCAAAATCTTTTTTCGAATCTCCGCGACTGGTCAAGATTCGCGAGGAGGCGGGGGTGAAGGCCCCTGAGTTTATTTATTTGAATGAAATTGAATCGGGGATCTTGTAGCCGATGATTTGTTCTGGTTTTTACCGTCGAGCTGATTAGATTTTCAATTCTTATGGGTCATCCACCTCGTTTAATCGTTTCGTTGCATGATGTACATCCTGGTAGTCGGGAGCAGATTCAACGGCAACGTTTTGATTTAAATCAGGCGGGGATTCGTTCGCTTTCTCATTTAGTGGTTCCGGAGTTTCATCATGGGGCCTCTTCTTTTCATGATCCTGCCTTATCTCAGTGGTTGGGGGAGCAACAGGCCTCTGGGGATGAACTGATTTTACACGGTTTTTATCATGATCGTCAGGGGCAAAGGGAGTCGCTCGGAGATCTTTTTTGGACTCGTTTGTATACGAATCAGGAGGCGGAGTTCTACTCCTTATCGGAGGCAGAATCACGGGAGCGATGGAAAAAAGGGAGAGAGAGCTTTGAGCTTCAGGGCTGGAGAACTCGAGGATTTATTGCTCCGGCTTGGTTGATTCATTCGGGATTAGTCGATTGTTTGTCCTCTGCGGGTTTTGATTATTCGGTGGTTTATGAAGGGATTTTAAATTTAAAAGGGGGATCGAAAACTTCCTTGCATCGAATTCCGACCCTTTGTTGGAGTTCTCGGGCTTGGTGGAGGCGGCAGAGTTCGTTGGTTTGGAACGGTTTCCGTTTTCAAACCTTTCTTTCGCAGGGGATCGATTTTCGGGTCAGTTTGCACCCTTTGGATGTGGATTATCCGTTCATCTGGGGTCAAGTCATGACGATGATCCGGCAGGCGGTTCGGATGGGGTATCAACCGGTGACTTATGGTGAGTATCAGGAGAAACTTTTGGGGAGAAGCGAGGAAAGCCGAATCGCTTAAATTCATTTAAAATGCAGGAGAGTTCCTTGCGCTGAGACACTGAGAAAGAGAGGGTTAACCGCCAAGTTAAAGACAACCCCGACACAAAACTCGGGGCAGGATTTCGCCAAGGTTATAAAATTCGATTGAAACCACTTATCTTCACTGATCCTCACTCATTGAGAAAGGCCTGATAGATTAAATCCCCAATCCCAAAACAGTGCAAATTCCGATCTCGATCGTAATTCAAACCAATGAGAAAAACGATCTCTTCAACCTAAAAACCGCAGATGATTTAACCACGGATAACACAGATATCACGGATTGAGGAGGTTATGAAAATGGAGTTTCTTTTTTTTATTCACCCAGAGGGTGAAGTTCTTCTTTTATGTAAATCCCTGAAAATCCGTGTTCATCCGTGTCCATCCGCGGTTTCAATTTCTGTGAACTTCCGTGTGTTCGGTGGTTCAAGATGGGTTTGAAGATTGATTTGTAAAAAGGAGATGACTTTAATCTTTTTTACTGCTTTCTTGATTTGGACTGTATCATTCGGACGGAAGTAAAAGAGACTATTTTCAGATAAAATAGCGATTATCACAGGAGCGAAGAAGTGGCTAAAATTGATTTACATTTGCATTCCCGTTATTCCGATCGTCCGAGTGAGTGGATTTTACGAAAACTAGGGGTTCCTCAAAGTTATAGTGAGCCTGAGGAGCTTTATCAAAAGTTACACGCCGCAGGGATGACGTTTAAAACGATCACGGATCATAATCGAATTGAGGGGTGTTTGGAGATTTTGCATCACCCCGATGTTTTTATCAGCGAAGAGGTGACGACCTATTTTCCGGATGGTTGTAAGATTCATCTTTTGATCTGGAATATCACCCCTTTGCAGCACGAGGAGATTCAGCGTCTCCGCCCCGATATTTTTGCCCTTGCGGTTTATCTGCGCGAGAGTCGAATTCCGCATGCGGTGACTCATCCGTTGACGCGAATCAATGAGATGTTGACGGTCGATCATTTTGAAAAATTAATTTTGCTTTTTTCGACCTTTGAGGCGGTGAATGCGAATCGAGAGCCATTGGCGCAACAGGTGGCGATTGCTTGTTTGCAGTCGTTGACTCCGGAAAAGATTTTGCTCATGGCGAAGCGACAGGGGATTGAGCCTTATTCCCCACAAGCGCATCAGAAATTTTTTGTCGGGGGATCCGACGATCATGCCGGTTTATATGTAGGAAAGGCGTATACCGATATTCCCGGGGGGGCAACCGTTGCGGAGTTTTTTGAAGGGATCGCGAAGGGAAGAGCGAAGCCGGCGGGATTGCGTGGAGATCCGCTCCAGCTTTCGACCGGTTTTTATCATATTGTTTTGAAGTATGCTTTGGAGCGACTTCAGAAAACCGCTCCGTTAGCCGCAAAGTTGATGCGAACGATGGCGGAGCGATTTTTGGCCGGTAAAAATCCGACCTCTTTTTCCTTTCGTGAAAAAATCGGTCATTTTGCCGAAGCGGTGCGAACTGGGCAGGCCTTCGATTTTATGAAGCCGGGGGAATCGACATTGACCCGCGAGATCACCAATTTTGTGATGGATGCACAAGTGGGAGAGTCACTCGATCGCATTATTGCGACGGAGAAGAGTGTCGAACGGAGATCGTTCCGAATGGCCTCCTTTATGACGAATCAGATGGGGTATCGATTGACCACCCAGTTTATTCGTCGAATGGAGGAGGGAAAGTTAGTGGATGCCTTGCAAAGCATCACCGGTTTGATTCCGGCCTGGGGGCTTTTGATGCCTTATTTAATCTCATTTTCGCATCATCGTCCGGACCGAAAGTTACTTGAAGAGAGCTCAGCGCGGATCATCGGAAAGATCCCTGAGTCCCTGCAAAATAACAAGCGCGCTTGGTTTACCGACACTTTGGAAGATGTGAATGGAGTCGCCAGAACGATCTGTGCGATGGCAAAAGCGGCTCAAGAGCAGGGGTATCAATTGACGGTGGTCACCTCACGTTCGGAGATGACGATTCAAGGGTTGCCGATTAAGAATTTTGAACCGATTGGAGAGTTTGAGATTCCGGAGTATAAACTTTTGAAGATGAGTTTTCCACCGGTGTTGGAGATGATCGATTATATTCATCAAGAGGGATTTACCGAACTCATTATTAGCACCCCAGGGCCCGTGGGGTTGACCGCTTTGGCTGCGGGGAAACTTTTGGGATTGAGAATGAGTGGGATTTATCACACTGATTTCCCCCAGTATGCCCGATTTTTGAGTGACGATCGTTTTGTGGAATCGATGATTTGGAGCTACATGCAGTGGTTCTATGGTCAGTTTGATCTGATCTATTCAAACTCCCATTTTTATCGACAATGTTGGCGAGAGAGGGGGATTGCCGAGGATCGGTTGGAGATTCTCCCTCGCGGACTCGATACGGAGTTATTTAATCCGAAGCATCGCAACGAACGTTATTGGAAGGAGAAGGGGGCTCAGGGGCCTGTGCTTCTCTTTGTCGGTCGTGTCTCCAAGGAGAAGGAGTTAGCGTTTTTGACTGAGGTCGCTTTAGATTTAAAGAAAAAAGGGGAGCGCTTTACGTTGGCCATTGTTGGGGATGGACCTTATCGCGCAGAGATGGCGGCTCTTTTGCCGGAGGCTATTTTTACCGGGGTCTTAACTGGATTTGAGCTCGGAGTGGCTTATGCCTCCTCGGATCTTTTTCTTTTTCCGAGTACGACGGATACCTTTGGCAATGTCGTCATCGAAGCGATGGCTGCGGGATTACCGACCATCGTCTCGGATATCGGCGGGCCTCGGGAATTGATTACTCAACCGGAGCATGGAGCGGTTTATCCTGCGAGAAACTTACCGTTATGGAGTCAAGGAGTTGCCGATTGGCTTCATCGACTTCCGAGCATCGAGGAGCGAGTGAGGCTTTCTCAATCGGTGCATCATCAACGGAGTTGGGATGCCGCATTTAAAAAGTTTTGGAAACAAGGGATGAGCGATCAGCCTCGGGGATGAAACTTTTGGTGGACGGATCGAAGCCGTTGGGATTCGATATGAGTATAAATTTGAGTCGTCGCCAGACTGGCATGACCGAGCATCTCTTGGATAACTCTTAAATCAGCTCCGTGCGAGAGAAGATGAGTGGCAAAGGAGTGACGAAGTAAATGAGGGTAGACCGGTTTCGTGATTCCGGCTGTTTTTGCCGATTGTTGAACCATTTTCCAGGCCTGTTGACGGGTAAGCGGGGTGCCTAGTGGGGTTAAAAAGAGTGCGGAGCCGCTTTGCGGTTTGGCGAGTTTCGGACGAGCCGATTCTAAATAATGATGGAGGGCCTCAATCGCTCTTCTGCCGAGAGGGACGAGACGCTCTTTTTTTCCTTTTCCAGTGACCCGGATCATTTTTTCCGTCAGATCCACCGACTCTAAGGAAACGCCAATCATTTCATGAACGCGTAGTCCGGAGGAGTAAAGAAGTTCAAGAAAGGCGTGATCCCGTGCTCCTTCTGGGGTTGGAGAAAAGGGGATCGAGAGAAGTCGATCGACCTCGATTTCAGTCAGCGTTTCGGGGAGATGGCGTCCGAGTTTAGGGATTTCGAGCGGTTCAGTGGGGTCAACGGAGATCAGTTCCGCCTGTTTGAGGTATCGGAAGAAATGTTTGAGAGCGACGACATATTTTTTGATCGTCGCCGAGTTTCTTTTTTTCGAAAGTTCTTTCAGAGATCGCTCGAGATCCTCGGTTTGAATCTCGCTCCATTTTTGAATCAAAGGGGAGAGGTGAGGGACAAAGGAGCGAAGGCATTGTTCATTAAGAATCAGAGTGCTTGGGGCATGGCTTTTTTCGACTGCGAGATAGGCAAGGCAGTTACGGATTTCGGAGTCCCACGGGAGCATTGCTTGAGAGTGAAGGGTTGATCGGTTTGGAAAAGCTAAAAGTCGGGGCTAATTCACGAAGAAATATAACTTCCTCATAATGAGTATCTTGCATTTTTCATAGAATAGTTAAAAAACGATTTACATAAATGTCCTAAAAATCATAGCGTATTCATAAGCGTTTTTGGAATAAAGTCGGAAAATTCATTTTCCATAGGGAAAATAGGAAAAAGAATTCCGGATTTTTTGTTTTTAAATTCCTGCTTTCCCCATTTAAATGTATTGGCGTTTAGCTCTCAAAATGAGGAGTTTACAGCAACTGAAAAATTAGCCATCGCTAAAAGTGAAGAATTCTTTATTCCGCTGGATTAAAATTTATGAATGAGATACACTCTGATTAAGGAAATTTCATGTCAGCCAATAAACGAAATCGTTTTCTTCAGCTTCAGTCGATCTCCTTAGGTGCGCTGACTTTTCCGACGCCATTCTTAATTTTTTTATATCTCTTCAATATTTATCCAGAGCATGAGTCGAATCGAGTGCTTCTTATTTTGTTTTTAATGCTTTCGGGATCACTTATAGGACTTGTTTCTTACTTTCGTAATCATGAGGTTCAAACGAAAAAAGATTGGATTCCTTCAAAACGTGAGGAGAGTCGTTTTCTCGGCGGGAACAACAAAAAGAAAACGATTCCCTTAGATAAATCTTTTTAAGATTTTAGACGAACGGCACAGCATTTGTAGGAGGGCTGTCGGGAGTAGGGATCAAAAGATTGGTGTGTTAATTGATTCGTTGTGATGTCATGCATCGGCATGAAGAGTTGTCCCCGTTGAACCGTCTGAGTCAAGAAGGCACGGGCTTTGACCTCTCCTCGGCGAGATTGGACAGAGATCCAATCTTGATCTTTAATCTCAAACTCTAACGCATCCATCGGATTGATTTCGATGTACGATTCCCGAGGGGAAAGCTTACGAAGGACCGCCGATTTTTCCGTTCGTGATCCGGTATGCCATTGCGAGGAGTTTCCCCGACCCGTGAGAAGCAAAAAGGGATAGGTGCTATCGGTCGGTTCCTCCATCGGACGAGGATTTTCATAGTGAAAAATTGCGCGTTGTTCGGGGGTAAAGTATTTGCCATCGGCAAAAAGTCGCCGTTGATTACTTTCCAATTTTGTTCCATGAGGAAGAGGCCATTGGATTCCCCCTTCTCGATCGATGTGGTCATAGTCCTCAATGCCCGTGATATCACACGGTTGCCCCGCTGAGGCCTGTTTGAGAATTTGAAAGGCCGCTTCAGGATGAGTCCATGATTTGAACATCTCTCCGAGACCCCATCCTTGTGCGATCAAACGGAAGATATGAAAATCGGCGAGTGCCTCCCCAGGAGCCTTTCGGACGTTTTTAATCACCCCAATCCGTCGTTCGGAGTTGATGAAGCATCCCTCTTTTTCTCCCCATCCTGCAGCCGGAAGGATCAAGTGAGAGCGTTGGGCGGATTCGGTGTTGTGGTACATATCTTGAACGACAACGAAGTCCAGTTTTTTGAAGGTTTCGACGACCCGTTTCTGATTGATCCAAGAGTGTGCGGAGTTGGTGGCGATGAGCCAGAGAGCCTTGATTTTGCCTGCATCGATTTGATCGAGAATCTGATCGAAAGCGAGCGTGTTTCGCTGAGGAATTCGGTCGACATGAATGTTCATGATTTTCGCAATTTTATGGCGATGATCGGCGTTGAGGAAATCGTGGCCGCCGAGTAAATTCGTGGTATTGCTAAAAAGCCTTGATCCCATGGCATTGCATTGACCGGTGATCGAGTTAGCCCCTGTTCCGGGACGACCGATATTCCCCGTCATCAGTGCGAGATTAATAATGGCCTGAGCAGTGCGAGTGGCCTCATGACTTTGATTGACCCCCATCGTCCACCAGAAAGAGACCTTTTTCTTTTCATGGATCGTTTTCGCAAGATGGAGAATCCGATCGGGAGCGATGCCCGTTGCTTTGCTTGCCATCTCCAAGTTAAACTTCGCAACGTGGGTTTTAAATCCTTCAAAACCAGTGGTATGAGCCTCGATATAGTCCTCTTTGATCCACCCGTTTTGAATGAGAAGATTTGCAAGGGCGTAAAGCAGCACCAGATCTGACTTCGGTTGAATGGCAAAGTGCTCAGTCGCTGAGACCGCTGTCTCAGTTTTTCGAGGATCAATGACCACAATTTCAGGGTTATTTTTATTCCGGCAGACCCGTTGCCACATAATGGGGTGTGCGATACAGGGATTCGCCCCGATAAAAATCAGGGCATCCGATTCTTCGAAATCTTGGTAAGTGTAGGGAGGGGCATCGAAACCGAACGATTGTTTGTAGGCGGTGACCGAGGTCGCCATACATTGACGAGTATTGGCATCTCCGTCGATCAGCTGCATTCCAAATTTGGAAAGGACTCCGAGAAAGGCCATCTCCTCAAAAGGAATTTGGCCGGTGCTCATAAAAGCGATCGATTCGTTACCGTGCTTTTTTTGAATTTCCTTCATTCGAGTGACAAATGTTTGAATCGCGACCTCCCAACTCACCGCCTCCATCTCCCCTGAGGCATTCCGGAGAAGCGGTTTAGTCGCTCGATCGGGGGCATTCAACGGGGTGAGCGCCTCCCATCCCTTGGGGCAGGCCATGCCGAGATTTACCGGATAATCGGTGGTGGCGGTTAAGTTGATTGCTTGCCCGTTTTTGAGATGAATATTGAGTCCACATCCGGTGGCGCAAAATCCACAGATCATCGTCGTGGTCGCATCTGGTTTCAGTCGGTCTGGCAGTTGTCCTAATCCGAAATCACCGGGGCGTTGGACAAGTTCTTTCGTGAACGGCCCGTTCCAAGAGCGAAGGGTCATCTCCTTTTTAAGATAATCAACAACTGGTTGAAACATATTTTTCCTATGGAGTTCCTGGCATTTTAGGGGATGAGACCGATTTAAAAAAGAGCGATCGTTCAAAGAGTTCTCCAGCGGTGAGAAAGAGGAAACCGTGTAGTGAAAGCCAGAATAAGGAGCCATTTTCAGGGGCAATCAAAAGAGATAACGGAATCAGAATTCCTCCCATGAATCCGAGAAAAAAGCGAATCCCCGATTCAAATTTCAAGGTTTTTATTTGGAGGAGTGCCGAGCGTTTATCCGGGGACCATAAGTTTGATTTCACATGGCGGAGAAATTGGATTTCGAAGAGAAGCTTGAGAAATCCAGTGATGATCCAGGCTTGGACGAGAAACGAATGAGTCGCAGTGCGGGTCGAGTTCTCGATCCATGAAGAGGTCACGACCCCTGCCAGTCCGAGGAGAAGAGTGGTTCCATAAAATTTGATCCCTGAACGAGACCATTTCCAGAGCGGTTTTGTCGTATCGTGATAAATCATGATCGAAGTTCCCACGGCAATGAGGCCGATCAAAACCGTTGTTCCTCCGAGAATCAATCCTGTTGTGGATTTGAAGAGAAAGGAGGGGAGTTCAGGGGGAAGGAAATTCATTTCTGGGGTCCAAAGCCAAAAAGAGTAGAGGAAGAGCAGGGGGAGATAGAGGCTGAAGGCAAGAATTTCACGGCTTAGCCAAGAATGGCGAAGACCGACAAAAAATCTCCACGCTTTGAGCGGTTGCCCTAAGTGAAGCGTGGCGGAGATCATTCCAGTGACT
>CAMAQI010000039.1 GCA_945860255.1 Methylacidiphilum caldifontis
ATGACAGATCCCCTCATACTTCTCTAACCCCTCTTCCCATACCTTTAAAAACAGTTCCCGATCTGTGTCATCCTTAAAGATCACTTTACGCTCGTTTCCTCGCCCCATCACATGATACATCATCCCCGTCCTTAATACACGTCGCTTTCTTGCCATCCTCCACCTCTAAACTTTCTCAATTTTATGTCAAGTTTTGTGTTAGGTGTTGGACTGACCCCAGTATAATTTCAGAAATTAATGACTCATGAGTATTCGATTCACAAGATAAATTTTTTTTAGCCGATCGTCTCTTGTATTTTCTGATAAAGTTTTTGAATCGTAAAAGGCTTTGTCAAAATCGGAAGTCCTTTGGTATCTTCATTCGTATAACCGGAAACACAAAGAATCTTCTGTTCATGATTTAATTGCTGAACACGGGAGATAAACTCCATCCCGCTAATATTAGGCATCATCAAATCAGTTAAAATAAGCGAGTATTCGTACGGAGATTTCTGATACTCACCCCACGCCGTCTCCCCATCTTCTGCAATGATGACTTGGTACCCTTTAATCTCTAAATTTCTTTTCACCAAGGTCCGAATCACTACATCATCTTCGGCGTATAAAATCGTGTGCTTTTTTTCTAAATATTGTTCAGAGGAGAGCTCTTTCGGTTGCTCCTCGGCACTCTCCGTCCAGATCGGAAAAGCGATTTTAAAAGTCGTTCCTTGATGGAGCTCTGAATGGATTTGAACCGTTGCTTTGGATTGCTGTAAAATGCCGTAAACAGAGGCGAGCCCCAGCCCCGTTCCACGACCGATTTCTTTCGTCGTAAAAAAAGGATCAAAAACTTTCGCCTTCGTCTCTTCACTCATCCCACAGCCATTATCGGAGACCTCAAGAATCACCTCTTGGCGTGCGAGATCGCAAAAAGTCTTAATGGTTAATCGGGGTAAAAAATCAACCCGTGCTTGATCTTTTATCTCCTTTAAAAGGGCATCTCGTGCATTGACGACTAAATTCAAAAGAACCTGCTCAAGTTGGGATCGATCGACGTAAATCGAAGGCAATGAATTCGCTAATTGGTAATCCAATTGAATTGAAACCAATGGAAAGTCACTCGCACGTAATGCCCCAGCAAGAACTGAACTCATGCCTTGAATAATTTCATTCAATAAAGACGACCTCATCTCCACCAACTGTTTTCGTCCTACCGCAAGAAGCTTATGCGTCAAGATCGCCGCTCGCTGACCCGCTTGCCGAATATCTGCGAGTGTTTCTTTAATCTCTTTTAGGTCATTCTCTTTGAGTGGTTGATTGACTGAAATATTTTCCAGAATCATCGAACCGGTATCGGCTAAACCGACCACGACCGTCAGGAGGTTATTAAAATCATGAGCAATCCCCCCGGCGAGAACTCCAATGGATTCTAAACGTTGAACCTGACGTAGTTTCTCTTCTGACCTCACTCTCTCCGTCACATCTCGAGCGAGTCCAACAACCCCAACTATACTTTTTGTTAACGGATCTTTAAAAGGAGTTTTTTTTATTTCGAACCATTGCCCGGGATGAAGTTCCACAGTTCGATTCAGCTCCGAAATCTCTCCCATAATCAAAAGTTGATTATCGGCAATAAACTTTTTAGAAATTGTGGGATCATAAAAACAGTCCAAAGACTTTCCCGCAATCTCTTCCTGCTTGCTCGCTCCTAAAAACTGTAAATGACTCTTATTATTGAGAAGATAGTGATTATTTTCATCTAAGAGAAAAACCTGATCTTGAATGGCATTGATCACCGTACTTAATAAATGTTTTTCTTTAAACAGCTGATCTCGTAAACGATTCCGAATCGAAAGATCAATTAAAATAAAAATAGAGCAATTTTCTGCATACGGAATGACATGAATTTGCGCTGGAAAAACGCTCGAATCCTCACGATTCACTAACGCCTCAAAAATAAGAGCTTGATTGTAACTTCTAATCGGAACCCCTAAAAACTGCAAATAATCTTGAACACTCCCTCCAATGGACTCTTTGGAGCCGTAGCCCAAAAGCAGAGAAGCCGTCGGATTGATCTCCTGAATCATCCCCTCCCAAGAGAGAAAAATTAAGGGAAAATCAGACAAAAACCGATCAAAAACAACCTTTGTAACGGCGTTTAAATCAGAGGAATACTCAGTAGCAGAATTCATGATATTAAAGAGGCTATCCCGTCGTCCCAAGGCCACTGGCGATCGCATTAATTGAAAGTAAGATCTGAGGGAGTAAACGACGAGTCGCCTCCTCATCTTGTTCTAAAGCAGCGGCTCTCCAACGACCGAGCAGATTCATTTGTTGATAATGAAGAAGCCTTAACGCATCCGCTCTTAATTTCAAAGTCTTTGCCATTCGAGGTCTACGGGCGGCAAACGTTTTTCCGAAAACTTTTTCTAACATTTCTTGAGTCTTTTGATACTCCTCCGTAATCGTTTTCATAAAAACCCGCCGTACTTTCTCCTCTTTCACAAGTTCAGAGTAAGCCGTCATAATCTCAAGATCGGCACTATAAATACTCGTTTCAACATTCGTCAAAAGATAATTTAAAAAAGCCCAATTTCGAACATTCCCGACCAGATTATTAAATTCCTCGGAATGATGATCGTGAAGCTCTTGCAGGGCTGATCCCACCCCATACCAGCCGGGAACATAAAACCGGGCTTGGTTCCAGCTAAAGACCCACGGAATGGCCCGTAAATCGCCTAACGTTCTTGACCCCGTTCTTCGTGAAGGACGTGAACCAATACTACTGTTCTCAAGCGCATCAATCGGCGTCGCTTGACCATAAAAGGTCATAAATCCATCCATCTCTAACAGATCACGAAAAGCCTTTCGGCTCTTTAAACAGAGTCGATTCAAGGTCTTATCCAACCCATAGCTCCTTGACTTGGTAAATCGATGACGAACGGTTTGCGCCGTTGCCCCTGCGGTGAGTAATTCTAAGTTATGAGTCGCCGTAATCAAATTGGCATATTTTTGAGCGACCGTCTCCCCTTGTTCTGTCACCCGAAAATCTCCCTCGATCGAATTTTTAGGAAGTGACTCTAAAAACCAATGCGTTGGACCGGCTCCACGACTAATCGTCCCCCCGCGTCCGTGAAAGAAACGAATGTTTACTTTCGCTTTTCGTCCCGCTTGCGTGAGCAGCTCCTGAGCACGATGCAGTTCCCATTGCGCCGCTAAAATCCCGCTTTCTTTATTACTATCGCTATAACCGATCATAATCTGTTGACTCGGCAAAGGGCGGGTTCTTCCCGAAGATTTATTATCCTTTAATAACTGCGATTTTAAACTCCTCAAGACCACAGGATGAACGAGGTAGCGCTTCACAATCTCTTCGCTCGCACGTAAATCATCAACCGTTTCAAAAAGCGGAACGACCGGCAATTTGCAGAGCAATCCCTCTTCCGTATGTTCCGTTAATCCTGCCTCACGAGCCAAGACGTAAACCACGAGCAAATCCGAAAGTCGTCTCGTCATACTCACGATCAAGGCTCCGATTCCTTCCTGACCATTTAACTTAATTTGTTCGAAGAGCACTCGATAACAACTCAAGACGGCATCAGCCTCTTTACCAATCGAACCCTCACCATGGGTGAAAGGACGTGGAGATTTAAGCTCTTCATTCAGAAACTTCACTCGCTTTGCCTCAGGCCATGTTAAAAAAGCTTTTCCGTTCAGCCCCGAAGCCTCCATCAATTGACTTAACGCAAGATCATGAAATTGACTGTTTTGTCGAATGTCGAGCTGAGCGGAATGAAATCCAAAGACCTCTAAAAGCCTTAAAACCGGACGCACATCCGATTCCGCTACTCGTCCCGCCCCTACGTCGACTAAAGAGCGATAAAGAGCTCGAAGATCGTTGCTCATTTGCTCCGGATAGGAATAAGAACCCTCCCGTTCCAAAATCTCAATTCGATTCCCACTAACTCGTTCCAGAGGAAGCTTGGATTGAATCAAAAGGGCAAACTGTCTCCACGGCTCTTCAGGATAGACCCCCAACAAACGTCCCCCTCGTTCTCCACTCTCCTCCGCCATTCTTGAAATCACTGCTGTCATCTCTAAAGAGGGCTTTTGAACAAAATGCGAGAGACTAAGGCGTTCAATCACCGTATCCATCTGTTGATGAAGCACATAAAGTGCATTTAAACGGAGCTCCTTAAAGGTCTCTCGGGTCACCTCTGCGGTCACAAACGGATGACCATCTCGATCACCCCCTACCCAAGTCCCAAATTGGATCATCGGCAGATTTTTCCAGTCTTTAAAACAGTCGACAGAATATCCAGCTTTTCCCCAAGCTTGGATCAGCCGCAGATCTAACATCGGTAAGACTTTCGGAAAAACGTTCTTTAAATAGTGAACCACATTTCGGCGCTCTTCAGAAATCTCCGGTTTACGAACCAAGATCTCCCCCGTTCTCCAAAGCCGTTCCAAAGCCGATTTCACCTCTTCTTTGATCTGCTCCTGTTCAAAAGGGGTCCACATCGAATTCTCTCGCTTCACCAAGAGCTGATAAATCGCCCGGTGCTGCTCGAGTACTGAGGAACGTTTCGCCTCTGTAGGATGCGCTGTTAAAACCGTTTCAACTCTCACATTGGATAATACCGAAAGAATTTGCGCCTCGGTCACTTTCCCTTCTTTAGAACGACGAAGTTCATAGCCCCATAACCCCGGCTCCTCAAATAATCCCAAAGTCGATTCCCGCAAGCGGCGTGTCTGAGCAGAGGCATTTTCCTCCACCATGTTCAGCAATTGAAATGCCATCGAATAAATCTGCCCCACGCGCTCTGGAAAACGGGTAACAGATGAGGGATCTAACTCCGATTTCCAAGGAAGATAACGGGCCAGATGCTTTTCTCCACACTCGGTTAAAACCTCTTCTAAACAATCTAAAAGAAAAAACAAATCGCGATCTACTTTGCTAAAGCCTAATCCCAAAAAATCGGGGTTTATTTTTGATTTTATTTCACTCATGATTTTCTCCATTTATCGTTTTCTAACACTATCGATCCCGTTATCCTTGACCAACAAATAATCGTACAAAAAACTGTGCCATGATCACTTTGATTAATAAGGCCAACGGAAATAAAGTCGCATAAGCAACCGCAATGGGCCCTCGATCCATCTTTTGCGACGCAAAAGCTAGCGCCGCTGGCTGTGTATGAAGTCCACAACAGGAACCGACCCACATCTCAGGGGAACGAAACCCAAAACGCCTTAAAACAAAACAAAGCACGGAATGGGCAACGATCGTAATGGTCACGACTGGAAGGAGAAATGAAATTCCATCCGTTTTCACCACTTCAATAAATCCTCCCCCCGCTTGAACCCCAATACTGGCTAAAAAAAAGAGAATCCCAAGTTGTCGTAAGGCCATATTATTCGATTGAGGAATTAACCAAATCACTTTACCAAATCGCCCCCAGGCGCCAAGGATAAGCCCCATCATCAAACATCCCCCTGTTGTCCCTAATTTAAAGGTTCCCTCAATTCCGATAACAGAAAAGGGGATCATCCCTGCGATTACCCCTAAAACGATCCCTAAACCAAAGCTCGCATAACCACTCTCAGAAAGGCTATTCATCGAATTTCCGAAGAGTTTTCGTGTCTCTTTTTCCGTTTCCTTCAAGGAAATCACCCGAATTCGATCTCCCAGTTGAAGTTTCGTCTCGGGAGTAACCTCAAGATCGATATCTCCACGTCTCAACCGAGTGATAATCGCCCCATAAACTTCCAGTTTCAATTCACGGATCGGAATCTCAACCACCTGTGAATTCGAAACATGATAACGATGAACCTCAAATCCCTCCATCTCCGCGGTCAGGTCAATATCACTGATTTTACCAACGGCATCCGCCAATGCCGAAATATGAGCTGGAGTTCCCACCGCAACAAAAAAAGCGCCGAGATCCAAAGGCAAATTCGGTTGCGTCATCAGCGTGATCTTTCCACCGTTCGACTGATATCGAGTCACCTTAATCGCAAAGTTCTTTTCGATGATTTCTGGCGTCCATTCCGGAAATCCGTTCGGAAGATTGAGAATTTGCAATGTTTTCGCCGGATAAATAAAGTTAGGCTGTTTGCCAGAGATCGATTTCCCCTTTCTCCATCGCATTAAAAACTCCAAAAAAACAAGGAGCGTGATCACCGAAATCGGGTAGGCAATCCCAAATCCCTGCACTAACCGTTGCGTTTTCGTTCCCTCCCCTAGATCCCGAAGGGTCTCGGTTGCTGCGGCTAATGCCGGAGTCGAGGTCAGTGACCCACAAAAAACTCCGGCCCAGATCATCCGATCAAATTTGAAAAAATAGGAAAAGCACCAACAGACTGCAAAAGCGGCACTCAGTCCGACTACTAATGCGAAGATCGACTTTAAACCACTCGATTTGAAATTCTGAAAAAAACCAGGACCTGACTCCAAACCAACACAATAGACAAAGAGCGCTAGTCCTAGCCCAGAAATAATCGGAGGAAACTCAAACCGTGCATCCCAGGCTCCAAATGCGAGTCCGACAAATAAAACCGCAGAGACCCCTAATCGAAACCGTCCACCCCAGTTGATATCCCCCAACGCATAGCCCAATGCAATAATCAAAAACAATCGTGCTAAAAGATTATCGACGAGAAACACCCGAATCCATTCGGACAGTTCAAAGAGAGTCATAAAATTCATAACGAATGGTTCTTAATTAAAATTCGACTCCCTGCTCTTCCCTTCACGACTTCAACGAAATTCTCGCCCATGGCGGCTTTCCAAAATTCACGATCTTTTTCATGAATAATCAAAAGCAGGTTCTGTTCCGATTTCCAACGAGCCATCAAATCCTTCAACTCCCAATACTGCCCACGCCCTAATCCATAGCGGCGAGTCGCAAATTCTGCCTCAACGTTAGCTCTGACAAAATGAATCGGTTCATCTAAATAATAAAAAAGACTTGAGGCCAACGGAGCCGCCCCATCCACCACCACCGAGGAATGAGGGATCGAGGGAATGACCGCTGCCATTTTCTTCAATGAAAAGGAGTCTGAAAGGATGACCACCCCTTGGGAGGCCCCCCATAATGGGCCGAACATCGCAATCATCAAGGGGAACACAATAAATGAGTTTCCCCCGCTACGCATCAGCAAAAGACCGATCACCCCCCCAAAAAACAAGGTCCCTCCCGCCAGAAAAAAGAGCGGTCGCATTTCAATAGGAAGTTGAAAAAAGATCGAAAAAAGATGATCCGTAGCATCGGAGCGAAACGCAGCTCCGTTACTTCCTTTCCAAATCCCTCCTAAAATAAAAAGAAAAAAACCTAAACCTAAAAAAATCCAAAAGGGAAAGGAGATCCAAGCGGATCTCTCCCTCGAATGAATTCCGAAAACTGCCAAAATCGAGACTGCAAACCAAGAGGACATCGTATAGTAATCTTGTCGGGCAGAAAAAATCGTCGTCGCCAAAACGACCCCAGGGAGCAGTAATAAAAATTTTCTCAGCTCTCTTTGCCCAATAAGATCCTCGGTTCGATCAAAACTTTTGATCGCATGAGGGATGAATAAGATCACTGGAAAAAGAAGAAAGAGATGTTGCAATAAAAAATGAATCAAGGAGACCCGAGAGTAAGTCAGCGGATAGCGGAAATCAAGACTATGCCCCATCTGCTCATTCCAAAGATTATCCCAAATAAAACCAGGGTATTTCAACTCGACAACGCAATACCAAGGAATGGTCATCGCACAAAATAAAATCAAATTTCTCACCTTCCAAAATCCTCTCCAACGGTCCCGTTGAAAAAGATCGAATCCTCGCGCAAGAGCAAAAACGGCAAGCGGCCAAAAGAGCCCGTGAAATCCCTTGGCAAGGGACCCAAGTGCCATCATCCCCCAAGTCACGCTCCACCACCACTCTCCGCAAGATAAAGAATTCGACTTCAATGCCTGGATCGCACCCCAAAAACTCAAGGCAATAAACAGGGAAATCAGGATCTCAGGCATCACCATCCTTCCAAAAATAAAGAGCCCAAAACTCAAGCCCAACAATCCCATCGCCACGACTCCTCGATCTGAATCCATCACCTCCACAGCGATCCCGTAAGTCGTTAAAAGGAGAGCCAATAACGCAATAATAAAAGGAACTCGCATCGCATATTCCTGATTCTCAATCCAAGTTGAGGAAAATTTCATCAACCAATAGGTCAACGGCGGTTTTTGCAGCCGAGGGATTCCATTATTGGTCGGAATCTCAAAATAGGAACTCATCACCCGAGCCGCCCCTGCATACTGACCCTCTGTCTCATCGTAGATCGGGGTCTCTTGAATCGAGAAAAAATAAAAGAGCGCAAAGCCGCAAAGCAGCCCTGTCACTTTAAGAATATTTAAATTGAGAATCACGAAGAGAAAACACTAGGAATCGCCCCCTCTGTCACGCTTTAAAATGTTACTTTTTTCCGAAGCACCGATCAAAATGTTCAATGAGCCGAGAGCCCTTCTGTCGAAAACTCTCCGCCCCCTGAAGATCGCCCCGTCCCTCTGACTCTTGAGCCAACGAAAAGAGATAATCCGGATATCGAGAAAGCAATAATCTCGGATTCGCTAACTGCTTCGAACGTTCCAGCCATTTTGCATGAAATCGCTTCGTATTCCGAGCGTGAATATCAAAAATCGATTCCTGATGATCAAAGTAACGAACGACTTTATTGGCTTTAATTGTTCCACTCCACTCATGATCGTATTCCGTGGTCGGAGCGATCCAACACTCCAACGCTTTCTCCCGACATTGAAGTCCCAAATCCCACTCCTCAAAATAACAAGGAGTATAATCATCCTCAAACCGAAGATCTCCGCTTGCAAAATGAGCTCGTTTTACCGCAAAGAAAAAACCGGAAATTGCATCAACCTGTAAGGGACGACTCGACATTCCACGATCAAAATACTGATAATCGGTACATCCAAAGAAATTGACAAAGGACCCTTGCGGACCGGCGACCGCAGCCCGCTCAATTCGTTGCAAGGTGCGCTCAATAATGGGAATTGATTTAGGCCGAAAATGAAGGTCGGCATTGATCACAAAAACCGTCGGTGTTTCGCTCAGATGAACTCCCACGTTCCAAGCCCGTGCCACCCCGACATTTTGACTTAAGGTGGCCGATAAGGTCACTCGTGGATGCTTGGCATAAGTGGCGGCCATTTTCTCCGAATTAAACACGACGATCACGTTTCCTTCAACCGCCTCTAAATCTTTGAGCAACGTTTCGATATTAAAGGGACTTGCTGGAGATTTATCGAGAACAGGGATCACAAATGAACGTTGAGGACGCGAGGAGAGGATCGCTCCGCGCCACGGATTTTCTCCTAAAAAATAAGAGTCCGCTACCCCCAACGATCGGTCTCTCCATTGCCGTGCATCGGGAGTCGAAACGGTTTGACCAAAAACGACCTCCAGAAGAGCCTCGGCACGATGTCCATACGTATGCGCACGCAAAACTTTATCACGTCCCGATTGAGCGATCCGCTCTCGCTCCTCTTCATTTTTCAAATAATAGCCGACTTGATCCACCAACGTCGTCGCATCGTAAACCCCCAGATCCTCTCCCGCTGTAAATAGCTCTGCCTGACCCGAGGCGACCCCAGAATCATCTGTCAAAAGAAAGGAGCCCGAGGCCATCGCCTCAAAAACCCGCATATTCAAATCGTGCCGAACACAATTATTAAAGACAATTTTCGATCGAGAAAAAACCTCCGCCATCTCCGTCCAAAAACAACGTTGCACATGTAAATCGTACTTGGCCTTTATTTTCTCTAAAAGAGCACTCCGAGGATGCCCCTCCACAATCGACCCCACAAATCCCACCTCATACTCTTTTCCAATTCCTTTCTGACCATGAATCTCCGGATCACAACCCAACGGAAGCCAATGAACATTCTGAACCCCCGCCGCCTGAAAGGAAGGACCATACTCTCGCTGAGCAATAAAGACTAAATCAAACTGCTTTGCCCATTCCAAGTGCCAAGTCAGATTAATATGAGAGTCGATTAAGTAACAAACTCGCGGACAGGGAAGTTTATCAATATTTCTTGGAAAATGACCATAAACCGATTCGATCCATAAGAAACAATCCGGTCGAAGCTCCAGTGGAGTTTGATGATAGAGCGACTCCAGATCATATTCATAGGGCAACGGAATATCATGATCAACCACAGGAACCTTCATATTTTGAAGATTCCAACTCTCAATCACAAACTCATCAATCTTAGGCCCTAACGTCGTCACTTTCATCAACTTTCGAAAAGCCCGTTCGAAATAAACCGCGGTCGTGACCGGATAAGAAACGTAGGAAAGCCAAAGCCGATGAGAGGAAAAATCCATGCGATTAATTCTTTTTAAATTTCTCTTTCAAAACACTCTCCACATGGGGAGTCACAAAATTCGAAATATCTCCCCCTAATTTCGCCACCTCACGAATAATCGAACTACTCAAATAGGTATAGCTTTCTCGAGGCATTAAAAAAATCGTCTCCACCTCTTGCCGAAGCTTTCGATTCATCAACGCCATCTGAAATTCAAATTCAAAATCCGAGACCGCACGAAGTCCACGAATAATCGCACAAGCGCCTTGAGACTGAACAAAATCAACCAACAATCCATCAAAGCAAAGCACTTCACACGGACTCTTTAAACTCTTGACCGACTCCTTCGCTAACTCAACTCTCTCCTCGACTGAAAACAGCGGCGCCTTCCCCGTATTCACCGCCACCGCAATCACGACTTTATCAAAAAGTCGTTGCGCTCGCTCTAAGACATCAAGATGTCCTTTTGTAATCGGATCAAAGGTTCCTGGATAAACAGCGATTCTCATCATTCCTCTCTCTTTATAATAAACATAAATCGGAATTCAATGCGATGTAAATGGAAGTGAAAATCTTTTCGTTCACCATAAATCCTTTCTCTCGCTCTTTAACCGATTTATTCCTTTTGTCTTTCGATCACTGCCCCCACCGAACGTAACTTCTCATCAATTTTTTCATATCCGCGATCGATGTGATAAACCCGATTCACCGTCGTCACCCCCTTCGCCACCAATCCTGCAAGCACAAGCGCCGCAGAGGCTCGTAGATCAGAAGCCATCACAGGGGCCCCCCCAAGATGATCGACTCCATGAATGATCGCCGTGCTTCCCTCAAGATCGATCTTCGCTCCCATTCGTTTTAACTCACTCAAATGCATAAAACGATTCGGAAATACTTTCTCAGCAATCACACTGATCCCCGGAACTACAGACATCAAAGCACAAAATTGCGCCTGCATATCGGTCGGAAACCCAGGATAGGTCTCCGTAATCACCTCAATCGACTTCAATGGGCCTGTAGCCCGAATCTGCATCTCATTTCCTTCAATCTTAATCTCTGCCCCCGCCTGCTTCAAGGCGTTCGTCACAGCTCCTAAATGCTCAGGTGCCAAGTGAGTCAAACGAAGATCCCCCCCGGAAATTAAAGCCCCCACCATAAAAGTTCCCGCCTCAATCCGATCCGGAATCACATGATGTTCAACGCCACGTAAAAAATCAACCCCCTCAATCTCAATTCGACGCGTCCCTTGACCTTGAATCTTTGCCCCCATCTTGATTAAAAACTCTGCCAGATCCCGAACCTCTGGTTCACAGGCGGCACTCTCAATAATGGTCACCCCTTTGGCTCGCGTCGCCGCCATCATAATATTATCAGTCCCTAAAACCGTCGATCCAAACTTCCCTCCTAAAAAAACTTCCGAGCCGATCAATCGAGGAGCAGAGGCAATCACATTTCCCTCCTCCACCTCAATCTGAGCCCCCAAAGTTTCTAATCCCTTGAGATGAAGATCAATCGGACGATCCCCAATGACACATCCCCCCGGAAGAGAGATTGTCGCCCGACCTAACCGAGCGAGTAATGGCCCTAACACACAAATCGAAGCCCTCATCTTTCGCACAAGATCATAAGAAGTTTCAGAATGAATATTCGCCGCACACACACGAACGGTCCCGTTCTCAAAAGTGACCTCTGCCCCTAAATGCTGCAAAATCTGCAACATATATCGAATATCACTCAGATTCGGAACATTGTGAATAATACACGGTTCAGGAGTCAACAAGGTCGCCGCTAAAATCGGCAAGGCTGAATTCTTTGATCCACTAATTCTTAAACTCCCACGAAGTGGGTTTCCCCCATGTACCACAAATTTATCCATACATCCCTTATATCACACGGGGATGTCGGCTTTAACAAGACGGAAATCGAATCGATTCTAATAAAAATCATTATTTTTTCTTTTGAATTTCAAAATCGGCCTTACTTTTCCGCCATGGCACTACAGGAAAATCAAATCATCGAACTCCTCAAACAGATTAAATACCCAGGCTTTAGCCGCGATATCATCTCTTTCGGACTCGTCAAAAAAATCGAAATCTCCGAAGGCGATCTTAAGATTCGAATCGAGATCACCACTGCCGATCAAAATATCCCCAAACAAATCCATCAAGAGGTCACGGCAATCCTTCAGAAACTACCCGAAGTCACCAGTGTCGATCTCGATATTGCCGTCGCCGCTCCACTTCAATCGGCGATGGAGGCCGGTGGACTTCCCCAAAATAAAATCGCCGGGATTCAACATATTATCGCCATCGCCTCCGGAAAAGGAGGGGTCGGCAAATCAACCGTCGCCGCCAACCTCGCCTGCGGTCTTGCGAAGTTAGGGAAAAAAGTCGGACTCTGCGATTGCGATATCTACGGCCCCAGTGTCGCCCTCATGTTCGGATCCAACGAACGCCCTTACGCAAACGAGCACCAAAAAATTCTCCCCATCGAACGTCATGGAGTCAAACTCATGAGTATGGGCTTCCTCCTCGACGAAGACTCCGCCGCAATTCTTCGCGGCCCGATGGTCACTCGTTACACTCAACAATTTCTGCGCAATGTGGAATGGGGTGAACTCGACATCCTCATCCTCGATCTCCCTCCAGGAACAGGGGATATCCAACTCACGATTGTTCAAACCGTCGCCCTCTCAGGAGCGATCGTCGTCACGACCCCTCAGGAAGTCGCCCTCATCGACGCTCGTAAAGCACTCACGATGTTTAAAAAAGTAAATGTTCCTCTCTTAGGGATCATCGAAAACATGAGCTATTTCTTCTGCTCCGATAACGGAAAAAAATATCCGATCTTTGGAGAGGGGGGCGGAAAACGAGAGGCCGATAAAAACGAAATTCCGCTCTTAGGGGAAATTCCCCTAGAGATGGAGACCCGTGAAGCGAGTGATCATGGACTCCCCATCCTCCTGAGAAATCCAAAACTAAAAAGCTCCGAAGACTTTTTATCGATTTCAAGTAAATTAATAGATATTTTGTAACTTGATGGCCGATTTTTACTTGATTCCACTTGAGTATTACTTATCTTGTTCGACATTAATATCAATGCCATGAACGAGAATCCTAAGAGAGGGGATACATTACTGAAGAACTCCGCTCTTTACCAAGAGTTTTTGGCTGAGCGCGAAGAGATTCTCAGACACAAATGGATTGAGAGCGAAAAACTCGGACATGATATCGGTTTTGAAAAAGCATTATTAGACTGGATCGTTCGTCATCGTTCCACTTGGCGATCGAATCGCCACCCTTCCAATTCAACACGCTCCTCCAACGTATCGCTTTCTCACTAATCGATTTTAATCCCGACTTAAATATCGATCGACCCCTCCCGCGGTCACCGCAGCTCCACTAAAACAACCCTGCAACAGATAGCCCCCCGTCGGAGCCTCCCAATCTAACATCTCTCCGACACAAAAAAGCCCCGGATATTGACAGATCATCCCCACCTCATTCAGCCCCTCTCCCCTCACTCCCCCCGCAGAGGAGATCGCCTCTTGAAGCGCACGAGCTCCCTTGAGCTCTATTGATAGCCGCTTCACCCGATCTAAAAAAGTGTCTAAATTGCGATCGGGATTGGAACGTAACAGCAACCCCTTCGACAAAGAATTTAAATTCCAACTCTTTTCGATATCTTTTAAAAAACCACGCTGAATTCGATATCGTTTCTCAAGCTCCTCTTTTGAAAGATCCGGCTTTAAATCGATCCACATCCGAGGCTCTTTCTCCTCTCTCAATGTTCTTGTCAGAGCATAGATCGGCCCCCCCTCTAATCCATAGCGCGTAACGATCAAATCCCCTCGCCTACGTTCAGGAGAGGAATCAGACCAAACCTCAACCCCTTTGATCGCCTTCCCTTCAAATTTCTCTAAAAACCAAGTCTCCCAAGCCACTTCCCAACCACAATTTGCCGAGACCAAAGGAGTCACCGCAATTCCCTTATTTAAAAAGGAATCAATCCAACCCCCATCGGAGCCAGTCTCCGGCCAGCTCCCCCCCCCCATCGCAAAAACAACCGCATCAAAAATAAGGGATCTTTCTCCAGCCTCTGAATCCATCAATAAAGACCATCCGGTTTCTTTTTTTTCGAAAGATTTCCAACGATGTTTGAGTGAAAAAATAACCCCCTGATTTTTAAGTCGTTCCACCCAAGCGAGGAGTAACTTCGCAGCAGAATCCCCTTCAGGGTAAACCCGTCGACTACTTCCGATATAAGTCTCGATCCCAAAGCTCTCGACCCATTTTTTAAGATCCAGAGGAGAAAAGAGACGAAGTGCCAATTTCCATCGTTCCTCCATGAAGTCGATCGAAGTCGAAAAATATCTTTGGGCAAATAACTCCATCGGTTCGGAATGCGTAATATTAAGCCCTCCCCGACCGGCCACTAAAAACTTACGCCCGACGGAGGATTTCTGATCGAAAAGCTCCACCTGATAACCATTCCGGCTCAGAATCTCAGCGGTATAAAGCCCCGAAGGTCCCCCTCCAATAATCGCAATTTTTTTTGATAAAGAACTCACGGATCTCTATTCAATCGAAAAAAACGATCAGCGTCCACCTCCGGCTTAATAACCGACCTCCGGCATGAGAAACGATCAGGACGAATCTGAAATTAACAAAGCCGTGTTTAAAAAACACTTTTTCTTAACTACGAATTCTCTCCAATGTGGAGGTCGTCGACTTCCCTGGAACCAATTGAAGAATTTGGATCTCAGCACCGCATTCCAATAACACGTCGCGCTCCCCCTGATCCAAGGTGTAAATTGTATAATCTCCCCCTTTCACATAGACATCAGGCTTCACGATCTTCAGAAAATCAGTCGCCCGTACCCCATGAAAAATCGTCACCGCATCGACAACACGCAAAGCAGAAATAATCTCGGCTCGATCTCTCTCTGAATTCACAGGACGGGAAGGACCTTTAAGCTGGCTCACCGAGGCATCACTATTCAATCCAATCCAAAGCACATCCCCAAACTCTCTCGCCTCAGTTAAATATCTCAAATGTCCGACATGCAATAGGTCAAAACAACCATTCGTCACCACCACGCGTTGTTTCCTTTTCGCAAACTCCTCGCGCACCAAACAGACCTGATCCCAATCAATAATTCGACTCATCCCTTTGATCCTAAGGTCTACGATCCGAAAAACCGATTTTTTTCTCAAGCTCTTTCAATCGTTCCCAAAACTCCGGCAGCTTCCGAATCATCGCCTCAACCTTTAAACTTTCCCGTAACGGAACAGCATGACGTCCCGCAACCACCGTTTTTTCAGGAACATCTTTGCTGATTCCCGATTGAGCGGTAACGGTTGCTTGATCGCCAATGTGGATATGCCCAACAAGCCCCGCTTGACCGGCAATCGTTACGTAATTTCCAAGCGTCGTACTTCCGGAGATCCCACATTGCGCCACTAAAATGGAGTTTTTACCAACGACAACATTGTGCGCAATCATTACTAAATTATCGATCTTCGTTCCCTCTTGGATCCAAGTCCGATCAAAACGTCCTCGATCAATCGTCGCATTCGCCCCCACCTCCACATCATCATCAAGCTGAACAAATCCAACTTGTGGAATCTTCACAAAACGTCCTTTTTGAAATGAGTAGCCAAATCCATCGGAACCGATTACCGCCCCACTTTGTAAAATAACCCGATTTCCAAGAACCGAACGTTCACGAACAACCACCCGAGGATAAATCAAACAATCCTCTCCGATCACACTTTCCTGACCAATGTAACTCCCCGCTCCAATGACCGTCCTTGCTCCAATTTTGGCTCCAGACTCAATCACCACGTTCGGCTGTATCGAAACCCCCTCACCAATCACCACATTCATCCCAAGAACCGCTGTGGCGTGAATCCCAGGATCAAAACGAATGACTTCGGGAGCAAAAAAAGCACAGACCTGAGTAAAGGCATCAGAAGCAGAGGGGACACGAATCACGGGCACTGAAAATCTCTCGGTCACTTCAGTAGAGATTAAAAGCACCCCCGCTTTTGTGATACGAGCCTGCGGTAAATACTTCTCATTCCCTAAAAACGAAACCTGATGAGACTGCGCCGATTTGAGGTCAGAGACCCCAGAAATAGAAATCCCGGGATCACCTTCGAGAGCTCCTTGTAAGCGCTCCGCAAGTTCCCGGGATGTCATTTAAAACCTAACGTATTATTTTTTTGCAGGCGCAGGAGTTGCTGACGTCGAAGGAGCGCTACCAGCAGGCTTGCTTGCATTAATCATCTTAACCACTTCGTCGGTGATATCTTTTAAATCTTGAGAGTAAAGCACCACAGGAGTTTGACTCACCCCAGCGGCAGATTTATCGATCACCAAGTTAAATTTCTCTTTTGCTGAAA
>CAMAQI010000040.1 GCA_945860255.1 Methylacidiphilum caldifontis
GGTAGTCATCGGGCTTCTTTTTTTAGGGAGTCAAGGGGTCGAAGGTTTTCGTTTTTTAAATCTGCCAATGATCGAGCAAAAGCATTTATCGACCTGGTTTCATACCATTGGAGAAACGAGGGGAGTGGGAATAAAGGATTTCTTTTTAATTTTTACCGTGCTGATTCTTTTGATTCCCTATTTTCTCTATCGATATTGGTCAAAGATTAAAGATTCACAAACGATTATCATGCTTTTCGGGTTGACTGTTATTCTTGTTGGATTGACTCTCTTTCAACGCCGTTGGCTCTACTTTTCAGTGATCCCTCCCCTTCTTATTTTTGCTGCGATTTGGTCTTTATTGAATCGAGGTTGGAAATGGGGCATTGGAACTTTTTTTCTGATGAACATCGTGATTTCGACCTCTCATTTAAAGAGTGTTTCTGATCAGGAATTTCCAATTGCAGCGGAGGCCAGATCCCTTGCAAAGTCGATCCAAGGAGAGGGAGGGATTTTAGCCCCTTGGTGGATCTCTCCCTCTCTTCTCTATTTTTCAGGAGAACCGATTGTGGCAAGTAGTTCTCATCAAAGTATTGAGGGGATTGCGGCAAGTTCAGAGTTTTATCGAGGGAGTCATTGGGGGGAGGCGGAAAAAATATTGCGGGAGCGAAAAATCCGTTGGGTGGTGGCTTACGATGAGGATCGTGTTCTTCAAAACGCCTCTGAAACTTTGGGGTTATCGCTTCCGCCCGATGGCCGAGAAACCTGGGCGAGTAAACTTTGGCGAACCCAGATGTTACCGACCTCCCTCAAACTTCGTGCGGCAACCGGGCATTTACGATTGTATGAGTATCTTTTGTATTTACCTCAAGAGTGAATGGTAAATTAATCCCTCAAGAATGCAGGAGTGCCTCGCGCGGAGGCGCAGCGAAAGACAGGATTCACCGCTAAGTTAAAGACAAATTTCGCCAAGGTTTAAATGCCTTTAATCAGTGTCAATCAGCGAAAATCAGCGGTTTAAAACCTTTGACTTTCGTTGTGGGTCTTTAACTCTTTAGGCTCCGTGAATCAGCGGCTCAATGTCGGAGGCGGAGATGACTTTATCGATATTCAGCAAAGTTTTAACGGAGCCTTTTACCTTGGCCATTCCCGTAATATAATCGGTTTTTAATTTATTGCCAAAATCAGGGGTCTCTTCGATATCGGTGGTTGGAATATTAACAACCTCTTCAACGGCATCGACAATTAAACCGACTTGAGAGAGGGACCCTGAATCGTGCTCAATTTGCATGACGATGATACAGGTTCTTTCGGTCGTTTCAATCACCGCAAGTTTAAAGCGCATCCGAAGATCGACCACGGGAATAACTTTTCCGCGGAGATTAATCACCCCTTTAAGATAGTCGGGCATCTTTGGGACGGGGGTAATATTGAGCATCCGAATGATCTCTCGAACTTTGAGGACTCCGACTCCGTACGACTCATGTCCAAGTACAAAAGTAAGATATTTTCCGGCGTTTGCTTGAGTTCGAGGGGTATCAGCGACAATGCTCATAGTAACATTCTAATCGTTGTTTTAGAGGCGTCAACGAAGAAAGTCTTCTAAGTCGAGGATTCAGTGGTCGCAAGGAGTTCTTCTGAGAAGGTTTTGCAGAGACTGGTGAAGGTTTCCTCAGCAAGGCTCATTCGTTTGGTTTTCAGAGCGACAATCCCCCAATGACGTTTGAGCTTCCGTTTTCCGAGAGGAATCGCAACGAGTTTTCCTTCCTTGAGTTCTTTTGCGGCGATCCAAGGAGCAAGAATGCCGATGCCCATGCCGATTTTAATCAGTTCTTTGATCGCCTCCATGCTTCCGAGCTCAAGGGATTGAGGAAGGGAGATGTTATCTTTGGCAAAATAACTTTCGATCATCTTGTAAGTATAACTTTGACGAGGGTAGAGAATAAATTTTTGTTTGGTGATATCGGCAGTGGAGGCGCGACGAATGGTTGCCCAAGGGTGAAAAGGGCTGACGATATAGACCATCTCATCGACAAAGATCTCCTTGAAATCGACTCGATTTTCCATCCAAGGCTGAAGCGTAAATGCGATATCGATCTGATTGTTCACGAGCATTTCGACCCCTTCGTTGCCGCTAATCGGCTCGATGGAGATCGAGTATTTCGGAAAGCTCTCTTTAAATTCTCGGAGAACATTTGGAAGGATATATTGACAGGCGGTCGTGCTGGCGCCGATCCGGATACGTCCTCTTCCCCATTCATTTAAATGTTGAATATCCAGATGGGCATCTTGCATCTCTTTAAAAATCTTATGAGTTCTTTGGAGAAGCTGTTCTCCAGCTTGATTCAGCACGGCTCTTTTTCCGACTTTATCGAAAATCGAACACTTCAGATTTTCTTCGAGTGCTTTGATAGCATGACTGATCGCCGACTGAGTCAGCTCCAGTTCTACAGCGGCTTTGGTAAAGCTCCCTGTGTGGGCGACTTGATAAAAGGCCTTCAGTTGACGTGTATCTAAAAGATTATCCATGAATTGATTTCATCATATATTTAAAAACAATTCAAACCATTTCTCAACATCACTTGAGGTTGGCATGGGGGGTGCTTTTCATGCTTATCAAAATTATGGGACTTACTCGCATCAAAAATCGTTTAAAGGCAGGCCGATCGAAGGATATTCGTTTGGGTTTTGTTCCTTTAGTCGACTGTGCCCCTCTGGTGGTGGCAAAAGAGCTCGGATTTTTTGAGAAACGGGGACTTTCTGTTGCGCTTCAACGCGAGTTTGGGTGGGCGACGATTCGAGATAAGCTCCTTTTTGGAGAGCTCGATGCGGCTCATGCGGCCGCGGGACTCTCTCTGGCGATGACTTTAGGAGTCGGGTGTCTTCCCGTTCCGATGATGACTGGGCTTGTTTTAAATTCGAATGGAAACTCGATTGTTTTAAATCAGGAGCTCGATGAGTTATTGAAAAAATCATCCAAAGAGTTTGCCAAGCGGATTAAATCTTTTTTAGGACCGAAGAAAATCACTTTAGGGGTCGTCTCCTTCACCTCCTCCCATTATTTTCTCCTCGGCGAATTTTTAGCAAAACACGGGGTGGATATTCAAAAAGATCTTCAAGTGGTTGTTTTGCCTCCCCCTCAGATGGCGCAGAATATGGAGGTCGGTAATATTCAAGGATTTTGTGCTGGCGAACCGTGGGGGTCGGTGGCTGTCGATCAAGGGTTTGGTCGATGTGTGGCGGTAAGCTCTGAAATTTCTCCCCATCATATTGAAAAGGTTTTGCTCGTTCCTCAGAGCTACGAAGAAAGCAATCGTGAGGAGCATGGAAAACTTCTCGAGGCCCTTCTCGAGGCATGTGCCTACTGTGATCAGCCTGAGAATCGGGTTTCGATTGCGGAATTGATATCCGCTCCGCAATACGTGAAATGTGCTCCAGAGTTGATTTTAAGGAGTTTAAAGGGGCCCTATCATTTTGGAGCAGGGGTCTCTCGTTCGGTCTCCGGGTTTCATCAATTTTATGGAGAGTCTTGCAACGCCCCGACAATCGAGAAAGGGGAGTGGCTTTTGAGCCAATTTGAACGCTATGAGTTTATTCAGGGGATGGTCGTGAATCGCTTCGAGCTTCTCAGCTCCGTTTTTCGTCACGATCTTCATCAAGAGTCCCTCAAAGATTTTACAAAAACAAAGAAATTAAGCACTCAATCGATTTCCTCTCCTACCTCAACGGTCGGGGCGGTAAATTATCAATGGGCCTAAGGTCAAAAAAAACAAACAGGAGGAAGAATAGGTATGAATCATAATGAAACACTCAAGGGACAGATTAATCGTCGTTCCTTTTTGAAGAATGCGTTTAAAGGAGCCGGAGCAACAGCATTGTTGACCGGAATGCCCAAGGGTTGGGTTGGAACGGCAAGTGCCGCGGAGGCTCCCGAGGTCTCCAAAATTCGCTTCGGAATGATCGCACTCACCGATTGCGCTCCCTTAGTCATCGCTTTTGAGCGTGGCTTATTCCGTAAATATGGAATCGAGGCGGTCATCGCAAAACAAGCCAGCTGGGCGGCGGTTCGTGATGCGTTGAATAACGGGGATATCCAAGCGACTCACCATCTTTTAGGAACCGCCGTTGCCTCTGGATTAGGTTTGGCTGGATCCCCCAAGAAGCAACTCGCAGTGCCTTGGATTTTAAATCGTAATGCACAAGCGATTACCTTGAAAAAAGATCTGAAAGGAAAAGTCGGAGCCGATCCAAAGACATTAAAGCCCTTTGTCGATGCCGCAAAAGCAGCCGGCAAGCCGATGACCTTTGCGATTACCTTTCCCCCGGGAACCCATGCGATGTGGATGAGATACTATCTCGCCGCCGGTGGAATTCATCCAGATAAAGATGCGACTTTGATCACGATTCCGCCGCCACAGATGGTCGCGAATATGAAGATTGGCAAGATGGACGGTTATTGTGTCGGTGAACCATGGGGACTCCGGGCAATCGATGAAGGAGTCGGTTACACGGCGATTACCACTCAAGAGATTTGGAAAGATCATCCTGAGAAGTCACTTTCATTTACTGCCGATTTTGCAGCAAAGAACCCGAAGACTGTGAAAGCAATCTTGAAGGCGGTTCATGAGGCAAGTGTCTGGCTCGACGATCTCGATAATCGCTCTGAGGCCTGTGATATCATTTCACAAACGACCTACGTCAATTGTCCGAAAGAGATTATTCTTCAACGAATGCTCGGAATTCATGACTACGGCGATGGACGGAAGACAAAGGAAGAGACCTATTACATGACCTTCAGTAAACGGAATTGTAACTATCCTCAACCGAAGTATGCGAAATGGTTCTTGAGCCAACAACGTCGTTGGGGATTGATCGAAGGAACTCCTGATTACGAGGGAGTCGCTAAGGCGACGATGAGAACGGATCTTTATGAAGAGGCAATGAAAGAGATCGGTTTTGCTCATGGTGGTTTAGACAATAAGCCAGAGACCTTGTTTGATGGAAAGGTCTTTGATCCTGCAAGTTCAGAGGCTTATGCCACTGGATTTGAGATTAAAAATCTTAAAGGATAATCAGAGTTTATGACCCCCTCGACTCGCAAAATTTGGAAACAAGCATTGGAGTCGAGAGGGGTCTGGATCAGAGCAATCAAGTTAGGGGGGACGGTGGGGGTGATTCAGATGGCGTTGAATCAAGGGGATTATTGGTTGAAGGGGACGGTGACAACGGGGGTCGTCATTAAAACGATTATGACTCCGATGGTAACCTTTGGAGTGAGTCTCTATGCGGCAGCAGAGACTCGTGTCGAGCAAATGCAAAATAAAAAAAGTGGAGAACAAAATGAGCGAACAATTCGAGAAAAAAATTAAAGATTATGTCATCCTTCCGTTATTTGGAGTGCTCTGTTTTATGCTCCTCTGGTGCCTCATCTGTTCCGTTACCGATAATCTTCCAAACCCGATTAAAATGTGGCAAAAAAGTGAGCTCTTTATCTACGAGCCCTTTGCCAAACGAGGGGAGATGGATCAAGGGATTTTAAGATTTACAGGGCTTTCCATTTCATTAGTCGGACAGGGCTATTTAGTGGCCTTAATTTTTGGAACCCCGCTCGGTTTCTTTTTAGGCCTTTCAAAACTTTTCACCCGATCCTTTGATCCGATCATTCAGATTTTACGTCCTGTTTCTCCCTTGGCTTGGTATCCCTTAGGATTAGTTCTTTTTGAGCTTTCACCGGAGCCCTCCTATTTTGCCTCGCTCTTTACGATCTCTGTTTGTGCCATGTGGCCGACAGTTTTGAATACAGCAGTCGGGGTTCGTGCGATTCCTCAAGACTATTTAAATGTGGCGAAGGTCTTGAAGCTCTCTCGTTCCAAGACACTCTTTAAGGTTTTGATTCCCGCAACGCTTCCTTACATGTTTACAGGATTTCGATTGAGCTTGGGAATCGCTTGGTTGGTCATTGTGGCGGTCGAAATGTTGAAAGGACAACCAGGAATCGGGGGATTCCTTTGGGATGCTTATAATGCCGGAAACTACTCGTTGGTCATCCTTTGTATCTTAGTCATTGGTCTTGTCGGTTTCACGTTGGATCGATTAATGAGCCTTGTAGAAGGAAAATTTAAAACCGCTTAATGGTTTAACCGAAATAAAAAAATGGCATTCATCGAATTTAAAAATGTGAGTAAAGGATACTCCGGAGCCCAAGGGTTTTCGCCTGTTCTCAAGGATATCAATCTTCAGATTGAAGAGGGAGAGTTCGTCGCAATTGTCGGCTATTCCGGAGCAGGAAAGACGACTTTAATCTCGCTGATTGCCGGACTCATTAAGCCAGACATCGGGCAGGTTTTAATGAACGGAAAGGAGATTCAAGGAGCCGATCCAGAGCGTGGAATTGTCTTTCAAAATTACTCACTCCTTCCGTGGTTGACGGTTTATGAGAATATCCGTCTGGCGGTCGATGAGGTTCTCTCCGATAAAACGAAAGAGGAGCAGGATGCCCATACCTTGAAATATATTAAAATGGTTAACGTGTCTCACGCAAGAGATCGATTTCCGAAGGAACTCTCAGGGGGAATGCGTCAACGAGTCAGTGTGGCTCGTGCCTTGGCAATGAACCCTAAGGTTCTTCTTCTCGATGAGCCTTTAAGTGCTCTTGATGCACTGACCCGTGCCACATTGCAGGATGAGATTAAAAATATTTGGGAGGCAGAAAAAAAGACGGTTCTCCTAATCACGAATGATGTGGATGAGGGAATTCTTTTGGCTGATCGAATTATTCCGTTGAGTGCGGGACCTGGAGCGACCCTTGGAGCTCCTGTTCAAGTGAATATTGCTCGTCCTCGAGATCGAAAAAAGATTAATCACGAACCTCGATTCAAAGAGATTCGAAAAGAGGTGAATGGGTATCTTTTGGGATTAGGGACCAAGCCTAAGCTAACTCTGGAAAAGAAACTCGTGCTTCCTGCGATTGAGCCTGAGGATTTAGATCATCCCCGGAGTCTTATTCCGGGAGCCACCGTCGCTCCGATTCGTTCGAATGAGGTCAAAAAAGAGAGGGTGGAATTATGAAACCGTATTTAGAAATTTCTAAATTAAATAAAATATACCCGACCCCCAAAGGTCCTGCGGTGATTGTGAAGGATTTTGATCTCACGATCGGCAAAGGGGAATTTATTACGTTGATTGGGCATTCAGGATGCGGAAAGTCGACCGTTCTTTCGATTGTTGCTGGATTAAGTGACTTAACGACAGGAGCCGTTGTTCTTGCGGGACGTGAAGTGAATGCCGCAGGCCCGGATCGGGGGGTTGTCTTCCAAGCTCCCTGTCTCCTTCCTTGGTTTACGGCCTATCAAAACGTGATGCTGGGCGTTGAGCAGGTTTTCTTTACTGCCTCTCCTGAAGAGAGGCATCAAATTGTCGAGTATTACCTTCATGTCGTTGGCTTAGGGGATTCGATGCAAAAATATCCAAGTGAACTCTCAGGGGGAATGCGTCAACGAGTCGGAATTGCACGCGCTTTTGCCTTAAGTCCAAAGATGCTTCTATTGGATGAACCGTTTGGGATGCTCGATAGCCTGACTCGATATGAATTGCAGCAGGTATTAATCGATCTTTGGAAAAAAGATCAAAAAACAGCATTGATGGTTACGCATGATGTCGATGAAGCGATCTTTCTTTCCGATCGAATTGTCATGATGAGTGACGGGCCAGAGGCGGAGGTCGGAGATATTGTTCGTGTGCCTTTTGCGAGACCTCGGGATCGCCGTGAAATAATGGAGATGCCGGAGTATTACGAGCTAAGAGAGTATTTAATCGAATTTTTAAATGAACGCTCTCACGATCGACCGAGCAAGATGAATCCGCGCCCGGCATTTCGCGATCCAGAGCCGATTTGGTCGAAAATTAACGAAATACAAAAAATAACAGCGTAAATGATGAATAATTTTAATGTTATTTGTTAAAAATAGGTTAATTTAATCATTGATTTCATGGATAAAAGTCGGTAAAAAAAATTCAAATTCGAAACTCGGGTGGAGTTTTAGAGTTAAAAACAACAGGAGGATGGATGAAAAACAATATGAAAAGCCTGAGAGCTCATGCAGTCGGATTCGTCTGTGTCAGTTTGATGTCGATCAGCACAACATTTGCGGGTACGGCGGCCGCGGATTTAAAGAAGCCGATTATGAATCAAGATTTGCCCGCCGCAGTGCCGGCCGCCGATGTTCCAAGTTCTGCGTCGTTACCCTTTTATACTCCGACTTGGAAAATGGGAGATCCGATGACTTTGGCGAACGGTAAAGTGACCGTTGATATCAATGAACGGATTCGTGTGGAAGTGAGAAATAATACTTTTGACTTCAGTGACTCCAAAAACCACGTCACGGATGATACTTTTGTTCTGCAACGTTTTCGTTTGGGAGTTAAGGTTGATCCTGTGGATTGGGTCAGCGTTTATGCTCAAGGACAAGATTCTCGAGAGCTATTCTCAGAGCGAGGAAACGTTCCATTTCAATTTGGAGCGGAGGGAGATGATGGCTTTGATCTTTATCAAGGTTATGTCGATCTCGGGAATAAAAGTAAATTTCCGGTAACGGCTCGGTTTGGGCGTCAGGTTCTTTCCTATGGAGATGAGAGGCTTATCGGAGGGTTCGATTGGAATAACTTCGGTCGTACTTTCGACGCTGCAAAGATGACTTATTTCATTGATGGTCCAACAACGACCTCGGTGGATGGGTTTATCGCTAATGTGGTCACTCAAGAGGGTCATAATCGAAATGAAAATTCTGATTTTGATTTCAACGAATCGAATAATCGAGATCTGTTTGCTGGTATTTATGCGACTTCAAAAATCATTAGTTTCCAAAAAACAGAGGTTTATGCGCTCTATCGAGGTAAGGATGGACAAGGGCCTGAATATAATGCGACCGGGGGAACAGGGCTCCTTCCTGTCAATACCGCCTATGATGTCGATCAAGACATCTGGACCTTTGGGACTCGGATGCAATCGACCTCTACAGGTCGTCTCAAAGGATTCGATTACACCTTTGAAGGGGCTTACCAAGTAGGAACCGTCAGTGCGGTACAAGCAACTGGGGCAACATTCCCTGGAATCGTTGGAGGAACAAGTGTTGTGAATCCAGTTCGTTCCCAAGGACGTGAGCATCTTGCCTATGCGATTCATGCTGAAACCGGATATAATTGGGAGTTAACCCCTTGGACTCCTCGTCTTGGAGTCGAGTATAATTACGCTTCGGGAGATGATAATGCCGGTGATAACAAGTCAGGAACCTTCATGAATTTGTTCCCAACGAATCATAAGTTCTACGGGTATATGGATGCCTTCTCTTGGAAGAACATGCAAAATGCAGCGGTTACCTTGACAGCAAAACCAAACACCAAAACAACCCTACGTATGGATTATCATGCCTTCTGGTTGTCAGATGGAGGGGATGCTCTTTACCGTGCGAATGGAGTCACTCAAGTACGTGCTGCAAATGCCGCTTCTCGAAATTCCTCAAAATTTGTGGGAACAGAGTTGGATTTGACAGCAACCTATGCTTATAGCAAGTATTTGAACTTCTTGATTGGTTATAGTCACTTCTTTGCAGGTGATTATCTCCAAGGAACTCAAAATACCGCAACGACATCGAATGCACCTATTAGTCCTGCGGGAGATGATGCCGACTTCTTCTACTTCCAAACAGTGTTTAAGCTCTAATTTAGGTCGGTTGTTGTAATCCAAAACCCCGTTCGAAGATTCGAACGGGGTTTTTTTATCCCAATTCTTGCTTTAGGAATAGATCGCTCCCGATCATGAAGTCACCTTTGGGTGATCTATTTTTAGGTTTATTTTCCCATTGGCATTTTTAAGATCCCTGTTTTTAATGAGGGAGAGAATTATCATGAATCAAGCCTATTTTTTAGAAGCCGCCCAAGGATTTTTGGAGCTGCGGATGCCCAAGGAGGCGTTGAAGGAGCTGGATAAACTCTCCTCAGAGTGCCAACAGGAGATGGAGGTCCTTCTTTTGAAGTCGAGTGCCCACATGTATTTAAGGCAGTGGAAAAAGGCCTTTACGTTCGGAAATCAATGCTGTGAGGCCTATCCTCATGACCCGCGCTGCTTTATTCAGAGTGCTTTTTGTCTTCATGAACTGAAGAAGACGGAGGATGCAAAGAATCGACTGCTCGGAGGGCCTCCGGGGATCCGCAATATTCCAGAGTTTTATTACAATCTGGCCTGTTATGAATTGGCGCTTGGGGAGATCGATAATGCCAAAAGACATCTCTCTCGTGCCTTTCGCATGGATGAACGAGGAGAATATTTACGCAAGGCAGCAGGACTGGATGAGGATCTTAAACCCCTTTGGAGTGATCTTCCGAGTTTGGTTTAATCAACGGTCACGACTCATTCCTTTTTAGCTAAATCATATGAAAAAAAGAGTTTCGCTGATTGCTTGGATTCTGACCGCTCTTTTGGGCTTAGGCTCATTTATCGTCATTGGAATTTATCGTGAGGAGGAGATCAATGCCTTATGGATTGTCATCGCCTCTGTTTGCGTTTTCTCGATCGCTTATCGGTTTCATTCGAAATGGTTGATGACGAAAGTTCTGATGGTGGAGGAAAGTCGTATTCCCCCCTCCAAAGCACTCGAGGATGGTAAAGACTATCTTCCGACGAATAAGTGGGTGGTCTTTGGTCATCACTTCGCGGCGATTGCTGGGCCAGGGCCGCTCGTGGGGCCAGTTCTTGCGGCTCAGTTTGGCTATATGCCAGGGATGCTATGGATTTTAATCGGGGCAGTTCTCGGAGGGGCCGTTCACGACTCGATTATTTTGTTTGCTTCGATTCGTCGTCAGGGAAAGTCGTTGGCACAAATGATCCGTGAGGAGATTGGGCCTGTGGCTGGATTTTTGTCGCTTGTCGGAATTTTAGTGATCATGGTCATTCTCCTCGCTGTTTTAGCGATGGTTGTCGTGAAAGCCCTTGCCGAGAGTCCGTGGGGTTTATTTACCGTTTCAGCAACGGTACCGATTGCGATGGTGATGGGTTTAGCGATGAAGAGTAATCGATTTTCTTTGGGAGTGGTCAGCGTATTTGGACTGATCGGGTTATTGCTTTCCGTTTATGCGGGGAAATATATTCAAGGTTCTCTTTTTGAGCATTTCTTTACCCTGAATGAAAAAACATTAGCCCTAGGGTTAATGGGTTATGGACTTCTCGCTTCTGTGTTGCCGGTTTGGTTGCTTCTGGCTCCTCGAGATTACCTGAGTTCCTTTATGAAAATCGGAGCTGTCGTGATGCTTGGAGTTGCGATTGTCTTTCTCGCCCCTGTCCTTCATATGCCCTCAATTACAAAATTTATCGATGGATCCGGCCCTGTCTTTGCCGGCCCTGTTTTCCCCTTTTGCTTCATTACGATTGCCTGTTCAGCAATCTCCGGATTTCATGCCCTGATCGCTTCTGGAACAACCCCCAAGCTTCTTGAAAATGAGCGCGATATTCGAATGGTGGGCTACGGCTCGATGGTCGTCGAGATGCTCGTCGGGATTATGGCTTTGATCGCCGCCTGCACCTTAGAGCCAGGACAATATTTTGCAGTGAACATGAAAGGGGAGGCGGCAACGGTGGTCAGTCATATTTCACAGCTCGGTTTTCCGGTGACCGAAGTCGAGATGCAGCAGCTTGCCGATGAAGTCGGAGAGAAGACGATGATTGGAAGAACGGGAGGAGCGCCGACCTTTGCTTTAGGAATGGCGCAGATGTTGGCAGGGTGGTTTCAAAATAAAGAGATGTTAGCCGTTTGGTATCACTTTGCGATCATGTTTGAGACCTTATTTATTCTGACCACCATTGATGCCGGAACTCGTGTCGGACGATTTTTATTTCAAGATTTACTCGGATCGATTCGTCCCTCTTGGGGGCGTACCGATTCACTCATAGGGGCTTGGATAGGAAGTCTGCTTTTTGTCGGGGGATGGGGACTATTGCTTTATCAAGGGGTGATCGATCCGATGGGAGGGATTAATTCACTTTGGCCCATCTTTGGAGTTGCGAATCAGCTTCTTGCGGTGATTGCCTTGGCGTTAGGAACCTCTGTTCTCATCAAGATGGGTCAAGTTCGCTATCTTGCGGTGACCTTGATTCCGTTAGTCTGGTTAGTGATCGTGACGATGAGTGCGGGATGGATGAAGATCTTTAGCGACGATCCGCGGCTTGGATTTTTGAAAGCCGCAGAGAAATATCGTTTACTCATCGATCAAGGAGGGACGGCAGAGCAGCTTTCTTTGTGGAAAATGCAAATGGCGAGTCAGCACATTAATATTGGACTGACCGCTTTCCTTTTAATTCTTTGTGTATCGATTTTAGGGATCTTTATCAGGCAATGGGGAAAAAAATTAAGCTATTAATGTAATTTTTTACAGAGAGAGGAGTTTTGAGTCTAGGGATTTTCATTATTTATTCTCTTTTCACTTTTATTTGTCTTTATTGTTTTAATCATCAGAATCAGAATTCTGATGATGACTAAACTGAAGCTTGGCGTACTTGGTTCCGGAAAAGGGAGTAACTTTGTCTCCATACAAGAATCGATTCTGAAGGGAGATCTCTCTGCCGAGATCAAAGTCGTCATGAGCGATCACTCCGAGGCAGGGATCTTAGAGCGGGCGAGGGGATACGGTCTTCCTGCGATAGCGCTCCCGAAAAGCCAATTTAAAACAAAGCTCGAACCGGAAATTGAGATGGAGATGGTGCGGTGTCTAAAAGAGCATCAGGTCGATTGGGTGATTTTAGCGGGCTACATGCGCGTTGTGAAAAAGCCCCTTTTAGAGGCCTATCCTCATCGGATTTTGAATATTCATCCTTCGCTGCTTCCCGCATTTAAAGGGTTAGAGGCCTGGAAACAGGCTTTGGCGGCTGGAGTGACCGAGGCAGGCTGCACGGTTCACCTAGTGAACGAAGGGGTCGACGAAGGGGAGATTCTTGGTCAACAGTCGGTTCCTGTGGAAATCGGAGATACCGCAGAATCGTTACATGCTCGAATCCAAAAAGCAGAGCATCTTCTTTTTCCAGAGATTTTAGTGAAACTATCTAAAAACAATTTGAGAATTAATTCTTAGATAATTTTATGCCAAGTTTGATAGAAATATCGAATTATTTTTAAATTTGGGTTGACGAGACCTAAAAAACTGATTCTATCTCCCGCTCTACCATGACCTAGGAATCGCTCTTGATCAAAAAAGAGGGATTCTGGGTTTTTATTGTCTTTTTTCGGGGGTCAAATTCCGAGGGGAAAGATGATAATACAGTCCGCGTCATGCGCGAAAGCGCGGGGCTTAGTTGCCCACGTAGCTCAGTTGGTAGAGCACGTCCTTGGTAAGGACGAGGTCGTCGGTTCAATCCCGATCGTGGGCTGTCTCGCTGGCAGGTAGAATGCGGACTCCAAGAAGGAGAATGCAACCTGAAACAAACGTAATAACAGTTGTAAAAACAATTGCACTTTAAGGAGTTAGTATGGCCAAGGAAGCATTTAGTCGAAATAAACCCCACGTAAACGTGGGAACCATCGGTCACGTCGATCATGGAAAAACAACTTTAACCGCAGCGATCACAAGCGTCTTGGCAAAATCAGGATATTGCCAAGCTCGCGGTTATGATCAAATTGATAACGCTCCCGAAGAGAGAGAGCGTGGAATCACGATCAATACCACGCACGTTGAGTACGAGACTGCGGCACGTCACTACGCCCACGTGGATTGTCCCGGTCACGCGGATTATGTCAAAAACATGATCACCGGTGCCGCTCAAATGGACGGAGCGATCCTCGTTGTGAGTGCTGCGGATGGTCCAATGCCTCAAACTCGTGAGCATATCCTTCTTGCCCGTCAAGTTGGCGTTCCTTCACTCGTTGTTTTCATGAACAAAGTGGACATGGTGGATGATAAAGAACTTCTCGACCTCGTTGAACTCGAAGTCCGTGAACTCCTCACCCAATATGAATTTCCTGGTGACACAATTCCAATCGTCAAAGGCAGTGCCCTCAAAGCTCTTGAAGGAGATGCCGCTTACGAAAAAGAGATTTTGAATTTGATGGAAGCAGTGGATAATTATATTCCTCTTCCTGAACGTCCGAAAGATCAACCGTTCTTGATGTCTGTTGAAGACGTTTTCAACATTGAAGGTCGTGGTACTGTTTGTACCGGTCGTGTTGAGCGTGGTATTCTGAAGAAAATGGAAGAAGTTGAAATCGTTGGACTTCGTCCGACGGTCAAAACAACTTGTACCGATATCGAAATGTTCCGTAAGCTTCTCGACAGCGCCGAAGCCGGAGACAACGTTGGTCTCTTGCTCCGTGGTGTGAAGAAAGAAGATATCGAACGTGGTCAAGTCATTTCCAAAGTCGGATCGATTAAACCCCACACGAAGTTCAAAGCACAAATTTATGTCTTGAGCAAAGAAGAGGGTGGACGTCATACCCCATTCTTCAAAGGATATCGCCCACAATTCTATTTCCGTACGACGGACGTTACTGGTTCAGTGACTCTCAAAGAGGGTGTTGAAATGGTTATGCCTGGTGACAATATCGAATGTGAAGTCGAATTGCTCTCCCCGATCGCGATGGAAAAAGCAATGCGCTTTGCGATTCGCGAAGGTGGTAAGACAGTCGGCGCAGGTCGTGTTGTCGAAATCATTCAATAGTCGGTAAAGTTTAAATGCTCTCCAAGGTTCATTCCTTGGGGAGCTTTGCTGTCTCCAAAAAAGAAAGCATATTTTATAAAGGGCAGTAGTTCAATTGGTAGAGCGACGGTCTCCAAAACCGTAAGTTGGGGGTTCGAGTCCCTCCTGCCCTGGAGTCATAAAAGATCATGGAAGCATTAAAAATCGGCGGAAGTTGGTGGGGTACATTTTGGGTTGTCTTTTCCGTATTATTGACCGCATTCGTGTGGTTGAACTTTGGAAAAGCGATACAAAAATTTATCAGCGAGGTCTCTGCAGAACTGAAAAAGTGTTCGTGGCCTTGGGATGAGAATAAAACCGGCTTTGCAAAATACCGTGAATTATTTGATTCCACCGTTGTCGTTATCGTTTCGACGATCTTACTTTCAGCGATTGTGACTTTCTCAGATTTTATCTTGTTGAAAGTAATTGGGCTAGTGACCCGTCTTCATTAAAGGAAACCGATGAGCGAAATAGTTGATCAGACAGCGGATGCAGATAGCAACAATCTTGAGGGATTGGAGCCGCAATGGTATGCCCTACACGTTCTTTCCGGTTTGGAAAAACGGGTCAAGGATAGCATGGAAAAACGAATCAAAACGGAAGAGATTTCCGATTTGATCTTTGAGGTCATCGTTCCGGTTGAGCGTGTTTCAGAAGTGAAGCGTGGAAAGAAAGTGGAGACCGAGCGTAAGCTTTATCCTGGATATGTTTTCGTGAAGATGTTTCTTCATGATGTGGATAAGAAGTTTGTCGGTCGCTCTTGGTATTTCATTCAAGAGACTCACGGCGTGATCGGTTTTGCGGATGGCGATCGTCCCTCCCCCATGCGCCCTCATGAGATCGAAGCGATGCTCTGGCAAATGCGTGATCGTGAAGAGCGAGTCGTTCCTCGTATCGCCTTTAATATTGGCGATAAGGTGAAGGTCGGCGATGGTCCATTCCAAAGTTCTGAAGGGGTGATCGACGAGATCGACGCAGAGCGTGGAAAATTAAAAGTTTCGGTAAGTATCTTTGGTCGTTTCACGCCCGTGGAACTCGAATTCTGGCAAGTTGAAAAAGCGACGTAATTACGTCCTAAGGAAAAATATATGGCAAAAGAAATCGTTGGACAAATTAAGTTGCAGATCCCCGCAGGACAGGCGAATCCCGCCCCTCCCGTAGGTCCTGCATTGGGTCAGCAAGGGGTGAACATCATGGCGTTCTGCAAAGAGTTCAACGCCGCGACTCAAAAAGATTCAGGAAATATTCTTCCTGTTGTCATCACCGTCTATAAAGATAAATCATTTTCATTTATCACGAAGTCCCCACCGGCCTCGGTGCTCCTCAAAAAGGTAGCGAACGTCGCGAGTGGATCTGCGAAATCAAACACCGTTAAAGTGGCGAAGATTTCAAAGAAGCAAGTCATGGATATCGTGAAGATCAAACGTAAAGATTTGACAGCAAAGACCGATGAAGCGGCGTTTCGCATTATTGCAGGAACGGCACGTAACATGGGTATCGAAATTGCTGATTAATAAACAACACAAACGTGGGAGATCTTCGGATCGTTTGAACCACATGGAGAAATAACTATGGCTCAAAAACGGAGCAAGCGCTATCAGGCAGCGGTCAAATTGATCGACAGCAATCGTGCTTATACATTGGTCGAAGCCGTCAAGGTTTTGAAACAAATTGCGGTAACGAAAGCCGATCAAACGGTGGACATCGCTTTTAAACTCGGTGTGGATCCTAAACAAAGTGATCAAATGGTTCGTGGAACGGTTTCATTGCCTAAAGGCACTGGAAAAAACGTTCGCGTTCTCGTTTTCGCAAAAGGGGCTGCAGCGGATGCCGCGAAGGCCGCTGGTGCTGAATTTGTTGGATTCGAAGATTTGATTAAACAAGTCACAGACGGGTTTCAAGATTTTGATGTCTGCGTTGCGACGCCTGATGCGATGTCTGAAGTTCGTAAGCTCGGTAAGGTT
>CAMAQI010000041.1 GCA_945860255.1 Methylacidiphilum caldifontis
TTTTCGGAATTGCTGATCTCTCTAATTCTAATTTGCTCTCACGGTGATATTAAGGAACGAGAAAAGAATGGTTTTGAACGAGGCGGGAAGAGGGGAATCTTCTGGTACTTTCCCTGCATGACGAGATCGGGAAGGATTGCCGACACGATCCCATGACCGACAAGCTGGGCTGCTTGGGTGAAGCTACTGCAGAAAGGGGATCATTTTCCTTGAGTTTTGTCTTTAACCCCTAACAATGAAAAATACGGTCCCGTAGCTCAGATGGATAGAGTAGGGGTTTCCTAAACCTTTGGTCGCGCGTTCGACTCGCGCCGGGACCAGTATTTTTATTTATGACAACAACTTATATACTTCAAAGGAAATCCCTTGTAATCTCTGGGAATGTCATTCACTCATGTCATTTTTGTCGATTTCGAAAATATTCGTGAGATCGATTTGAAGCTGATTCAGGGCAAGCCAGTAAAAGTCTTTATCTTCGTTGGAAAACGGCATTCGACGCTTCCAGAGGATCTACTACGTTCACTGACCGGCTCTTTTCCTCAAGTTGAATTGATTGAAGCTCAGTGCTCTGGAAAGAATGCGCTCGATTTTATTTTGGCCTATCAAATCGGTGTCGAGTCGGCGAATGATCCTCAGGCGATCTTTCACATTCTTTCACGTGATCGAGGCTTTGATGCCTTGGTGCTTCATCTCGAAGCTCAGCAGGTTTCGTTAACGCGTCATGAGTCCTTTAAAAAAATCCCGATTTTCGATGGCACTGACTCGATTGTTCCTCAAAAGGAGGAATCCGTTCAAAAGTCTAATCCAGCCCCTTTGAAAGATTTCACTGAGATTCCGTTGCGAGCGATTGAGCGAATTGAAGATATGACGAAACGGTTCTCCCGCAATCTCAGCCGACCAAGAAGAAAGGATACGCTTTTCTCTCACATTCATATTCGTTTCGGAAAAAAACTCTCAGAAATCGAACTCCAGGAGATCGTCGATGGATTAATCTATCGACGGGTGATTGAAATCGATTCCAACGGAACGGTTCTTTATCATTGCTAATACGATAGCTCGCTATAATAATACAGAACAAATATTGTGCGAATTAATTAAAGTTATTTGAAGAGTCGCCTCTCAGTCGCGAATTGCACGAATCGGTGGGAATTTAAAGAAATTCAAAGCCATTTTTAACCAAGGATTCCGGTCTACTTGGCGAAGTTTGAATTTAACGTGGCGGTTAAACCTCTTATTTCCTTAGGCCATCGCTCGTCACTGGGCTCTGAAAAAGAGCCATCCCAAGATCGTGACGACCGGAAGCAATATCGGAATTGAAAAACGAATGAGATATCCAAAGAATGAAGGGACATTTACTTTCGATTGCTCGGCGATTGTCTTCACCATTAAATTCGGACCATTGCCGATATAGGTCAAGGCACCAAAGAAAACGGCTCCTAAGGAGATCGCTTCTACCCAAATCCCTTTTTCAGAAATAAGCCATAAGATATCCGCTGGATTCTCGATGCTTCTTCCATTTAATCCGAGCAGAGCACTTAAGAAGGTCAAATAGGTAGGGGCATTATCCAAGGCCCCTGAAAGCAGACCGGTGAGCCAATAGAATTTCAAGGGGGAATCGAGTCCCAATTGAGCCGCGTTTGCTCCTAAATAGCCTAGAGCCGGGATCATCGTCGCAAAGATTCCGAGAAACAACCAACCCACCTCTTTGATCGGCTCGAAATTAAAATGATTTGCTTTAAAAATTGGTTTGGGTGTTGTCCAATAGGAATATCCTGCTGCGGCAAACATAATAATCTCTCTCAAGAAAAGGGGCTCTTTAATGAAAACAGCTCCGAGTATGACCAGCAATGGAATAAGGTTGCGTTTTCCTTCCACTTTCCACTGATTATCGGCGGTTTCCTCTTCACTGACTTTTTTCGGAGCCTTTAAGAAATTGAAATGATCCACACAGTAAAAAATAACGAGGAGCATCGAGATCGCAGTCAACCAAGCTGGCCAAAACATTTCCAAGGTCCAGAAAAAGGGAATCCCTTTGAGATATCCTAAAAATAATGGCGGATCTCCAATCGGGGTCAGGCAGCCTCCGACATTGCTGACGATAAAAATAAAGAAAACGATGTGATATTCAGTAATTCGATATTGATTCATCCGAATCCAGGGACGAATCAAAAGCATTGAGGCCCCAGTCGTTCCAATAAAATTTGCGATCACTGCTCCAAAGAGGAGGAATAAGGAGTTTGTTAATGGGGTCGCCTCCCCTTTCGTACGAATATGAATTCCCCCAGCGACGACGTATAGAGAGAGCACGATCGCCATAAAACTCACGTACTCATGTCCGGTATGGAGAATTGTCGCCCAATCCCCTCTCCCCCAACCCCAGTAGCCGACAATCATGGCGGCAAAGAGGCAAGCGACTTTGGAATAGTGAGCCTCCCACCAATGCTTATGGATGAACGGCATTGAGGCGATCATCAAAAGTAAGAGGACAAAGGGAATAAGACTCCAGAGAGGGATCGCAGATCCCTCTCCCGTCATCATCCCGAAACATAGACTCTGAATCATCAATCAATTAAACGTCAAGATTTCGCACGTTCAATGCATTATCTTCGATGAATCGACGACGTGGTTCGACATCATCTCCCATGAGACGGGAGAACATCTCCTCTGCTTCGATTGCATCGGTGACTTCGATTCTTAAGAATTTACGCTTTCCGGGATCCATCGAGGTCTCGTAAAGTTGCTTTGGATTCATCTCACCCAATCCTTTAAATCGTTTGATCGTAACTCCACGTTCTCCGACTTCGAGTACTTTGGTCAAGATCTCAGGAATTGAAAAAACGGGGGTTCTTTTCTCATGATCCCCCTCCCCCTCGACAAGTTCAAAGAGTGGCTTATCGGCCGCAGCATAATGATCGATCTTTAATCCTTTATCATTAATCTTGCCTAAAAGCTCCGCAATCGGCTTGCTTTCATGAAGTTCAAAGTGCAAACAACGACGACGTGGTTTCTCTGACTTCGCCTCCTTCTTCACAGGGGCTCCCTCTTCAAGCTTTTCGCCATCGAGTTCATCCATTCCAAAAATGCGAAGGTCTGGATTTAAATCAGAGAACTTCTTAATCTCTTCATCTTTAATAAAGTAATGAATCGACTCGTTGTTTCCATCACGGATCTTCACTAAGTGACGTGGAAGTTCTCCGGTCCCTTTTTCGCGATGTTCCAAATAAACAGCAAAATCACCGCCATGGCGACGAATCACCGCTGCAAATTTATTGAGTGACTCGAGCAGGTGAAGAATTTCAAGCAGCTGCTTCTTATTAAACTCTTTTTTATCTTGAAGATTGATCATCCGAACCTCTTCGGCTCCAAGCTCAATCAGAATCTTGTTCAATTGTGCGTCATCTTGAACGTACTCTTCCCGTTTCTTTCGTTTTACTTGGTAAAGAGGGGGTTGAGCAATGTAGACAAATCCCTGTTTCACCAATTCAGGCATCTGACGATAGAAGAAAGTCAAAAGCAAGGTACGAATGTGTGATCCGTCGACATCCGCATCGGTCATGATAATGATTTTATGATAGCGAAGACGAGCCAAGTTAAAGGCCCCCTCCCCCTCCCCAGTTCCAATTCCTGTTCCGACCGCAGTGATCAAGGTACGGATTTCATCATTTTGGAGGACCTTATCGAGACGGGCTTTTTCAACATTAATCAATTTACCACGAATCGGAAGGATCGCTTGATTCATTCGATCTCGACCTTGTTTTGCAGAACCACCCGCAGAATCTCCCTCAACAATATAAAGCTCGGAGTCTTGGGGATTACGGCTTGAACAATCGGCTAATTTTCCAGGAAGTCCCCCTCCCGTGAGCGCGGTTTTACGAACCGCTTCGCGGGCCTTTTTAGCCGCTTCACGAGCACGGGCCGCATTCAATCCCTTTTCAACAATCTTCTTGGCGATATTCGGATTGGCATCAAAAAACTCTTTTAATCCCTCATAAACCGCTGAGGAAGTGATACTATCGACCTCTGGCGAAATCAATTTTACTTTCGTTTGCGATTCAAACTTAGGATCACTATGTTTAACGGAAATGACCGCCGTCAATCCTTCACGAACATCATCTCCGGTAATTTGAGGATCTTTATCTTTGAGTAAATTACTGTTTTTTGCATGTTGGTTAATCGATCGGGTCAACGCCGTACGAAATCCACTCATATGAGTTCCGCCATCCGGATTGTGAACGGTATTGGTATAACAAAGGACCTGATCGCTGTAGCTGGTGTTGTATTGAAGTACGACTTCCGTATGAATCTCGACATGTTTATCATCATTATCGGTAATCGTGACCTCTTTGGTGATCGAGATCGGTTTCGGATGAATGACCTCTTTGCTGTTATTCAACTGTTTAACGAACTCTTCAACCCCGTTTTTATAAAAAAAGGTTTCGGGAACTGATTCGGGTGAGCGTTCATCTAAGAAAACAATTTCTAGCCCAGAGTTTAAAAAAGCTAATTCACGAAGACGTTGGCTAATACGTTCGGCCTTGAATTCAGTCGTTTCGCGAAAGATCTCGGCATCGGGCTTAAAGGTAATCAACGTTCCCGTTGATTTCGATTTTCCGATCACATCGAGTTTTTTGATTGTCTTTCCACGTTCAAACTCCATGTGATAGACCTTACCGTCCCGTGAAACCTCAACCTCAAACCATTCGGAAACGGCATTAACGCATTTTGCACCGACCCCGTGAGTTCCTCCAGAAAACTTATATCCCCCTTGCCCGTATTTACCGCCGGAGTGCAAGGTCGTTAAAACCATCTCAACTCCCGGAATTTTATAGGTCGGATGAATATCGACGGGAATTCCACGACCGTTATCGCGTACCGAGAGAGAGCCGTCGACATGGATCGTGACATCGATCCGAGTACAATGTCCTGCCAAATGTTCATCGACAGAGTTATCTAAAACTTCAGAGACGCAATGGTGAAGCGCACGTTCATCGGTTCCCCCAATGTACATCCCCGGCTTTTTGCGGACTGCCTCTAATCCCTCAAGTTTGCCTAATTTAGATGAATCGTAAGAGGTATCTCCAACCCCTGTTTTCGAACCGGTAGTGTTGTCTGCCATATAAACACACCATAGATAGATTTTTTAGAGAGACAATCGATTTTTTTTATCTCTTTCTCTATGAAGAAACGAAATCGAAATTATTTCCACCTCCACCTTAGAGGGGGGATCGCTTTGATATCTTTTTCCTAAGAGATTTCTTTACTTCACAGCAAATGGGAATGAACCAACCAAGCTAATCCTCTTCTTCAACCGAGCGATAGATCTTTGAGTTTTTCGTCAAATCTCGATAAACCGTAAAAAGATAAACCTTTTCAGGATAAACCTCTCGATACTTAGTGACCTCCACTTTATCCAAAATCTCAAACCCATAACGGGTAAACATTCGCTCCCCTCGTCGCCCTTCAAAAACGACCATCTGTCCGTAAAAAGCCTTCTCCCCCTTCGAAACAAGGTAGTCGACAAAACCTTGCATCATCGCATGGGAATGCCGCATTGTTCTCGCCTCCTGAAGTAAATTTATATGGAAATGGGGAATCCCTTTCGGTGCCTTAGGAACCTCTCTCCAGCCTCGCCAAATTAACCAATGGATAAATTTTCGAGAACTCTGATTGTATGGGTAAGTCAAATAACGATACAGTCCCTTTCCCACTAAAATCGCATTATGATAAAGATGATATCGATCATTCTCCCGACAGCGTCGACAGCCCATTAAATACCCCTTAACAACTCCGTCGCTCTCAATTACCAAAGTCGATTCCGGCTCACAATCGGTGTAATAGTTCGTTAAATAATCAGCAAAAAGCTCCCGATCTTGAAACACCGGATCAATCGGTTTACTTAAAAAACCGGTGTCGGCACATATTTTCCGAACGGCCGCTCGATCGCTTTGTTGATAAAATCGTACTTGATAGTCCATTCCAATCCCCTCTTGCTTAACCTTTTAAATGTTGAATGGTTGCCAGCTCCTCGATCGATTGATGATAGTGAATCCAAAGACGATCAAAGACGCTCTTCCAACCAAAATCCCGTTGCACTCTTTCTGAGGCCTTTCCACCCAAAACCGATCGATCTTGAAGAATCATCCTCTCGATCGCTCTAGCCAGAGATTGAGGATTGTTTTCCTGAGCCCAAAGCTCTAATCCTGCCATTACCTGAGAATCCATATTTGATCCTCGAATCCCCACCACAGGAACTCCTGCTGATTGAGCCTCCAAGGTTACTAATCCAAAGGTTTCACATATGCCCGGGTGAACGAAAAGATCACAGGTTCGATAATAACGAGCGAGTTCAACGGGACTATCAATATAAGATTTCCAAACTAACGCCTGCGTTCTCTCGCGAAATTCCGGCAAATAGCGTCTCAAAGGACCATCTCCAACAACGATCAACCAATACGAAGGATCATTTTGATGGAGAATTTCAAAGGCCTTTAATAAGGTCACGACATTTTTCTCTGGAGCCAACCGCCCGACATAAAGTAATAATTTCGCCTCTGCGGGAATCCCTCCCTCTCGTCGCAACTCTGGATCGACAGGGCCAGGCTGAAAAATCTCCGTATCGACTCCCAAAGGTAAGGTCGCTAAATTCTCCAAACCCCAACCCCGTAAAACCGTTTCAAGTCCCTGAGAGGGAACAAAGGTTCTCGAAAAATCACTGTAAAGCCGAACGATATAATCTTGAGCATAGGCCATTGCCGCATCTCTCAACCAAGATCCGGTATACTTCAAGATCGTCCTTAAATAAGCATCCGGAAAATGAGAGTGATAAAAACCACAAACCGGAATATGAAGCTGCCGTCCGACCTTCTGACAGATCCAGGCCAAATGATACGGGTCACCGGACTCGATTAAATCCGGATTGATCTCTCTTAATATCGCTTCTACACGTGGAGTATTTAAAATAATGCGATAGCGAGAGGTCTTCTCGACCTTAGGAGAGCGAACGGTGTAAACATGCAAGCGCCCCTGAGACTCGTAACGATTCTTCTCCCCCGGTATAATTAAAAAGTGCTCATCCTCCGTATAACGCTGCACATACAAACGTTTCTCGTTGAGAAAGCGCTTAATCCCGCCGCTGCGAGGGGAATAAAACTGAGTCACATCACAGATCTTCATAGCAATCGTTCAAACTTAGAATCATTTTCAAAACAACGATTAAAATACAAGATCCTCTCCAATAGGAAAGGCAGGAAATCAAAAGAAAGAGGAGTTAAAAACTCTCTTATCGGCATTCCAATCACGAAATAGGAGTCGACTCTCGACACTTTCTGAGGAGGAAAAAAGTCTCCATAAAAACAAAATCCGGGCTTGAGCCCGGATTTTGTAAAAAGGATCTAAAAAACCGTAAACGGTTTTTATTTCTTTTCGCGATGAACGGTATGACGACCCATTGATGGGTTGTACTTCTTCAGTTCAATGCGCTCTTGTTGAAGCTTTTTATTCTTCGTACCGAAGTAACGCGAAGGGGATTTCCCTTCCGGTCTTGATTCAGTACACTCTAAAATGATTTGTTCACGGGCCATAGTCTCACTCCATTTAATTTAATTGGGTCTGCCTTCCTAGAGGAATCAGAGGAGATCGTCAACTGATAAAAAATAGGATTAATCTCCATATCCTTGGGGATGCTTGACATGCCAAGCCCAAGCACTCTCCACAATCGGTAAAATCCGGTTAAATTGAGGATTCCAACCTAATTCCGTGTGTGCCTTATGCGCCCCTGCCACTAAGCGTGGAGGATCGCCAGGACGATTGTCTTTGATCACCACGGGAAGCTTCTTCCCCGAAACCTTTTCCACCGCCTCAATTACCTGGCGAACGGAATACCCTTCACCGGTTCCAAGATTATAAAAACTGCTCGTCTCTCGTTTCAAAGCCAGCATATGAGCCGCCGCTAAATCTTTGATATGAATGAAATCACGGATACAAGTTCCATCCGGGGTCGGATACTGATCCCCAAAGATTTCGACATTCTCTTTCTGTCCTAAAGCCACCTTAATAATATTCGGAATCAAATGACTCTCAATACGATGATCCTCTCCAAATTTCTCTGAAGCTCCCGCCGCATTAAAATAACGGAGATTCACATGAATGAGACCGTGAATTTGATCATACCATTTTAAAATCTGCTCAAACAACAGCTTGGAATGTCCATAGGGGTTGATCGGATTTTGTGGCAACTGCTCATCCATCGGTATTTTTTCAGGGATTCCATAGGTCGCACAGGTTGAGGAAAAGACAATCTTCTTCACCCCTGCATCCACCATCGCATCCAAGAGATTAATGCCGTTACAAACATTATTACGATAATACTTCGAGGGATTTACCATCGACTCCCCCACGAGGGCATTAGCGGCAAAGTGAACCACGGCTTGCGGTTTCTCTAAAAGCATCGTCTTAAAAATAAAATCGCGATCGGCAAGATCTCCCTGAATAAACTTAGCTCGTGAATCGATCGCCGAGCGATGCCCCTCGGTAAGATTATCAAAGATCACGATTTCGTGACCGGCATTGATGAGCTCTTCCGAGCAAATACTCCCAATATAGCCCGCTCCGCCTGTAACAATGATTTTCATGAAAGTGCTATAAAACCTTTCCTCAGAAAAACAAGCGAGGAATTTTGAGCATGGTTAAAATCTCATCCGTGATGTCTTCGATTTTCTGCTTTCCCCTTTAAAATTCGCTGATATCTCTTTGTGGTATGTCTGATTCTACTCCTCAAAAAACCCCTCTCGCCGCAACTCATGAATCGATTGGAGGGCGGATGGTCGACTTCGCTGGATGGTATATGCCTGTTCAATACACCGGTATCATCGAGGAACACAACGCGGTTCGCAATCAAGCAGGTCTCTTCGATATCTCTCATATGGGGGAATTCTGGATTCAAGGAGCACAAGCCACTGAGGCTTTGAACTCTCTCCTTGCGAACGATTTAACAAAAATTGTCGATGGACAAGGACAGTACACCTTTCTTCTAAATGAGAAAGGGGGGGTGATTGATGATCTGATTATCTATCGGATCGCTGCCGATCGCTACTTTCTTGTCGTGAATGCCTCCAAAATTGAAGAGGATGCTGCTTGGATTCAGAAACATCTTCCCGCCGGGATCACCTTCGACAACTCCAGTGATGACTACGGGGCCGTTGCCCTCCAAGGACCGCTTTCAGAGAAAATCTTGAAACTCCTGATTCCCTCACTTGAGACACCGAAACGAAGCCGAATCATCGAAACGATTTGGAACAACCATGCTCTTTTGATCGCCCGCACCGGTTATACAGGGGAAGATGGATTTGAGCTCTTTATCTCAGCAGAAAGCGTCACGAATCTCTTTACAACACTCTTAGAGATCGGAAAAGCAGAGGGTCTTAAACCAACTGGACTCGGTGCTCGGGACACGTTGCGTCTTGAATCCTGTTATCCGCTGAATGGCAATGATCTCTCTCCGGATCGAACTCCGTTGGAAGCCGATCTGGGGAAGTTTGTCTCCCTGACGAAATCAAACTCGTATCCTGGAAAATCGATTCTTCTTTCTCAATCGCAAAAAGGAATTCCCTCGACCTTAATTGCGTTTAAACCGTTGGGAAAGTCAGCCCCTCCTCGATCTCACTATCCCATTTATTCTGGAGAACGAAAAATTGGAGAGGTCACTAGCGGCAGTCAATCTCCGACCCTTACAATGGGAATTGGCATGGGATACGTCGACTCTGATTTTAAAGCGGTCGGAACAAAACTTGAAATCGAAGTCCGAGGAACCCGAGTCCCGATCGAAATTATTCAAAAGCCCTTTTACTCAAGAAAAAAATAAGGAAATACAATTTAAAACATTTCCACGCGAAGCCGCAAAGCTTCCCAAGGTTCTCCCCGTAGGAAGTTAAAAATAATACAATAAACCTTAACAACAAACTCATTTGCCTTTCGGGAGGAGCCTTGGGCAACTTTGCGGCTTCGCGTGAGAAATTGTCTTCGAATATTTCCTAAGAGACCTCGGGATTTCGATAAATTCTTCTTACTAAAGTTGGGTTAAAATTCGTTTTACCGAATGAGGCCCTTGATAAATAAATCCGGTATAGAGCTGAACCAACGAAGCTCCTGCGGCTAACTTCTCTTGTGCCTCTTCAGGAAATTGAATCCCCCCGACTCCAATAATCGGAAATCGACCCCCGGTCTTCTGTGCTATTGAACGAATAATGGCGGTGCTTTTCTCCCTTACAGGGGCACCACTCAGCCCCCCCTCCTCTTTTAAAGGAACAGAGCTTTTATCGAGCGTCGTGTTCGTCGCAATAATTCCTGCACAATGAAATTGTTCCATCGTCTCCAAAACCACGTCGATCTCCTCCGCAGAGAGATCGGGAGCGATCTTCACCAAAATAGGGAGCGTTCGTGAGTTTGCCTTTTGAATCGGCTCCAAAATCCGAGAAAGGGACTCCTTTGTTTGGAGAGAGCGAAGTCCCGGGGTATTCGGCGAGCTGACATTAATCGCCACGTAGTCAGCGTAGCGTTCGAGACGTTGAAAGGAGCCAAGATAGTCGCCGGGAGCCTCTTCAAGAGGGGTGACTTTTGATTTTCCGATATTGATTCCCACGGGGATTTTCGGCCAATTTCCGTTACTTTTATAGCCTTCCAATCGTTGAGCGATCCGATCTGCCCCTTCATTTGGAAACCCCATTCGATTAATGATCGCCTGAGCCTCTGGAATTCTAAAAATACGGGGTTTTGGATTTCCCTCCTGACCGTGAAGTGTGACGGTTCCGATCTCAGCATGACCAAATCCAAACTTCTCCCAGACCGGTAAAAGAAGGGCATTTTTATCAAACCCTGCTGCTAATCCGACAGGGTTCGGAAAATCGATTCCAAAAATCGTTCGACGAAGCGAGGAATTTTGGATCGTACTCCCAAGAGTCGCCAGAGCTGCTAATAAAGGATTTTGAAGCAACGCCATCGTGAAATGATGAACGTTTTCAGGATCCCAACGAAAGAGCAACGGTCTAACAACGCTTTGATAAAACATCGGTAATCCCTATTTTAGAAGATAAGGGGCGATCGCCGCTTTCCAGCGATTATGTCGTTGATGAAGATCGGTCATCTGAAGTTTCACCGTCTCCATCTTCACTTCAAGGGATTGACGAACTTGATATTCGAGATCAATGATCTGTCCTTTGAGAGAAAGATATTCCAGCTGATCCCGATCCTCAGCAGAGGGAGCCCAATCGAAATCAGCCATCCGATCAGTGAGAACTTGTTTCTTTTGGGTAAATTTCGGGATCTGATCCCATTGACCGGAGCGAATCGCATCCAATTCCCACATCAAAGCCTCCACAAGTTCGCGGAGGAGTTGAATCTTATCTTTGTAGGAAAGGCTTAACATAGATAAGAACCATCAAATCCACTCTCTCTCTTCTTACAAGTAAAAAAGAAATTGAGGTTCAATTTTATTGTCCAATGAGCCTCAGAGAGATACGCTCTCAGAACATGGACTCTATTCTTCCACAGCTCGTTGATGACCTGCTCGATTCCTATGCCGAATGCGGTGGGATCAATCATATTGACGGAATCAACCTTCCTTCTAAGGGCGCAATTGCCTCGATCACTCACGATCTTCTCTCCGTTCTTTTCCCCGGATTCCACTCCGATCGGGTCTTGAAGCGGGAGGAACTCCCGGATTATGCAACAGCACTCCTTGCGAGCATTCAACAACGACTTCATATCGAAATCAGCAAAAGCCTTGATTATCGTCCGACCCCCGGAAAAAGCGCCGAGGAGATGCTTGAACTCTTTTTGAAATCACTCACGACAACTCGGATGACCATCCAAACCGATGTCGAAGCCGCCTATCAAGGAGATCCCGCGGCAACAAGCACCGAAGAGGTGATCTTGGCCTATCCCGGAATCGAAACGATCGCCGTCCAACGAATGGCGCATACCCTTTATCAACTCGGGGTTGCTCTCATTCCACGGATGATGACCGAATGGGCTCATGCTCGATCAGGGATCGATATCCACCCAGGGGCTCAAATCGGAACTCATTTCTTTATCGACCACGGAACTGGGGTCGTCATTGGAGAAACAACGGTGATTGGAAAACGGGTCAGGATCTACCAGGGTGTCACCCTCGGAGGGCGAAGTGTCGCCCATCGCGTTACGAGGGATTCACAGGGTCAATCGACGACCGGAAAAAGACATCCCACAATCGAGGATGAGGTCACGATTTATTCTGCGGCAACGATTCTTGGCGGAGATACCGTGATCGGAGAGCGGAGTGTTGTCGGCGGAAACGTCTGGTTGACGCGATCGATCCCTCCTGATTCAGTGGTGACCTTTGAAGCAGTTGGTGTTCAGATTCGATCCCGCTCCAAAAATCACGACGACTTCCAAATTTAATGAACCGTTACTACCTCGATCATAATGCGACCACCCCATTAGATTCTCGTGTCTTAGAGGTGATGCTCCCTTGGCTTCAATCAGGAGCGACAGGAAATCCCTCAAGTGTTCACTCGGAAGGGCGAAAAACCCGTGCCGCAATCGATTTCGCTCGCGAACGACTCGCCAAACGAATCGGGGCGAAACCCTCTGAAATTATTTTTACGGCAGGAGGAACCGAAAGCAATAATCTCGCCATCCTTGGATTAGCGCGAGCTCACGCTCACCGAGGCAAACACCTGATTACCTCAGCCGGAGAGCATCATGCGGTCCTCCATGCTTTCGATTACCTTCAATCGCATGAAGGCTATGAGGTCACGGTTCTTCCTCTAAATTCGGCGGGGACGATTAACATTCAAGATCTCGCAAATGCGATTCGAAAAGAGACTATTCTCGTCAGCATCCTCTCCTCGAATAATGAAACAGGAGTCCTCTCTCCGATGAAAGAGATCGGAGAGCTTTGCTCACAACATCAACTCTTTTTTCATACTGATGCCGTTCAAAGCGCCGGGAAAGAGCGACTGATCCCCTCCGAATGGAAAGTGACGGCGATGAGTCTGACCGCTCATAAATTCTACGGTCCTCAAGGAGCAGGACTGCTTTATCTCAAAGCCGGAACCGCACTTCAAAGCCTGCATCTTGGCGGATCGCAAGAAAACCAACGAAGACCCGGAACGGAAGCGGTTGCCGCGATTACTGGATTTGTCGAGGCCTATGAAATCGCACAACAAGAATTTGAAGGAGAGGGAAAACGTCTCTTTGATTTTACCGAGCGACTATGGAACGGAATCTCCGATCTTCCCGGAATTCAAAGAAATGGCGATCCCGTGAAACGGCTTCCGAATACCTTAAACGTCAGTTTTGCGCATCATCAAGGGGAGGAACTTCTCATGGGACTCGATCTTGCGGGCCTTGCGGTTTCCAGTGGCTCCGCCTGCATGGTCGGAAGCGTTCAGACCTCCCATGTGCTCCAAGCAATGGGAGTCCCTGAATCAACCGCGCAAGGAACCGTCCGATTTTCCATGGGTAGAAAAACAGCCGAGGCCGATCTCCCTGAGATCATCAATCGAATCCGAACCGTTATTCTTTCGCAAAGATAAAGCGACAACTCCAAAGGCGATCAAAAGGAGCGTCGCCCTTGTTGATACTTTTGTGCAGATGAGACTCGCACATTCAAAGGTATTTTTTGCATCGATAGGGAGGATGGGGAGGATAAATTCAAAAAATTTTTCTTTGGTCTTTATCCTGTTCATCCTGTTAATCGATGTAAAATTTACCACATCTCCGAATGCTTTCGGAGCGAACGGAGCATGCGATGAAAAATACTTTGAACCTCCTTGTTTACCCTTGTCGTCCCGACCTTGATCTCCCACTAGGATTGGATGAAGCCATCCCCATCCTCGCTCCCTCAAATATCCGAGTTCATTCACACCATTCGGGGTCACAAAGTCATTCTCGATAGCGACCTCGCCAAACTCTACGGAGTGACAACCAAAGTTTTAAATCAGGCGGTTAAACGAAATGCGGGGAGATTTCCATGCCTATTTTTATTCCAACTCACCCCCGTCGAAGTCCAAAACTTGAGGTCACAATTTGTGACCTCAAGTTTACACGGCGGACGACGATTTCTCCCTTTTGCATTCACAGAACATGGAGCACTTATGGCATCTAATGTTCTTAAATCAAAACAGGCCATTCGGATGAGCGTTCACATCATCGAGGCATTTATTCAAATGAGACATCTACTCCTCTCTCATGAAACCTTCACAAAAAGACTCGCCGAAATCGATAGAACTCTTCTTGAACATGATCAAGCCCTTGGCGATCTCTATCAGAAACTCATTCCTCTTCTGACCCCACCACCGTTGCCGTCTAAACGAAAAATCGGATTTTATTAAAGCATCTAAAAGTGAGTTCACTGCGAAGCATTAAAGACTCTATTTCATCGTTTTGAGTATCGGATAATACTCTTCTATCGGCTTCGATGGAATCTGGTCTACCAACTTCGCCTCTTTAGGGAGGTCATAATCAAAATCGTTTTCAACGTATTTTTTATTCCACTCGATTTTTTTGTAATGCACTTCTGTTGTGATTACTGAATCTTGCTTGGTGATCGCATCAACCTTCGCCATTTGCTCCTCAAAAGCTTTTCGCTGCTCATCATTCATCTGGGCCAGAGCCACTTCTTGCGCCTTCGCCATCGCGGGATATTTCTGCTTCATCTCATCCATTGTCTTTTTGATATCAATAGACTGACCCTTGATTGATGTTTGTTGAGTGTAACCGACGAGATCGAAGCTTTGACGATCGACTCGATAGATCTCCTCGATCCCCAGGTTTAGATGGCGTTTAAAAGTGAGTTCGTAAAATTTGTCATCTTCTTTGGAAATCAATTCCAAGGGGTAAACTCCAACCCCTTTCTCTCCTCTCAATAAATTTCTGATGATCGAACTGCTCTGAAAGGAAACGGCTTGTGCCATCATCTCATCATTTTCTTCTTTGTATTCATTGATCGCACCTCCCCAGTAATAGTAACGTTTAGAGTTGCGGTTAAAAAGCGCTTTGAGCGTGATATTTCCGTTCATCACTTCGCTCCATTCGAGCTTTAAGCCATTTGGTTTTTGAAATCGAATGACCCCAACGATATCATTCTGAAAATCCTTGTTGGTACTCTGAGTTGCAGTTGATATCACCTTGCACTCGAAGCTCTCACAGGTGGAATACTTTTCTACGACCTTCTTCCAAATCTCGGCGGCGGTAAGCGGCACCACAGGCGCCGCTTCTTGAGCAAAACCAAATCCCAACATCACCAATGTCCATAAATACTTTTTCATGGCGTCTTCTTTGACTCATTGGTTCCCGGCACGATCAAGGGACGAATCACCTCGTTCGGAATGGTATATTCAAACTTTCCCCGACCTTCAGGAACGACCTCCAAAGCGACTAACTTCGATTCCTTCAACCACTCTTCATCAACCCCTAAAAAAATCAAGGGTCGCATTCTTGAGCTTAAATGGGAGTTATATTGATTCACCACCATTCGAGCATATTTTTCGGGTGGCCTTGAAAGATAAACTTCGTTCTTCTTTTCATTATAGAGTACATAAATCGACTCCCGCACCTCACCTCCTGCCATCTGCCTGTGCCAATTCATCATACTTCTTGATGCTGTCGAAAGTTCGGGATCAAGCGGATTTTTCCATTCAGTCTCCCTCAACACAATGACCGTTGTTCCTGACTTTGTTTTCCAATCAAGCCACTCCAGTTTCAATCCATTCGCCAACTCCACTGATTTTTTGAGTTCAGAGATTTCAGCCGCTTTTCGATAACAACAAAGCTCATAAATTCCCTTAACCTGTGGCGACTCCTTTTTAACAACCAAGGCATCGCTCTTCTTTTTCTTAAGATTCGGGAGATAAAGTGAGCCATAGCTCGGATGCTGGTAATTTCTGGCGTTTTGAATCTCGGCATTATTCAATAACTTTTAAAGAGCCTCCAAGTGCACTCCATCCTTTACCTCTTCGTAACCCATGTTTTCCGTTTGATCAAAATGGTCTAAGTTCTCCGAACCTAACTTGACATCAAATTGAAATGGTCGAATCCAGTTTTCCTTCTCAATGGCTTCATCATGAAAC
>CAMAQI010000042.1 GCA_945860255.1 Methylacidiphilum caldifontis
ACCCGCGTGATCGCCTCATTTTCCTCTTTGAATCGAACCATGAAGGCCGTCGGTCCAAAGATTTCCTCACGAAAACAGATATTCTCATCGCTTCCCTCCAATAAAAAAGGGGAGAGGAAATAACCGGCACTTCCTTTTTTGCGATCGGCATCGAGAAGGACTTTTGCCCCCTGCTGAATTCCCTGATCCAAGTAACCGAGCACTCGTTCCTTATGAGCGGCACTGGCTAGGGGGCCCATCTCCGTGGATTCATCCAAACTTGAACCGATTTTTACCTTTTGAAGCACTTCGACGATGCGGCGTGAAAATTCATCATAAATCCTATCATGCACAAACCAGCGGGTGGCGGTACAGCAGACCTGACCGGTATTAAAGGTGATCGCCCCCGCCAGTTGTGTCACCGCTTTTTCAAGGTCGGTATCCTCAAACAAAACCGCTGCCCCTTTTCCTCCCAACTCGAGTTTGCAGGGAATGATGCGTTGACCGCAGCGTCGGGCGACATCGGCTCCCGCACGAGCTGATCCGGTAAAGGACATCCGTTTGATCAGTGGATGCTCGGTGAGCGGAACTCCGACCGAGGGACCGTCTCCCAAAACCACATTGAAGACCCCTGCGGGAATACCGGCACGGATGGCGAGTTTCGCGACATAAAGTGTCGAGAGTGGCGTCACTTCGGAGGGTTTCACGACCACCGTATTGCCCGCGGCAAGCGCCGGAATAATTCCCCAGAGAAGGAGGTTGTAGGGAAAATTCCACGGACAGATAAAACCACAGACCCCGTAAGGACTGCGATGAATCCTCGCCTCCATGTTCGGAATCGAAAGCGGGGTGTCGCGCGAGGTTTGAACACTGAGGTTGGCAAAATAACGGATACACTCCACGCCAAAGGGGATATCAAACCCGCGAGTTGCGGTGATTGCTTTGCCGACATCCAGACTCTCGATCTGGGCCAAGATCTCTTTTTCCTCCTCCATCAAATCGGCAAACCGATGCATCAACACCGCACGCTCCTGAGGGGAAAGCTTGGACCATTCTCCAAACGCACAATTCGCCGACTGCACCGCCTCATCTACCTCTTTGGCTCCTCCCAACGCGACTTGGGTCAATCGGGAGCCGTCGGCAGGATTGAAAACCTCGGAGGTTTGCGATGTTGTTCCTGCTTGGGGCTTTCCATTCCACCAATGGAGATGGGGAGTTTGTGCGATAAATTGAGCCGTTTTTTCGTGAAGGGTGATCATGAGTTTTTCCTGATTTAAATGCTAAAAAATCGTTTACTTCCGGGCGTATGACATTTCCGTGGCGGTTAACTTCATGTCATTTTCCAGCGATCGGATCGGAACGATTTTCGATTTCTTGAGATCGGCGTGGTAGGACTTGACTGCTTCCTCTGGCGAAATCGTTTTTTTCACAATTTGACGGAGGTAAAAAACAAAACGAAACGGATCTTCGGCATCCTTGATCTTTCTGCCAAAGAGCGCAACACGAGCCCCATATTTTTGCGCTTCGGCCAAAAGCTTGAAGGCGTCATACGTCGTTCCGCTTCCCCCTCCGAGGATCCCAACGAGAAGGCTTGGTTCATAGTTTACCAGCTCCTCCATCGCCTGCGGTCCAAAGTAAGGGATTTTTAAAAACTGAGGCCAGTTGCTTTTAGGAATCCCTGCCAGTGTGCGAACAAGCTGATCATTCACATAACCAGGAATGTTTTCCTTCGAAATCCCGCACTCGACGTTCGGTGCAAAAACTTCGAGAAAATAATTGAACTTCTGTTTTGCCGCCTCCAAGCGAAAGGTTTTGAAGGTTTCGAGCGATTCGTAATCGCGATCGAGATGATTATTAAAGGTAATCGAATAGAGACCGAGATTGACCTTCAATCCTCCCTTTCCTTTCCCCAGTGCCTGAACCTCGGGGATCGTCGCCGAGGCAAAGGGACGAGAGGGGAGGCTTCGATAAGTTCCTCCTCGTCCAACCCAGACATCACTTGTATCATTAATTCGTACCGCAGCGGTGACTCCAGAACGATCCAGCACCGCTCCCTCCTTTTCCATTAAACTGAGCTGGGAAACCGAGGCCAAAAGAATGTCCAGATGCTTCTCCTGAACCAGATCAAGCATCTGACGACGAAATTCGACCATCGATTTATATTGATCCGTTCCTGCGCGCTTTCCGGGACTGGAGATCCCGTAGGCCATGTCGGCATCCTTTGCATCGGCGAGAATAAATTCGCCACAGTTAAGATCGTTTCGTAACTTATCTAACTTTACTTGTAACTTTTTGTTCACAAAAACTTCTCCTTTATTTTTTGTTGTAGTTCCAAACTTAAAACAGAAAGATCGAACTTTCTGATTTTTTCCGGTGTCGGAAGATCGGTTCTTCCTCCCATAACGCCTGCGACAAACGACGCAATCCATGCGGAGAATTCCATACGCAGCGGAAGAGCCCATCCCTGAAGCAACGCAAACGCATAAGCTCCATGATAACTATCTCCACACCCCGTCGTATCCACCACCGGGACTTTAAAAATCGCTTGATGATGAATTCCCTTTTCAATTATTGCCCAGCTCCCTTTCTCTCCATCGGTAATCACTACTTGATGAGAAGATAAACCTCTCATTTTCTGACAAACAAGCTCGATAGATTCTTCCCCCGTCACTTTTTTCGCTGCTTCAAACGGTAAAATCGCATGATCTGCGAGAGAAATCATTTTCTTCATCACCTCCAAATCTCCCGCCTCCATATCGAGCACCGAAACAACCCCTTTTTTCCGAGCCTCCTCTAAAAGAGGGATTGTTCCTAAAGTCTCATACCCATCCACTAACACCATTTGAGTTTTCTCATTTAAATTCTGAGGAATCTCTTGGGAGGTAATCGAACAATAATTTTTTAATGAATAAAAAACCGTACGCTCCCCTTGAGCGTCAATCTCCACCACAGCAATTCCCGGATGAGCTTCTGCCTTGTGAATAAAATAATCCTCACGAACGTTCCATCTCACCAGCTCACTTCGTGAGATTTCCGACAACAAATTATCTCCCATATGAGTCAAATACCCCGTCTTCGCTCCCAATGCCGCTAAAACACAGGCGGCATTTCCCGCGGGGGCTCCCCCCTGAACCATGATTTCTGAAACTTCATGTTTGGAACCGTTGCGAAGATCTCTCGGAGTAGGGGTCAGAACATCGACCACATTTAATCCACAACAAAGAATCTCTAATTTTTCAAGGCTCATTGATTTACTTCCTCTTTTATTTTGAAAGTCCAAACGGTTTCGAACAAGCCACGGACTCCATCTTGGTAATTCCTAAGAAATGATTTAAAATCTCCAATTCCTGATACCAATGACCATACCCCACGCTCCAGTGATGATCTAATCCACTGGAAAAAATCGTTCCCATAATTGTCCCCAAATCGTCCGGCATCGTAGGTCGCATCAAACCATAATTTCCTCGATACTCCAACCCCGACTCCACAAACTCCCCTTCAAAGGCATACCATTGCTGAGCTTTCGGAGCCATGTAGCGATGGACCGTAATCGGACCTAGCTCTAATAAGAATTCGATCATCATTCCTACTGCTGTTTGAGGATCTCCATTTTCTAAAATTGAATGCCGTGTCGCTGAATACGAGGTTCCTGATCGCAACCAGCGTGTGGGCGAAGCCCCACAATGCCAAATTCCCAGTCGATTTAACTCTTGTTTCCAAATCGTAAGATCCATCATTGTCGGAACGGCCGTTCCGTCGGAGAGAAACTGCAATGCCAAAGAAGAAAGCAGCCCATTCATTTCCCCCTCTTCTGCCACGCAAAATCCATAATCATTCATCAATGAGACCGCTCCATCAATCGCACACCCATAACAATCAAACAACTCTGGCCAACTTTTCACCGTCGCCCCTAAATATCCGTGAGTACGGGCCATATCCAATATCCCCAACCCCAATCGATAGGTTTTGATGATTTGCTCATCAGGCACAGAAACCGCATGACAACGAGGATCTTTTTTCACTGCTTCCAATAATTTTTGAAGTGCAGAATCGGGAACCACTTTCATCGCATGCTGATGCACGGCTTCTAAATCAACACGATCAAATCGACATCCCATCGTTTTAGAAACAGCGAGCTCATCCACCTCACCATCATAAAAAGCGACGACCCGTGATCCCCCGGCATGAAGTAATTTTGCTTTTTTAAACGCCTGCTTTGCATGACAGGCCCGAATAAAAGGAACCAAATAAGCCAATGCCGTGGAATCGACGGGCTGATGGGTCCAGCAATAGGATACACCCATCGCCTTCCACATATTCAAAAGAAAATTTTGACACGTCAAACTATTCGCCTCATTTCGACCTCCATTCCCCGGTTCAGGCCACGCCCAGCTCATTAATGGGGTCGGATGATCCAAGAGCCATCGGCCTAAAGAGGATCCAATCTCACCCGCCGTGTAAGCCGAATGAAAAAATAAAATTCCATCAACTCCTGCTCCCAACTCAGCATCTAAATACCGGACTAACTCCTCGGGATTCTCGTAAGGATTTTCCGGATGCAGAATTTCCACTGGAAATCCACTACAAGCCTCTTTTAAAAGGGCCGCCGCCGAATGAAATCGATCACAGGCAATTTTCCAAGGAAAATGAATCTTTAATCCACAACCCAAAAAAATAATTCTCGATTTTCGAGGCTGTGGAGGGGGAGGGATTAAATCCGATAATACCGAGTGAAATAAGCCGTACTTGGGTAGATGCAGATCATTTGATTGATTCATAAATTTAATCTACACGATCTATCGAGTTCTTTCTTCATTTGAAATAACCACTTATAATACTTAATTCACAAATTTGTTTGTTAAATTAAATATTTATGTGATAATAACCTCAAAATTCCCTATCTTGATGAAGCCTATTCTTGAGAAAATTAGTAAACCCCATGACGCAACCTTTGCGTGCTTTGAATTTTCAGGAAAAGAATTTTGCTGTCCTTATCACTACCACACGGAGTATGAAATAACACTGATCCTCGACGGAAACGGACAACGACTCGTTGGAGATCGGCTTGAAAATTTTTCGCCCGGTGACTTTGTCCTATTGGGATCCCGACTTCCTCACATGTATCAAAATGTGAGGCGAGGCACCGCATCCTCGCGCTATATTCAATTCCAACCTGAACTATTTGATGCCATATTTAAGATAACGGAATCCCATCGTATCACTCAACTATTACAAAAATCATCGCAGGGAATCATTTTTTCCAGAGCTGAATCTAATCAAATAATTCCCTCTTTTCATGAAATTTTTGAAAAAAAAGAGGGAATACCGAAATTCTGTGCCCTGATCTCATTGCTTGATCAAATGAGTCAAATCGTGAAACCAAAGCTCATTACCTTGCCGTCGTATACGAACGACCTCTCTGCACGGGGGATTGACCGTCTTCAAAAAATGATTCGTTTCATATCCACTCACTATTCAGAGCCGATCTCATTGGAGCAAATTGCGCAAGTGGGCCACTTGCATCCACAGTCCGTTGCACGTTTTTTTTATCAACATCTTGGTAAAACATTTCAAAATTACTTGATTGAAACGAGGTTAACGCGTGCGGTAAGAGATTTGATCGAGAGTAAAAAACAAATTTCTGAAATCGCCTACGATTGCGGATTTAACAATCTCTCGAACTTTAATCGACTTTTTTACCGTTATTATCAAAAAACACCAAAATCATACCGAATTCATCAATAAGGCGACTCATCCTCTAGTCCGCTCTTGGAATCAAAAAATTACGGAACAAATGAAAAATTCGATTTTTAAAATCGGAACACATATTTTCCCGAGATAACTTCAAAAACTTGACGATTTTTATGACTATGGAGCAATACAACTCCCTCTAAAACCGGAGAAAGCAGGTGTGAAAAGTAGCTCAAGAATGTTTTTATAACCCTCCATTACGGAGGGTTATAAAAACAGTTGGAGGATCTTATTTATCAAGCTAAATCTCTAGAATTGAAACTGCTTCTTTTTTGATAAATAACGAATCCTATCAAACCCAAGAAGAGGAGAAGATAAGTCGACGGTTCTGGAACTGCCGATACGCTGTTTCCTTGGATCGAAAAACTAGTCAAATCATAAGCACCAGTTATGCTCCCCGAATTCAGGCGTAGATAAAAAGTTGCGCTTTCACCTCCCTGAATGGTGAACGGAGTCGCAAATGTAACAGAATCACTTACTGAGTTGGCCAAGCTTATATTTGCACTGTTTCCCGTCACAGTCGAGGTCACCCCTGTCTCTTGCTGGCTAATGTGATAGTTCACGATTCCGCCATTCTGGAGTCCGCCCATTCCCGTAACCGATAGAGTCGTATCTACTGCTGCGGTTAAGGTAAAGGAGAGGGAGGCAAATGCATCACCAAAATATGGCTGGGAAGAGACCAAAGAGCCCAGAACGTCATCATGTCGATCAATTCTTAAAAAATCATTATTAAATAAGTAGACCGCAGATCGACCAGCCGCTTCCGGTGCAATCACCATATCAGAAGCCGTTACTCCAGAAAGAATATTACTTCCAGCGAGTGAGTTATTAAATTCATAAGTCAGAAGAGTTTGACCGACCGAAAATTTTACTAGTGACGCAATGACCATTACACTGCATATCATTCCTTTTAGTGTTAAAATTCCATATTTCATTTTTATCCTTTGGTTATAGTTTGTAGAAAAAATGTACAAGACTTGATGATTTGCGTATAGGGTACAAAAATTCGATTAATGTGCTTTTTTATCGATTAAATGACTCTGTTTTTTCAAAATTGAATTGGTCTTGTGTTTAAAAGCCTGAAAATAATGTGAATTACCTGTCGGAATTATTTACGTCTTTGGTGATAAAAAACTACTTGCCCCACATGTCGATGATGGTGTAAGTTGTAATCCTTTGATGATAAAAAGATAAAATGATGAAATCCAAATTTGTAATATCTCTTTTATGGGAGACCGTCCTTTTTTTTCTCTTTTTGACTCACTCCTACACAGCCGATATTTTTTATGGAGGGGGAACCGACGCGGGACTTGGCGCAAATTGGGGAGGGGGAGTTCTTCCTGGAGTGGGAGATAACGCTTATTTTTTGACCAACGGAACGAATGCAACTTTGAATGCCGCTTCCAACGTTGCGACACTCAGTACTTCAAACTTTGTTATCAGCGATACAACAGGCTCCACCGTTACTTTTAATTTAGGATCTGGAGGGGTAGTGACCACTAGTGGTTTTTTTGTCGTCGGACGGAACGGAAATGGGGTGATGAATATGACGGGAGGGACCGTCAACGCGACAGGCTCCGGTGTTATTGTCAGCGCCAATAATACAGGGGTGGCGGGACCAACAGGGGCCCTGACCCAATCTGGGGGAACAATCAATGCGAGTAACTTTATTATTGCCAGCAATAGCTTTGGAAACGGGTCCTATACCATTTCAGGATCTGGGATACTCGCCGCCACATCCATTAGCTTGGCTGCCGGAAACTCGAATACGGCAACGATGACCATCAACGGAGGAAGTGCGACCTCTTCGGGTAGCGTAACACTTACTACGGCGGCATCGGCCACCGCAACACTCAACCTCAATGGAGGAACATTAACAGCAGCAAGTGTCGCCGATGGCGGAGGAACGAGTACTTTTAAATTCAACGGAGGGACTCTCATTTCATCGGCAACAACAGCGACATTTCTGGAGGGGCTTGACAATGCCTATATTGAATCGGGGGGAGGGACGATCGACTCAAACGGTTTTAACATCACGATTGCGCAAATCCTACAGTCCCCTTCGGCAGGAGGAACAGGCGGGACGTTGACCAAAACCGGGACGGGAATTCTCACGCTTTCAGGGGCTAATACGATGAATGGGGGAGTCAGTGTCACAGGGGGAACATTAAGAGCGGGGGTGGCCACGAATGCCTTTGGAAGTAATACGGCGGTGAGCTTGTCGAACACGGCAGGAGCGATTTTAGATTTAAATGGTTTCAGTAACACGATCGGTTCCTTAGCCGGGGGAGGAACAACGGGAGGGAATGTGACGCTGGGTACGGCAACGCTCACGACGGGAGGGGACAACGCCAGCACGAGTTATGGAGGGGTGATCTCGGGAACGGGAGCGGTGATTAAGAATGGAACGGGAACTCAGACTTTTACTGGAACGAATACAACAACGGGAACCTTAACGATCAATGGGGGCTCGGGAATCATCGGAACGTCCTTAGGTGGAAGTTGGGCGGGGGATGTGATTACCAATTCCGGAGGGAGACTCGGAGGAAATGGAACAATCGGGGGGAGTGTCACGATCAACTCCGGAGCGACTTATGCCGTTGGAAATTCTCCCGGGATTCAATCGATTTTAGGAAACCTTACCCTTGCCTCCGGTTCTCGAACGGAGATCGAGATTGGTGGAGCGACGGCGGGGAATGGAGCCGGGTTTCATGATCAGATCAATGTGACCGGAACGGTGACGATTCAATCGGGAGCCACGATCGCTCCGATGACGATTTTTAGTGGATCGAGTGGTTACAGTCCGACGGTGGGACAGCGATTTGCCGCAATTACCGGGAGTGCGATTACGGGTACCTTTGATACGATCGATAATAGCGGAAATCCAGCATGGGTGAGTTTTATTCCTGAATACACAGGGACTGTCGTTTACATGCGAACAACGGCCTCCGAATTCGCCAATAACCCTCTTTTGAATCTTTCAAATAATGAATCAGCGGTCGGTAGGGCCTTAGACTCTTTTCGCCCCGCGACGATTGTGACGGGAGCCAATGCCACCGATGCCGATCGGATTTATGGAGCGCTCACGTTACTCAATAATGACGGGGTGAAGAGTGCAATTTCGCAGATGAGTCCTGAGAAATTGGCAGCAATGCCTCAAGTGGCGCAGTCGATCGGAAGCCAAACGCATGGTCAAGTGAATCGACAACTTGAACTGCGAAGAGGATTTCAACCGACTCAGGGAGATCTCTCGATCTATAATCGCAATGGTCAGACCGTTTATGAACCGGTGGCGGGAGTTTTGACCGATGCTCTTTTTATCAAGCGAAAACCGGAAAAACTCAGTTTTTTTGCCTCAGTCAATGGGGAGCAAGGGGAGGTCAAACCCTCACAGCAGCGAACCGATTATGATTACTGGACAGCGACGGCGGTCTATGGAGGAAACTATGCCCTTTCGCAGAGTCTGAATCTCGGATTATTTACGGGATATGGACATTCGAATACAAGCCTGGGAGGGGCTGGAGGAGAGATCGATTATGATACCGGAAAGTTCGGGGGCTATCTTTCCTGGAGCGATGAGGGATGGTTCGTGAATGGAACTCTCTCGGGAGGAAAATCATTTTATAAAACGGAGCGGCGGATCGCTTTCCTGTCGGAGACCGCCAAGGGAAAGACCGAGGCTTGGGAAGGGGTCGGAGAGCTTCGAGCCGGAAAGGATCTGAGTTGCGGAAAATGGACCTTGAGTCCCTCGATCTGGCAACGCTACTCACAAACTTTCATCGATTCGTATCAGGAGAAAGGTTCCTCTGCACGATTGAATATCAGATCGATGAAGCCAGAATCGATGGTCAGCGGAGCGGGCGTGACTCTTCAACGAGCCTTTCCGATGGGAGGGATGAGTTTGATTCCTCGGGTCTATGCCAACTATGAGCGGGAGTGGATTCGCTCCCAGGAGATCCGGGCAGGCTTTGCTGCCGGAGGAACGACTTTTCAAATCAGTACCGATCCGATCGATGCCGATCAGCTGACGGCGGGTTTAGGAACGACATGGATGGTATCGGAAGCTTTTCAAATCGATTTATCGGTGGAAGCGGAGACCTTGCAGAATGATCTCCAACGTCGATCGGCGAATCTGAGTTGTAAGTTTTCGTTTTAGGTGAGAATAGAAAAAGATGTTTTCTTAGTTTTGGCGATAGGACATCGTCGAGATATTTATCGATAGCTCATCCTTCCAATACTTTCGCCGAACCAGTTCAAAACCCTTTGCAAATTCAGAATCTAATCCCAAATATCCGCAAACATAAATTTATTTTAAACCACTCGTCGACGCTCATCGGCACTTATCAACTATATTCAGAATGTTCGGCTAATGGGCTGATGGGCTAATGGCTTAAATTCGAGAAGAGCCTTTTTTTCTTAACCCTTTTTTCAGTAGCTTCGCTTCCCATTGAGGTCTCTGTTTTTCCTGCCAGATCATTATTTTTTCAGAAGGGGCTTTAAATCTTGGGATCAAATCGACCGAAGAAATTCGACCTTGCTTCGCTAAGGTCTTTCCCTCTGTCGAAAAACTGAAGTCATAAAGACGCTTAAAGGAGTTGAGTAGTTCCCTTTCATTTTGGGGATTTTTTGCTGTTTCCTTAAAATATTCAGGGAGAACCGCCTCCATCGCTCGCAAATGTTTTTCATCTTGGCGATTGGTTTGATCCAACGTCACAAGATTTGCCGCTTTCGCCTCGTAAAGTGGCACAGGATGGAGAACCCTTACTTGAAAGCCTTTATAGTCCAACGACAGGTAGGCCTTTGAAACCACGTCCTCACTCAAACCGCGAACCGTCCTCAAAATTTCAATCTCTTTTCCATCAAAGACTACTTTACCAAGGCAAACAAAAGTTCCCTTGCGTGGGGAGGGGATAAATTCACCTTTCAAATGCTTTGCTAGCTTTTCTCCGTCCCCCAATTGACCATGATAATCAATATCTTTTGAGGTAAGTGGGTATATGGTTTTAAGAATAGGGGAAAGGTCTAAAAACCTTTCAGAATAAAAGTTGCAAGCTTGTCCACCCACAAGAACCAGATTCAAACCAGTATTTTGAACAGATTCAAAAACTGTGGTAAAATCCTCAAATCTAAAACTTCTATCGGAGGGCAAGAGCGTCGGCTAAGTTGGGATTATGAACTATTTTCCAAGCCCAAGGATCATAAAAACAACAAACCTTATCTCGCTCGGCCAGTTGTTTCTTTGTAAAAAGGTCACGGAAGCTCTTCGGCGTTTTTTTCGCCTTCGGCTTTTTCAATGTCTCTTTTTTAATCCGTTTCATTGCAAGAATAATATCACAACTCTTTTGAATCCTCAACGCTCTTTTTTCTGATCAACGATATTCAGAATGTTCGGCTATTGGGTCAATGGGCTGATGGGTTCCTAAAATCCAAAAAAAATTATGACCAAAAATAAGTTAACTGCATAATGGTCTTGACTAATTCGCAAGACATTGCATTTTGGTATTATGTCGAAACGTCCACGGATTTATGATCGCATCACGGCCGTGCATCTCAAACAAAATCGCCAGATGCTTTTTATGAGTGGGCCGCGACAGGTGGGTAAAACCACGGTGGCTCGTGCTGTTGCAGATTTTTATCTGGATTGGGATAATCGTGATCACCAAATGATCATTTTAAAAGGGCCTCAAGCCGTTGCTGATTATTGCAAACTTCAAGTTGCAGCTGAAAAGAAAACGATCATTGCATTTGATGAACTTCATAAATTTTCTCGCTGGAAAAACTTTTTGAAGGGCTTTTTTGATACTTACGAAGATAAGTGTCGAATTCTGGTAACAGGTTCCGCCCGACTGGATGTCTATCGCAGAGGAGGAGATAGTTTAATGGGGCGCTATTTTCCCTGTAGGGTTCATCCTCTTTCTGTTGCCGAGGTCACCATCGGGAATAAGCGGCAGGAGAAGCTCACTCACCCTCCTCGAGCCGTTAGCGACAATGAGTGGGAATCACTATTGCAGCACGGAGGTTTTCCCGAGCCATTTCTCAAACGATCCAACAGCTTTTCAATTCGCTGGAGAAGAATGAGGGAGGAACGATTGTTCAAGGAAGATTTGCGCGATTTAACTCGTATTCAAGAGCTTCGACAGCTTGAAATTTTGGCCCACTTGCTAGGACAAAGGTCGGGAGAGCAGCTCGTCTATGCAAATTTGGCCTCTGAGGTTCAGGTTGCTCCCAACACAGTCAAAGCTTGGGTGAGCACATTAGTTTCCACTTATTATGGTTTTTTGGTCAGACCTTGGTTTCAGAATGTGAGCAAGTCACTGCGAAAAGAACCTAAATGGTATTTAAGGGATTGGTCCGGAATAGACAATCCAGGATCCAGAGCGGAGACCTTTGCCGCCTGCCATCTCCTGAAAGCTGTAGAATATTGGAATGACATGGGACTTGGAAACTTTGAGCTGCGCTATTTAAGGGATAAACAAAAACGAGAGGTCGACTTTCTTGTTGTTCGCGATGGCAAACCGTGGTTTTTAGCTGAAATTAAACAAAGTGAAACATCTCTATCCCCTTTCCTTTTTCATTTTCAGGAGCAGACAGGAGCTGAACACGCTTTTCAAATTGTGATGGCGCTCCCTTTTACCAAGGTCGATTGCTTCCAGCATAAGACCCCCATCGTCGTGGCAGCAAAAACATTCTTTTCGCAATTGGTCTAAAATAAATCGGTCAGCTTGGAAGGCTGAATAGCCCGATAGCCTAATCGCTGGATAGCCGGTAAGCTAAATAGCTTAAATTCATGCCTCCCTGCTAAAAAGCTATCCAGCGATCGGGCTATCAGACTCGAACAAAAATGCCCATGGATTGATCATCGCCGGAGAGCTTGACAATTCTTGGTTATATTTTCTTTGATTCTGGCTCTATTTCCTGCTTTTAAACCGGCTTCCAGAGAAATTTTATCCCAATGTTCAACGGCCTCCATTGATGCTTCAATGATTTGACCGGCTTCCGAGATCTCGGCTTTTCGACTCAGTGTTAACAGATCTTTGAGCGTAGGCGTTCTTGATCCATTGACAGTCATCGCATGGGTGTTTCTATTATTCATCCCCGGGCTTGAGGTAATGTCGAACGAGGGTGAGAGAATCCACTCTTTCCCTTTGAGAAGGAAGGCGAAATTTTTTGCGTGATCATCACAATTTCCGACAATTCTATTAAAGACACACCGCCTGAAAATTTCTTTTGCGGTTTCATGATTTTCCGTCAGTTCCACCCCTCTTAAAATAAAATCCTCGTAGGCAATCGATAACTCCTGATGGCTGATCTGCAATAGTCCGGAAAGAGAATGCATATGGATCTTTTTCCCCTCGTGACGATCAAATCTTTTTATTCCGAAAAGGACTCGTTCCTTCTTTCCTGATTCGCATTGGAAAAGTTGGATCGCAGGAACTTCGATCCCTGCAATCGAAGCCATTTTCATAAAAGCATACTCCGTCGCCCCGCTTTGCCGAGAATCCTTATGTCCTTGAGGAATATCCGAGAGTTTGATGATCCAGGATTCAAAACCGCTTTTTGGGGTTCCACCGATCATGATCTCATCCCCTTTGACATAGGCATGGACTTTCGGCTTTGCTCCTCCCGCAGAGCTCCCTTCGACTAAAAAAGAAAGAATCTCTGATGTTTTTCCCTCGATTTTTTTTCCCTCCATCAGAAGCGAAGCATCGTGATCGGCTTGAGCCAGTGAGATGACCTCAAGTTCCTCTTTGCTCCCTCCTTGGGGGTGGTATTCCAAGGCTCCCATCGCTCGTTGCCCCAGATAGGATAATTTCACGAGTGGGGAAACCCTTTCGGGCTCAAGACCCGCGCGTCTCAATCTTTCCGCAAGAACCGTCATTCCCCAATAGTCGGGGAGGCTATCCGCAAAGACGCCGTGTAATCCATGAAATTTTTTGTTCAGATGGCTTTGTGCGATCGTGTGGAATTCTAGATGAAAAGGGGAAATATTGAGACCGCTCTGAATCCATTCCTTTTCATACTGAAAATAAATCTGACCTGTTTGAAGATCCTCCGCCAATCGGCCGACCGTTTTTTCTCCCATCCTGACTTCAATGATCATTTGACCCTCCTTCGACCCCTTTGTCGTTTCTTTATCGCTACTAATTGATCAATAGACTGGATCGGAAGCGGTTTAAATAACTCCTCTAATTCCTGTTGTCGATGAATCACGGAGGCGATTTTATAAAAGCGACCCAACGATATTTTGCCGGTTCTTTCAAAAATTTGGTACGTCGCAAATTTAATTCCGGCTCTCTTGCACATCTCTTGCTGCGTATAGCCACGCTCCAACCGAAGCGCCTTAAATCGTTGCCCCATCAATTTTAGATAATCTTCCAAAAACATCGCCATTGATCAAAGCTACTCTCATATTTAAAATATAAAAAGCAAAATAATATGCGATAATTTAAAATAAATTAATAAAACATATTATGTTAAATTTTTGATAAATCTGTCGTCTTGGAAAGCCTAATCGCTGGATAGCGGGTAAGCTCAATCGCTTAAATCCATTTTAAACCACTCATCGACGCTCATCGGCACTGATCAAATCAAAATAAAGAACAAGAATTTAAATCCCGAAAACAGAGTGAATTTTGAAATGAGTGTCAATGAGTGAGAATGATTGGTTAAAAAAGTCTTTTCCCTATTCGTGCGCATGCGCGTCAACCTAAGGAATACATTCAAAGGCATTTTCTCACACGAAGGCGCGAAGAACACGAAGTGAGAAATAGACGACTCTTCGAGGTGATTCCCCTGTTTCCTCCTTCGTCGGAAAACACCTTCGGAGAATCTCTCCCGTTTCTTTGAACTCCGAAAGCTTTCGGAGCAAAAAACGATCGACCTTCTCCTCAGGGGTTCGGCTTCGCCTCTCCCAGAATCAACCTCGGAGTCTCCTTGTCTAATTCATAAAAAAAGGGGGAGGCTCGACAGAGCCGTGGTCAGAACGAGGGGGAGGTCGGGATTTGGCGTTGTGGTATTATCCGATCTATTCGTCCTTGCTTGGATAGCATGATAAAACATGGCATTTGGATCAATGAGACGTTATTTAAAAAAGCGTGCAAAATCTCAGAAGAGTAAAATCGGTTATTTCGGCTTTCAAACAAAAGAAAATGGAATTCTCCTCTGCGGAACTCTGCGATCTTTGCGGTGAAAAACTGTCTTTTCGTTTGTCAGGTTGACGCGCATGCGCGGTGCGGGACGAAGGTGTTCGCCTTGGCGACGGTCGGATTCATCGCGGTTAATCCAAGCCTCAATGCTAAAAAGCTATCCAGCTATTCGGCTAATGGGCTATTCGGCTAACCAGCTTCACGTTTATACGAAAGCGTTATTTCGAGGTCAAGGACGGTTCTTTGAATTCGATGGAGATGGGATTTTCTGAGCCAGGATAGGCGGTCAAAGAAAGCTGGTTGAATTTAAAAAACTCTTCGCCATTTTCGCCGATGTAAGAATTCCATTGTCCGTTCATCTCGATTTTATGATCGAATACCGTCTCTGATCCAACGGTTGCTTTTAAATAATAATCATTTTTTCGATAGAGGGTAATCACGATTTTCACATAATCCTCACCATTTGAAAGAAGAGTGCCAGAAGGATTTCCCTTTAATAACAGCGGTGTTGGAGAATTTAAAATGCTGATTAGTTCCTCTTTCGGATAAATAAAGGAAAGCTCTGCTTTCATCCGCATATTGACGGACAGGGAGAGATACAAACCTTTGTATTGATATTTTTGGGCGTTTTCCACCTCGTCATTCCAAAATCCGATTCTCAATCCGCCTGCAGAGAGGCCATCTCCAGTGATTTTAGCCATGACCTCAAAGAGGAGGGGCTTATCCTCAGTAACGGTACTCTTTGGAAAAGGAAAAAAAACGGTAACAGGCTCCTTTCCATCAAGAATAGTTCCTGCAGATAGCTTTAAAATCCCCTCCTGAACGGAAACGGGCTCAGGTCCTTTTCCATGAACTCGAACCTCATCCATGGAAAAACGGTTGAATAAAAGACCTTCTTCGGAATTAGAAAATGAA
>CAMAQI010000043.1 GCA_945860255.1 Methylacidiphilum caldifontis
GTTGAATAAAAGACCTTCTTCGGAATTAGAAAATGAAGTATAGAATAAAGCGATGATTGTAAAAAATAGATATATCATATTAATCATTTCTTTAGATCGATTCTTCAAATTTGCAATCTTGCTCTGAAACATTTCGAGAACCTTGTACGGTATAGATTGAATCTTTTCGGATAAAAGAGCAATCTTTGAATACAAAATCATCGACTCCGATCACAGAGATGTCCCCATCAAACTGAGTTCTTTCAATTTTAAAATTTTTCACCAGCCTTATTCTATTTTTCTCCTCCTCCTGAGAGATTGCACGAAAAGGGGCTCCATTCACCGCAACGGCAATCGATTTATTTCCTCGCCCCTGGATAAAGCGAGAATCGGAGATTTGAATATCATGAGGGAATGAACCCTCAATGTGATCTGAATCGGTCATAAACCAGACAAAGGCCTTAAAGGTCGAATTTTTAATTTTCATGTGGGGGCAACGGAATCGGCTGGAATTATCCGCATAGACCCCATCAATGACAACGGAAGGATTCGCCGCTGTTGCATCCCACACGTACTGCCCGACTTTCATTCCCGGAATGCTATTTTTAAGCTTCAAGGTGACTTCCGGTGTCTCTCGCGAGTAGAGGGTCCAATCCGGGGAGAGTCCCACCTCTTGCTTGGAAAGAATCGGAGAGCTCCCCACCCAGCTCTGAGTGGCAAAGTCGGCAACTTCGATTTCTCCATTCGAATTCCAAGGGACATACTGAATTTTAAAATTCTGTGAAACGACGATTTCCTGATCGGAGAGGATCTTGGTAATTTTAGAAAAGTGAGTCGAAATATTAAAGGCGTCATCATGCATTCCGATGAGAGTGCACTTTTCAAATAAGATTTTTCCGGAGTTTCCCTTCAAATGAAATCCATCACGCCAGGAGGACATTCGTCTTGAGGTCCCTGGCTTTGGAATCACATTCACATTCTTGAAGATTAAGTCTCCACGATTGTAGCGGATGACATAGGCAAACCAGGGTGCCGACCAGAGATCAATTCCCTCCAATTGAATATCCGAACTATATTCAACCCTGCAATTTTCCCCCAGACCGACCAGATGGGCAATTTGAGAAATCGGAAGATCAATCAAGGTCTGTCCTTCGACAATATCTTCATAGTGCCCGAAATTCCTATTCACAAATATTCGCATCTGTCGACCTGCTGTGCGCTCTCCTTTGGAAAGATCTTCCATCGGGATCATCCGGTCGATGTGAAGATGCCCTTTGGTCGTCCTATTTTCATCACTCCCCCCCCACAAGATTCCAAAAAATGGTTGAGAATCCGTAGGCGTTCTAAAGACTTGTTCCATTTGAGGCGGAATCGCAAAACCGGGGTCAATTTCAACATCAATAAATCGTTTAAGGGAGCTCGATTTCACAATTCTCCCTTGGGAAAAGGGGAGTGGATCGTAATCGATTTTCATATTTCGTACGTTTACTTTGGAGGCATTTTGAATATTGATCGATCGAAGGGAGGGATCGATTAAAAAAATCGAATGATTTCCATTGATCGTCAAATTCTCTTTCCCTTTGAGATTGAAGACATACCCGTTCGTTCCGGTTTTGAGGCGATAGATTTTGTTCGGCTCAAACTCAATCACCGTCGAAATTTTATTTTCAGTCGCATTGAGCAACTTTTGTAATCCGATTCCATCGTCCGTGATTCCATCTCCGATAAGTCCGTAGGCTTTCACTTTTATGACAGAAGAGGATTCTGACCATCCAAGCGTCGTCGCTAAAATTAAAAAAACGAAAGGTTTCCACACGAACCGGCACCAATGACGAGGATTTATAAACATGATATAATCTCATTTCAAGAAGGCCTCTTGTAAATGGTAGAATTTTACGATTTGGTCAAGAATTCGTTCCTTTCCGATCGAAAACCGACTCTACTAAACCTAAAAAAAGCAGTTAGAACCACGGATATCACGGATATCACAGATTTTCAACGGTTTAGAAAAAAACAGAGGTTCATTTTCATAAACTCCTCCATCCGTGTTATCTGTGTTATTTGCTCCCCCGTCTCCCTGTGAGCCAAAACTATTTCCGCTTCCAGTGAAGATTTGTCTGCTCGTTTCACGAGCCTTTTGTGGTTAAATAGATTGCCGATTTTAGGTTAAAAAACTTTTTTAGAGAAGTTTCGGGGTGAAACCTGGTAGGTTTTTCGGAAGACCTTGGAAAAATAATTGGGACTCGCGAATCCACAGTCGTAAGCAATGTTTTTCATACTCACTCCCCCTTTTAAAATCAGCTTACAGGCCTCTTCGAGGCGTAAGGACTCGATGTAGGATCGGGGACTGACTCCCATTTCCTTATGAAAAAGGGAGATAAAATAACTCGGACTCAATCGGCAGCTTTTCGAAACCTCGGCGATTGAAATGTTTTTTTTGAAGTGAAGTCGGCAAAATTGCTTTGATTTTTCGATGGCGGGATGGCAGTCGTTTTTCTCATTCGGAATAAAGACCTTTTTCCCTAAAATCGCCATACAGCGGGCCGCCACTTCCATGGTTTGATAGGTCGAATGAATCACCCCCTGACTCGTTTTTCGGCAGATATCGCTCATCAGGGAGACAAGCGAGTCGGAGGGATCCAGATGAAAGACCGGGCCCCCATGGGTATCGATCGCCTTTTGGGCAAAGCGTGTCACTTCATTTCCAAAGAGGGTGATAAAAATAAAGCTCCAGTGCGAGGACTGGGGGGGGAGCCAATAGCGGTGGGAGTCAGGAGATTTCAGAATCATCATCGATCCCTCCGTCAAATCAAACTCCTTATGATGCCAATTCAGTTTTCCACTTCCGGAAATGGTATACTGCAACAGGGCCAATGGTTCCTTTCCTCGACGACGTCCGTCCCATTTGTAGTTGAGCGTTTCAAAGGAGTAGCCACAGCCAATGAGATAATTACCAAACCAAGAGGAATCTTTGGGAAAAGTACAATAATTTAAGCCGAGCGGAATTCCCTCCACCAGTTCTGAGAATGAATCCGCAATTTTCGGTCGTTTAAAATTCTGAAATCGGTCCTGGTAATCCAAAACGATCCGGTTGAGTTCAAAGGGTTGATCGATGAGGGGATCCAAGGGCTGGTTTTTTTTGATCGCCATAGAGGTTCTATTTTAAATAGTTTAGCGATCCTGACCGAAAAATCAACTATTGGTTCCTTTCCGTTTCCAGTGGAATGAGATAAAAGCGGGAAAATACAATTCCAATAGGGAAAGCAGGAAAATAGGAAAAAGGCATCGGATTTTTTACCTTATTTGACGACTTGAACTTCGACTACTAATGAATTTAAATGCTGTCAGATTACCTATTGACTCAAAATATTATTGGTTCTGCTATTGAAGTTCATAAAGCATTAGGTCCTGGATTTTTAGAGTCAATCTATGACCATGCCTTGAGATTTGAATTTCAAAAAAGAAATATTCCGTTATTGATCAATTTTGTCACAACACCTCTTACAGTGCGCCGTGTCTATCGGGAGAAAAAAACCTAATTTCCTGCTTTCCCTATTTTAAATGCCTTTTATTCCACTGAAAACGGGAAGGAACCAATATTTGCTTTGCAAAGGGTTTTCCCCATGCCAAACAGATCAGGCTCCGCTTCTTTTACTCATCGTCGCTGAACGCTCCTCTTGGTTTTCCCTGCGGTTAATCCATTCCTCACTACTAAAAAGCTATCCAGCTATCAGGCTATTCGCTAGAGGCGTCTGCGAAAGCTTTCAGGGAGGAGGTAAAAACGCAGTAGAAGGGTTCAAATGTCGTTTTTAGGTTCTAAGTATTTTACCCAAATCTCTTAAAAGTTACTCTATTTCGAATCGATTTTGATGTCATCATACCTATATGTCTCTATTTCTACCATCACCCAAGATCCAATACACCCCAAGCTCTCATTCCAAAAATAGTTTCTGGATTCAAGTCAAAGACAATGCCCCCATGCAGGATCAGCTCCTCGAGATTGGAAAGTTTGCAACGAAGGGCGATTATTTAGCCTGTTATCGATTCACCTCCTGCTGGATGAAAAGCCTCGTTTTCAATGAGGCCAAGCAGATTCCGGCAGAAACCCAATTTCTCCTCTATCGATCGCATGATCAATATCTTCTTCTCATCCCATTGATCGACTCCAAAGCCCGTGCCTCCCTCCAAGGGGGTGAAGGAGATCAAGTGACCGTTCGTATAGAAACTTTTGACCCCTCCACTTTCACCCAATCGATGACCGTCCTCTATGGAATCGAGGGAGAGAATCCGTACCGGATGATGGAGATTGCCGCCATCGAAATTCAAATGCACATGGGACACCCCTCCTCATCGCATCGTTCACCATCTTTTGTTTCGCATCTCGGTTGGTGCACTTATAATGCTTTTTATGAAAATCTTTCGGAGTCAGGGATTCGAGGGGTTTTAAAAGAATATCAGGACCATCAGATCCCGCTCGGCTATATGATTCTCGATGGTGGGTGGCAAAACATTAATCAGAACAATCAAGTCATTGATTTTCAAGCCAGTCCTCAAAAATTTCCCGAGGGATTAAAATCGATGATCGATGGCCTGAAACGTGATTTTTCCCTGCTTCACGTCATTGCCTGGCAGGCCTTTTCCGGTTACTGGCAGGGAGTTCATCCGGAGGCGCTGAAAGGAATAGGTGAGGTCACTTGGGCGAAATTTGAATTCCCGAAGAGATTTGAAAGTACCACAGGGAATACCGTGAATGAGGCGACTGCGGGAGAGGAGTTTTATCCCGGAAATCTGATCGGAAAGGAGATTGGAATCCCGCTTCCTGATTTTAACTACTTTTTCGAACATTATCACCGTGAGCTCGCCTCACAGGGGGTCGATGGAATCAAAGTCGATGCGATGACTTGGGTCGAAGCCTTCTCAAGGCACTATGGCGGCCGTGTTCAAGCGATGAAGTCCCTCATTAAGGGCCTTGAGGCCTCCTCCCGAAAATACCTTCAGGGAAATCTTTTAAACTGCTCCTCCTGTTCGAATGACTTCATTTTTCAAACCGAACCCGGATCGCTCACTCGGACCTCGACCGACTTTTTCCCCGATCGACCGGAGAGTCACGGCATTCATCTGATGGTCAATGCCCATACCAGTTTTTTCATGGGTGAATTTATCCTCCCGGATTGGGATATGTTCCAAACGGGACATGCGGCTGGCGATTTTCACGCCGCATGTCGAGCGATTTCAGGGGGCCCTGTTTATACGACAGATGAACTCGGAACGATGAATTTTGATCTTCTGAAAAAACTGGTCTTACCGAGTGGAGAGCTTCCGCTTTGCCTGAGTTATGCCAAGCCGACCATCGAGACCCTTTTCAGCAACCTCACCGATGAGGTTCGGGTGGTCAAAATTTTTAATCATAACGCTTTTAATTCAGTCCTCGGAATTTTTAATTGTTCTAATCCGCTGACTCAAAAGAAAAAGAGGACCGTTCCTTTTGTTTTGAACGAAATCGATTCCTTGAATGGTAATGTATTCATTCTTTATGACCATCACACAGGGGTGATCAAAAAAATGTATAAAAATGAGAAAGGATCGGTCTCGATCTCCGCCTTAGAATACTCCCTTTTCACCCTTTCACCAGTGGAGGAGGAGTTCGCTATCTTGGGACTCAAAGGGTATTATAACATCGGAGGAACCGTTGAGTCGTATAAAAAGGAGTCGGGAACCGTCGAGATTAGATTGAAGGCCCCGGGAACGTTGATCGCTTATGCGAAAAAATGCCCGCAAAAAGTCTCTTGCGAAGGGAGTTCTCTTGAATTTAATCACGACCTCTCCACAGGGCGATTGGAGATCATGATCGAATCCAGTTCTGAGAAACCAATTCGGATCTTCTTTCTAGACAAGTAACATGAGGAATTATAAAGTTCTTTCCCATGCGTTCCTAAGAGTAACTGTCCTGATGGAATTGGGAATAGCACAGCCCCGACAGGTCGGGGCACAGTTGTGACATGGAATTCCGATTTATGAATTTTAAAACTACAGTTTCATCTGCTATGAAAATTCAATCCCAGAAAAAGGAAAGGGGATATATCCTGCTCTTTTCACTGATGATGATTGTTCTGATTACAGGGCTGATATTTCAGTTCTTTAGTTTTTCCAGCATTCGTCAAAAGAAATCGGGACTTCTTGTTTCACAGATGAAAATTGAGCAGGAGAGCAAGAGGGTGGTCAATCGACTGATCGCCTCTCTGCTTGTGGAAATTCAGGAGAACTCGGGTCGCTCCTCGGATGGGGAAAATCCGGTCTATTCCTTTAAAAATAACGCTCTCCCTTTACGGTGGATCCAAAAGAATCCGATCGATTATTCCAAATCCACTGAGTCCGAGCTCCCTTTTCGCTCTTCTCCCCTCGATCCTCGAATTTGGAGTAAAAGTGGATTGCTTAACAGTACTCCGAACAGTCCCGAGTGGAGGATGATCGATAACGCTCCTGAAAGTCATTCGGCAACGCGATATGCCTATGTCCTTTATAATGTCGGGCAACTGATCAACCTGAACACACTCAGAAAGCATCCGACCTCTTCGCTTGAATTAAATACCAAAAAAGGACTCTATAACTTCAATTTTTCAAGCAATTCGCTTCTCGGTGCCTTGAATTTGGATAAACTCTATTCGTGGATGAATCCTCATGCGATTCAATTCAATGAGGCAAATCACGATCCTGTTTACGGAGAATGGATTCCTGCTGAAAAAACTGAATTTCTTTCAAGAGGGGATCTTTTGAATTATTTAAAAACGGTGCAAAACGCTCAAGAGGCCTCTCCCTATCTCACTCATACGCATTGGAGTTCAAACCAAATCAAAATCTCCCCCTCTTCAACGCGACCACGGGTTGCACAATCCAAACTCACTTACTCTTTTAATCTCAATGTGGAGCCATCGACTCGTCTCTCTCCTTCAGGCCCCTATGGAAGTGATGCCTACTCCCAAGATGATAAAATCAATCCCGACTTTATGAAGTACTATCGCAAAGGGATTACCTTCCAAAAGTTTAATCTCTGGTATCTGTCACTCTTAGAGGAGAAATCCCTGAAGCGTGAGAAAATCTATCAAAAATTTGGACTCACCCCCAAAGAACCTGGAGTGTGGATCTATAACCACGGAGATGCCAGCCGGATCAAGACCCTCGATGAAGTGATTGCCGAAAACCGGGAGCCGGATTTTTTTGAGCTTCTCAAATCGGCTATCCACGTCGGGGCTTTGGGCCGTGCAGGATCGCCCACGGAGGCACTCAATTCAAATGCCGTGCTTCCCGCCTATCAAAATGACCCCTTGGTCGATCTTCAAATTTTAAAAATAGGGGCCAATCTCATTGATTCGTGGGATGCCGACTCCTACCCGACTGAAATAGCCTTTAACGGGAAACCTGCTTTCAACGGAAAAAGTACTCCGATCTACGGGGATGAAAACCTCGCCAAAATCTATCGAGTCTTCGCCAACAATTATGTCTCCATCGATTTTTATCGGGGAGCTGCGGTTGCCGCTGGTTGGCCCGGAAAATTTGCCTATATGACACAGGTTGCGGTCTGGAATCCCTTTAATCCCGTCAACTCAGGGAAAAATCCGATCGAATATGTCATTTACGCTGACAGCAACAATTATTCCATGGGAATGAAGGGTTACTATAAGAACACCAATGCCGATTGGACTGCGGCTCTTTCTGACGGTCCCAATCTTTTCGATACGATGGTTTACAGGCAACAGAATTCGGCTCTCCAGTTTACCGACAAACGACCAAGTCTCATTCAGCAACCGGTTCTTCTGACACGAAAAAACGAGTGTGCCTATTTAAATCTGACGACCACCAACGCCACCGTCCAAGAGATGTCTGAATATCTAGGTAACGTTCAAATTGGCCTCACCTCATCCGCACTCGATCGGATCAGGGGATCGATCCATACGAATTTAAACGATTTTAGTGGCTTATTCGGTCTCGACAGCCCTTCAGAAGAATTTGGAATCGACATTCAAATGGGATACAAGCATCCTCAAAGGGGTTTTGTCCTCTTTGACCACTCCCCTCTCTTTACCTCCAACTCCATCAATAATATTGGCTATAATTCGCTAGGAACCCAATTTTCTATGTTTACCATTTTTCCTTTTCCTCTGACGGGACCCTTAAATTATGTCGTTATGCGGAATTCTTTTTTTGACTCCAAATTTTCATCCCGAATCGATCCTCGATCGGATCGATTTGGATGGATCACAGGTAGAGGATCAGAGTTTTTCAAGCAAGGATTAATACCTTTTATGGATTACAGCACTTTAAAGATGCACACCTTCTTTCCAGATTTCACGACGAAGCAAGGTCAAGATGTGATGTATGACAATAGTAGCCTTAACTACCCGAAATTTGGATTTAATTATAATGGACCGGGTCCATTAGAACCCAATTGGGGCTATCTCGTTGAGAATTCAGCGAATGGAATTGCGTATTATGACGATCCGGACGGGGTCGTCAGAAGAGGGTTATGCGCTTATGAAGGAGTCACGAACTATTCGAATCGCTCGAATCCGATGGCCACGAATAATGTCGATGCTCGTCCCGTGGTTTTGAATCGCCCCTTCCAGTCGATTGCGGAGATCGGTTATTCCGGGGCCGATGCCCCATGGAAAAATATCGATTTATTTACCCCTGAATCGCCGCATGCCGCTTTATTGGATGTTTTTCAACTCAATCCTAACATGGATGAAGAGGATTCACAGGAATGGGTTCCCAAAGCAATTTCTATAAACACTGCCTATCCGGAGCTCCTCTCCTCACTCATCGTGAGCTGCGTTAAAACGAAAGATCGGGTCATTCCTCAAGAGGAGTCCCTACAAATCGCAAAAGCGATTTCAGAATCGGTAAGATCCTCAGAAAAAAACAAGGGTCCTGTTTTTCAAAAATCAGAGATCGTCGGGAAATGGATCGGAAAAGGGGAGGGGTATCAGGGCTATGAGGGGATTTCTCATCGTCTCAAACAGGCATTTGCTGATCCGGGCGATTTTCAAACGAAAAACATCCATGAATCCTATCTCCGGGGGATCACCGATGATATCTCCTGCGATACTTTTAATTTAATGTTTGATTTGGTGATTGAAAAGGGAACGATCGGTGAGGATAAGGAATTCCGGACAAATGACCGTCTCCATCAATGGGTCTTTCTGACAATTGATCCGAAAACGAACAAAATTGTCAAAAGGAGAATCGAATCCTTGGATCACTAATCAACCTAAAATTCAGTGTGTTCTGTGTACCTGCCCCGATTCAGTATCGGGGTTCGCATGGTTCCAATTGCTGGATTTTGGATCAAAAACATTTTACTTCTATGAATCATTCATCTCTTCGATCCTTTACCGTGGTGGAGCTTTTGATCTCCGTCAGCATCGGTATTCTTTTGAGTCTCTTATTTTTAAAAACGATTGACTCAACGGGGCAGGTCATTCAGCGCAACCGCCAATCGATGAGTTGTGCCGAAGAGGCTGATTTTATATTTCAGAGATTGAAAACCGATTTTCAACAAATGCCGAAGCGTCTCGATATTGGCTATGAAATGACCAACGCTGGTTTTGGAACTGATTTTATACGGATCATCAGTGAAGTGAAGGGCTATGGGGGAGAGCGAAAAGTTTCACTTGTCGGCTATCGTCTGGTTCGTGATCAAAACGGATTAATAACACTCCAGAGAGGGAGCCGTGGCTACGGATGGGAGGATTCCGGGTTCATGGGGATCGATCGAAGTGGAGCCCCGATTCGCCTCGGGACACTTCCCCCCTCCCTTGGTCTTGAGGATAAGGGATATGACCTCCTTTCTTCTTCGATTTTTAAAGTTTCCCTCGCTTTTCAGATCAAAAACAATGGGCAATACTCCAATTCCCCTCCGACACTCCGTTTAGGAACCAATGCCGCCTATTCCTCGATCAATATCACGAATATCGCCTCGATTATTGTCGGGGTTGTTGCGATGGACGCCAAATCAACCCGACTTCTGACCCCTGAAATCAACGAGCGAATTCTTGAAAAATTTACCGAGGTTCCGAATGGGATATTGCCGATTTCGCACTGGGGATCGAATTTCAATGCTGACTTTCCGGAATTTAAAAAGGATCTTCCGCCAGAAATCGCCCGTTCCGTTCATATTTTTCAACGAATTTTTCCGATGGAATAATGGGGCTGAGGGGTTGTAAATTCTCGCTTCGCTAGGAAAGCTTAATGGCCAAATAGCCCGATAGCTGGTTAGCTCAATAGCTTAAATCCATTTTAAACCACTCATCGGCGTACATCGGCACTTATCAACGATATTCAGAATGTTCGGCTGATGGGCTGATGGGTTTATCGCTGATAGGTCTCCTCCCATCAATCCAAAGTCGCTCCGCGATTGTTCAGCTCATCAGCCTATTAAGGCTTCCTTGATGAGTGCAAATAAGGGGTTTGTTTTCCCTATTCGTGCTCATTTGTGTTTATTGGTGGTCTTAAATGGTGTGGATCATCTTCATCAATCAACTCTTTAACGAGCTCCTTACGATGATTTGAAAGCGGATCATAATATTTATTCCGTTCTGCTAAAGCGGGTATAATAATTTGTTTCTTAACGTCGATTCCATTTCCGAAAAATTCTTTCCAAAGTTCGATAGTATTCACAGTTAGATCCCCACCGGGATTTTCCTCGTCGAAGTTAGGGCGATACATATCCACAATCCCCTGAAGTGACTTAATCATCTCATCCTCTGTGGGATGTCCTGTTAAATTTTTAACGAGAAAAAAGGCGTCGAGGTCTTTTTTCTCTAATCGTTTAACCTTCGATGTGAGAATATCGAGAGGATGAGGGAAAACAACTGTAATTCCATCGACTTCCTCCGAATAAGATCGGTTCCGCCAATCTACAGCAGCAATAAAAGTCATAGCAGGAGGCTGTTCAAGGTAAAACTCCGTCTGTCCTTTACCAAGATCAAGGTCGTTGATGAGCTTGTTGTAATCTGTCTCGCTGAAAAAATCAACGTCAGCACTCAGAAAATCATTTTTTAAACAAAGCTGGAGACATGCTGAACCAAAAACTGTAATTTCAGAAGGTTTTTTAGGGATCTTAACAAAAAGCTTACGAAGAAGCTTTCCAGCTTCACAGTCCCAATTAATTTTAGGCGGCTTTGACCAACCTAAGACGGTTTTTGCGTCCGACATGATAAGCCACTCCTTGATCGATAAGGCGATTAGAAACACCTGGGATCGAAACGATAGATTTTAAAATTTTCTTACGGGCAGGAGTGATAGTGCCATTCTCATAACGCAAAAGCAATCCACCAGCGACTCTTGCTCGTCGCCACGAAATATCGTCTTTGGTTGTGTAATTTTTAAGTTTCACTATCTTTGTATATACATTGGAAGTAGAAAAATGTCAATTCAGGTTCCAACTCAGAAAAGGGGGTATTTATGCGTCAATTGATCCCTTTAAAATTTGGTAGTTATAACTCATGGAGGATTAAGATGAAAGAGCCTATTATTCAAGAAGTCAGAGCTGTCCGTGAAAAATTGGCCGCGCGGTTTAATTTTAATGTGAAGTCTATTTGCGAAAATGCTCGAAAAAACCAAAAGAAATCAGGACATCCCGTGGTCTCTTTTGCAGGAAAAAAAATATTATTTGTACTTAAAAGAGAATTTAAATCCCGAAAACAGATTGAATTTTGTTCCTGAACAAAATGGGATTTATGAGAATAACGACTCTCACAAACGCGTTTGAGAAGATCGTTTTTCTCATAGAACTCGATTCGGTCTCAACCGAATCTCTTCTGTATTCAATGCATTTGAAGTATTTCGAAATTCCTAGATTAGTGTCAATGAGTGAGAATGAGTGGTTCAAAATCGGTTTTCTCTTTGTCTTCCGAAGGTCCGCCATCGAGAACGCAATAGTCCCGCAGTGTGCATAAGCGTCAACTGAAGAGAAGAGAAAATGCAATCTTAACCGCAGAGGGCACATCCTCCTTCGCTTGAGCTATGGCGGACGAAGACGGCGCAACGAACGCAACGTGGAAAATGGAACGACTTACTGAGGTGATTCCCTCTGTTTCCTCCTTCGTCGGAAAACACCTTCGGAGAATCTCTCCCATTTCTTTGAAAAAAGGATTTTCAAAAAACGATCGACCTTCTCCTCAGGGGGGTTCGGCTTCGCCTCTCCCGGAATCAACCTCGGGGTCTCCTTGCCTGATTCATAAAAAAGGGGAGGAGTTCTGACCCCAAGAGCGTAAGCGATAGATCCCTCTTTTTAAAAAGAGATCGAAAGCTCGTTTTCGAGAGCTTTTTAAAAATAGGGAAGAGGCTCGACAGAGCCGTGGTCAGAACGAGGGGGAGGGAGGCATTTAACTTCGTGTCGTTGCGCCTTCGTGTGAGACAATGTTTTTTTGAAAGTTCGCCCCATGATAAAGACTCTTAAGTTGACGCCTATGCGACAGGTCGGGGCCGTGCCATTCCCGATTCCATCGGGACAGATGCTTCGTGTGAGATAATGCCTTCGAATGAATTCCTTAGATTGACGCGCATGCGCAGTGCGGAACGAAGCTGTTAGCCTTGGCGAAGGTCGGATTTTTGGCGGTTAATCGGTTGCTCAATGCTATCCAGCTAATGGCCTCCTGCCAAATTCCTACTTTTGGGACAGGCTCTATTTATTGAGTCCAAATAGATTCGAGATTCCAGAGAGTCGAGCCTGAGGGAGGGATTTGAATATTTTTCAACCTATTTTTCATTCCAACATAACTTGTGGGGGTGACTAAATAAATCAGGGGAAGTTCTTTACTGAGAATCGTTTGAATTTCGTAGACGATTTTAATTCGTTCCGATTCATTCATCGTAATGATTTGAAGATCCATTAATCGATCAATTTCTGCCTGCCACGGAGTAAACGGTTTCGGCTGCTTGGGAAACCAGAGATTCATCTGTCCCGAGCTTTTGAGAACCGAAAGGCTACCGGCAGGATCGCCGCCCCCTGTAAGGCCGAGAATCCCTGCTTCATAGTCGTAGGATTGATCGATCTTCGAGATAAAGGTGTTAAAATCTTGAAACTGAAGAGTTAAGGTAATTCCAAGCGATTTGAGATTTTCTTTAATGGTGGTGGCGATATTTTGGCGAATTTGATTTTCTTGATTGGTAATTACCGAAAATTCAACGTGCTTACCGTTGAGATCGTAGAGTTTTCCGTCCTCACGAACGGTCATTCCGATTTCCTTGAGAAGTCTCCGTGATTGGGGGAGATCAAAAGGATAAGAGGAGACTTGGTCGTTGTGCCATTTTCGGTTGGAGGGGCTATAAAAAGAGGAGAGGGGGGCTCCTCTTCCTAAGAGAACACCGTCGACAATCCCTTGACGATCAATGGCGTAGGAAATTGCCTGTCTAAATCGAGGATCGCTAAACCATTTAAGCTTATAAGGTTGTACGTACGGTTTCCCTTCTTTGTTTGTTCCGGTGTTGAGATTGAACCAAAGAAAAGAGATCGTTGAAGAGGGACCCCGATCGTGAATTTTGAAATCTCTTAAGGTTTCATTTTTTTGAACCCATGTTTTTTGATCGGGAGGGATATCGATGATATCGCATTGACCCTTTGCAAAGGCCGTCACACTCGCATTGATATCTTGAGTGAACTGAATCAAAAAGAGATCGATATAAGGGAGTCTTTTTTTCTCGGAATTAACATTCCAGTAGTAGGGATTGGGAATGAGCAATAGGCGTTGACCCGTTTGATAGGAGTAGATTTTGAAGATACCGGCTCCGACGAATTTTTCCGGTGAGGCTTTTGCCATTCCGGAGGTCCAGATTTTGAGGAGATTCCCATTTTCGAATGCATCTTGGAGAATGTGGCGAGGGAGGATTTCAATGCCGCCGAGCATGGTGAGAAAGGGTGCGTAAGGAGAGGGGAGTTCAATCGTGAATGTTTGAGTTGTAAGAATCGATACTTTAAACGGTTTGCCATCGATCATCATAAAATCTTTGGCGGGGTTGGGATATCGAGAGTCGTAGAGAGCCTTAAAAGTAAAGGCAACATCCTCACTTGTCAGGGGAGTTCCATCGGAGAAACAAAGTCCTTTCCGGAGATGAAAGGTGTATTTTTTAAAGTCAGTACTCATCTCCCAGGATTGGGCGAGCGCCGGCGTGACTTTTTCTTCGATCGGATGATAGCTCGTTAAAGTGCCATGAATGAGTCCGATAATGAGAGAGGAACTGGCATCGGTAGAGGCGAGGGGGTTAAGTGTTTTCGGTTCGCCGGGGCTCATGTAAATAAATCGAGAGCCAAATTTTCCAAGGGGAAAGGGGGAGATCTCCTCTTCCCCGCTTAACGGTTGATCTTGACGAGGAGGAAGTGCGAGTTTCTGACATCCAAAGAAAAATAAAAGCGATAGCAGGAGCATGGCATTCCGCATAAATCTTAAAATAATTGTCCCTGTATTTTTAAAATTCATCAATCGGAATTCAATGCGATTGGAAAGGGTGGAGAATATTTTCATTGAGGAGATATCCTTGTTTTCGGGCTTTGACCGATTTATGGTTACGACGATTACGATTGAGTTAAAAACTCAATCGACTCTTTCCACCAGACCTCATGGGGCTTGTGTGAGATCGTATTGTGATCGGCATCGGGAATAATCCATTTACGTTTGGGACTGCGGATTGAGTCATAGAGTTTTTCCCCGATCCAAGCCGGAATTACTTGATCTTTTTCGGCAATCATCAGAGCGACTTTGCCAGAGTAATTTTGGAGCAGTTGATCGCTTGGATAACGTTCGGTTAAGATGAGTGAGGTTGGAAGGAGGGGATAGTGATAGTCGGCAGTGGTCGCCATATTATTAAAGGGGGTAATTAGGAGGACCCCTTTGACCTGTTGAGGACGCGCTGAGGCAACATAGGCGGCGACCCCTGTTCCTAACGATTCCCCGACAACGATCACCGGATGGGGAATGGAATCGAGTGCGAGGAGGGCTTTCTGAACAATGACTGGCTCAGAGGGGGAGCCCTCTCGATGTCCAAATCCAGGGTATTCAAAAAGAAGGATATTGCATGAAGCGGTTAACGGATTCGATTGAAAGGGATGGGCGAGATAGTGTCGAATCACCGCAGGGGCCGCATTCCCGTGAAAGATGACGACTGTTTTTTGAGCCTGCTCGGAGCCGATCATCCAACCGCAGTATTCTCCCTGAGCGTCAAAAAATTCTCTCCCATGGAACTGTTGCGCGGCCTTGATTTGATCTTCACGAAGAAAGGATTCGGGATAGTAAATGAGCTCTTTTTGAATTGAATAGATCAGCCCACAGATAAGGAGATATCCGAGAAGACCGCTCCCTGCAATTCTTCCCCATCGATTACTGAGTAGTTTTGAAAAATGAGTCGTGATCATCGTTTGAGAAAAGTGGGTTACGACTTAAAGAGGGGAGGGAAATCCATGTATCGGGAGAGCAGAAAGGTTGAAAAGTTTTCAAATTCTAGGGCTTGGTTTTTTCGAGTGGTCCAAAGAGATTTTGTGAGAACGCTCTCCTCCCATAAAGGAGCGGTAAAGAGTCCGTTTCCGCTGTAGCCTAAGCGCAGTTGTCGTGCGAGATGATTAGCACAGTATAGGACGTGAGGAAGCGGTGATTTTTTGGCGTTAAATCCCGCCGATTCATGTTGTTCAATCGCATCGATGAGAGGGGTCGGGAATCGTTTTTCGCGTAACCAGTAAGTTAATAGTTCACCATGATGAATCCCGAAGAGATCGAGTTCTAAGCGGGAGAGGGAAAGTTGATCGACAATCGACC
>CAMAQI010000044.1 GCA_945860255.1 Methylacidiphilum caldifontis
GAAGAGAAGGTAAAGGGCGAAGAGGCCTTAACTCAAACCCCCTCAAAAAATTCCGAATCAAAGATCGAATCCACTCCTCCCTCATATATCACTGATCCAGTTGAAGCCGCTGCAGAGTTTGCGCGTCGTAAAGATCATGTGATGGCGATTACTCTGCTCGACAATCTCCTCCAAAGGCGTGATTTAACAAAGGATACGAAAGCCAGAGCGTTATTTTTACGAGCCATGATCACCTTAGAAACAGGAAAACAGTCGGAAGCGATTGTCAGGCTCAGCTCATGGTTAGAACAATTTCCAGAACGCCCCGAGGCCTCCAATGCTTATTTAATTCTCGGTCAATGTTTTCGAGATATGCAGGCCACCTACCGAGCTCGCGAAGCCTTTTATCGAACCTTAACTTCCGCCGTCGCTAAAGCAGCAAAATCAGATAAAACGGATCTTTCCACCCCTCAACTTCTCCGAAAAGCGGCTACTTGGGAGATCGCAGAAACCGAGTATCAATCGGCAAATTGGGAGCGAGCCGACGAACTTTTTCAAAGATTTCGCGATCAAAATCCAGAAAGCACCGAACTCGGCAATACGGCCCTCTATCGACAAGCCGATTGTTCTTATCAATTAGGAGATCTGCTTAAATCAACGGAAAAATATCAAACCGCTCTTGCGGTTTCCCCATTCCATCCGTTTGCTCCTGAAGCTCAACTCCGGTTGATGACTTTATTTGGTCTCTCAGAGAATCCGAAAAAACAGACCCAAGCTCTCGAGAGCTTTATTTGGCTCGTTCAAAATCTTCATCAGGATCAAACGAGCTATTGGCAACAACGCTGCGCCTCCCTTCTCTTAGATAATTTAAAATCAGATCCACAGAAACAATCGGCATTTTTGAACGAGTTAATCGCAACTGAAAACAGTGAGGAACTCAAAGGGATTTTTGACTACTATAAAATACTTTTAAGTCGAACGGAAAACACCTCTCAATTAGCTGATTCTTCCCGCAAAAACAAGCGAGATGAAGGATGGAATGAATGGAAAGAATCCCTCGCTAAAATGCAGGCCAAACTCGAGAGCGACTTAAAAAGCACCACTCAAGTAAAAGTGGATAGCACCTCTCTGCCCGTGACCCCTCCATAAATCGGTCATTGACCAAAACCAAGGATATCGACGCATTGAATTCCGATTTATGAATTTTAAAAATATAGTTTTTTTGTTTTTTGTTTTCGGGATTTTCCAAAAAATTTTAGTCCCTCTCACAACAAATGTTGACCCTTTTGAGAAGAATTCAAACAGTGAGGGACTAAGTCTCTATGCAATTTGAGAAAATTATTATCGTCGATGACGATCCAATTATTCGCCGGATGCTTGTCAGCCATTTACAGAAGCAGAACCAAGTCGCCCTGGGGGTCATGAATGCCCAACAAGCCCTTGAGGAACAAAAAAAAGAACCTGCTGACCTCATGATTGTCGACCTGCAACTCCCCGATGCCAGTGGATTGGAAGTCATGCAACAGGTCAAAAAAACTCATCCCAATGTCGATGTCATTATCATTACAGGCTTTGGTACGATTGAGTCCGCCGTCGATGCCATGAAGTTAGGAGCAGCGAATTATCTTCTTAAACCGTTTACCTTAGAGCAGTTCGATGTTGCCTTGAATCAACTCATTCAACAACGTCAACTCCGAAGCGAGAACTCCTATTTAAGAGAACAACAGCAAGTCTCCTCTCCTGAACTCCTTTTTTCAAGTACCCCCATGGAATCGGTGCAAAAACTGATCCAACGAGTGGCTCCGACCAATGCAACGGTTCTCATTCAAGGGGAAAGCGGAACAGGAAAAGAACTCGTTGCCCGAGCGATCCATGCCAACAGTTCCCGTAAGGACAAACCGTATATTAAAGTGAATTGCGCCGCGGTTCCTGAAAACCTCCTTGAAAGTGAGTTTTTTGGACACGAAAAAGGATCATTCACAGGGGCAAGTGTCAAACGAGAGGGTCGATTTGAGCTCGCTTCTGGGGGAACCCTTCTTTTGGATGAAGTCACCGAAATTAGTTTAGGCCTTCAAGCGAAATTACTCCGTGCCATTCAAGAACAAGAGTTTGAGAGAGTCGGTGGAAATCGCACCATTCGCGTCGACGTTCGGATCATCGCCACGAGTAATCGTGATTTACTCAAAGCCGTCGAAAAGGGAATTTTCCGACAAGATCTCTATTTCCGATTGAATGTCGTTCCGATCTCGATTCCCGCTCTCCGAGAGCGACCAGGAGAGGCCTTTTTCCTGATCGAAGCCTTTATCGAACGTTTTGCGCGTCGCCATAACAAACCAACTCCCGTACTGAGTCCTGACGCCATCCATAAGATTAATTCCTATCCTTGGCCTGGAAACGTTCGAGAACTTCAAAACTGTGCCGAACGTGCGATTATTCTTTGGGATGGAGTGGAGATGATTCAATTTGATGACCTAATTCCCAATCTTACCTTTTCCCCTCCTCCCACTCCCGCAAACGCGACACCAGCGAGCCTCGTTCAAAACTCTTCGATTACCATTCAAAACGTCTTGGAGAGCTCCTCAAAGGGATTCCCCAGTGTGGCTGAAATGGAAAAACAATTAATTATCGAAGCCCTTCAGAGAACAAAAGGGAATCGCAACGAGGCAGCAAAACTCCTCGACATCAATGTCCGTACCCTACGCAATAAATTAAAAGAATATTCAGAAACAGATCCCTTAAGCCCGGAACTCGAAGAAGCCACTCTTTAAAACGTTATTTTTTATTTCCTTAAGTTCACGCTGTGCGAGATCTGTACACGGAAAGAAGAAAAACCGCGGAGGTTCGTTGATCATGATGGGGGAAGCTTTTACTCTCATTCCTTGTTGACTGTTTTTATCATGAACGCATAGTGCTCGGAAATTTAATCAAGGAAACAGATGTCAAAACCAGATAGCGAAATTGCGATCATGAAAACAACCCTCGGAACCATGGAGATTGAATTCTGGTCCGATGTGGCCCCCAAAACCGTTGAGAACTTTAAAAAGCTTTCCAAAGAGGGTTTTTACAAAGGAACTGCCTTCCATCGGATTATTAAAGGCTTTATGATTCAAGGCGGTTGCCCGTTGAGTAAAGATCTCGATAATCCTGGAGTCGGAACAGGAGATCCAGGCTATAAAATCAAAGCCGAATTTAATGATCGTCCCCATGTCCTCGGCGTTCTTTCCATGGCCCGCTCAGCAAGTCCTGACTCCGCTGGCTGCCAGTTCTTTATTTGTCATGGCGATGCCGCTTTTTTAAATAAACAATACACCGCCTTTGGAAAAGTCGTTAAAGGACTCGATGTCCTCGAGAAAATTGCAACGACCCCAACAATCAGTTCCCGCGGCGAAAAAAGCAAGCCGACGGTTCGCATTGAGATTGAATCGATCGAAATCGTCGCAGCGAAGGAATAATCAAAAACTATGGACGGACTCTTAGGAATGAGCATGGGCCTTGGTTTAAGTGCCTGCTGTGGATTCCGAGTTTTCCTTCCCTTACTCGCTTTAAGTATCGGAGCCAAGTGGGGGCATATCCCCTTGGCTCCATCCTACGAATGGATCGGCAGCTGGCCTGCCTTGATCGCTCTCTTAACAGCGACCGTATGTGAAATTTTAGCCTATTACATCCCATGGTTGGATCATGCCTTAGATACCCTGATGTCTCCTCTTTCTATCTTAGCAGGAACCTTAATCACGGTTTCCACTTTTTCTACCGATATTCCTGAGACTCAAAAATGGCTTTTAGCCCTAATTGCCGGGGGAGGAGCCGCAGGAATCATTCAAACCGGAACCGTCTTGGCACGAGCGACTTCAGGAGCGACCACTCTCGGACTCGGAAATTTTCTTGTTTCGACCCTCGAACTTCTTTCTGCAGTCATCGGAATTCTTCTCTCGATATTTATTCCCGTTCTCATTCTCGTCGGAGTATTTATTCTTCTCATAATTTTAGTTCGTAGAGGATATCGACATCGTACCTCTTCGGAATCAGCTCGCTAAACGAAACCTTGATGACTTGCTCTCTTCTTTTATGATCCCTACCTCTCTTTTACTCTTGATCGGAATCTTCGGATTTTATTTATGGAATCTTTCTCGATCTCTTAAAAAAGCTCAGAATCAAATCCGAGCCGCCTTTATTCAAGTCGATCTCGAACTCCAAAAAAGGAACGCAAGAATCCCAGAGTTCATTGAAATTTCAAAAAAAAACCTCGCTCAAGAGCGCCCACTTCTTGAATCGCTCGTTCAGAAGCGCAATGAAGCCTCCGCAGCTCTTCAACGAGCAACGATTCACCCTTTCGATCAAGAAATCATGAACTCACTTTGTTTGAAGGAAATGGAATTTCAAAAAGTTCTCACTCTATTTATAAATCTCCTCTCCACTCAAGAGAAACTCCTTACTCAACCTCCATTAATCGAATTATTACAAACAGAGAAAAACTCTCAACATCAGATCCGCACGACGATTGAATCGTATAATCAATCGATCTCTCAGTATAACCTCGCCCAAGAACCTTTTCCTGCTTTTATTCTCTGCTCTTTTTTAGGATTTCATAAAGCCCCCCTCTTATTAGTCTCTTAGTGAAGTGTATTTTTCATGGTGTCGGAACAAGTTGATATCCAAGGGTTTTTGCGATTTTTTGGCATCGATTCGGAGGATGCACAGGATAACGACAGTCAGGAGCAAACGCTTCTAAATCTTTCATAAATCTTAAAACATTGTCTCACGCAACGGCGCAACGAACACAACGTTAGGATGGGGATCTCCTTCTGCCCCTTTCCTCCTTTGTCGGAAATGGTCTTCAGAGAAAATCTCCCGTTTTTTTGAAAAAAAGATTTTCAAAAACGTTCGCCTTTCTCTTCAGGGGTTCGGTTACCTCTCTCCTCAGAATGAGATCCCCGGACTTTTTTCATGAATCTTATTTCCTGACTTTAAATCAGAAAAATGGGGCGGAGTTCAGACCCCAAGGGGGATCAATCCCCCGCTCCCTATTTTTAAGGAAGCGATCGGGAGTTTACTATTGATCGATTTCTTAAAAATAAGGGAGGAGGCTCGATAGAGCGACGGTCGGAACGACGGGGAGGGTTATGGCGTTGCGTTCGTCGCGCCGTCTTCGTCCGCCATAGCCTAAGCGAAGGTGGATGCGTGAGGCAATGTCTTTATCCCTGTTTGAATGTTTTTTAAGTTCGCTTCACAACTGTTTCGTTCCCCATTCCATGGGGACAGTTGCTTTTCATTATAGAGACTTTCTGTTAAAGTGCCTCCTTGAAGTTTTCAATTACTTCTCCATAATTCAACTATGTTCCGTTCGATCCCCCTTATCTTTCTGATTGCCTTATTGATCTCTTCCTGCGCGCCGACAATTCAAGTCTCTACTCCTGAGCCTGTAAAAATTGATGTCAATATGCGAGTCGATGTTCACACCAAAGATGATCGTGAAAAAACAAATACGAAGCTCACCGCCCAAGAGGAGACCCCCATCGCCTCTCGCCGTCGTGCCCGAATGGGTGAAGTTCAGGATATGAAAAACTCTCATTTTATCGGAGAAAACCTGAATGGTTATATTGAAATCCGTCAAAAACCGGAAGGGAAAATCCCCTCCGGTGAACTTTACGCCGATTACATTCAACGAACGATTCGCGAAGAAAACAACGATCGACGGGCTCTTTATCTCCAAACCGCTGAAAAAGAGGGGGTTCCCTTAGAGATCACCGAACGCGAAATGGCAAAACGGTGGTATGAGACCTCTTACCCCAAGGAATGGCTACAAAAAGAGGATCGCTCTTGGTATCAGAAGTAGTCTTTGTCACTCAAATGCTGCAATTCTCCGCTTGCCTCCTGCTCATGAGGAATTAGCCTTTCGCTCATGACAACCCCTTTTCCCCTTACCTCCGAAAAACTGGATACCCACCGTAAAGCACTTGCGATCAACCTTGATCAACGACGCTACGGGACTTTCGCTGAAATCGGAGCAGGACAAGAGGTTGCCCGTTGGTTTTTTAAAGTCGGAGGGGCAGCAGGAACGATTGCCAAAACGATCTCTGCTTATGACATGACCGTTAGTGATGCGATCTACGGCAAGGCCGATCGCTATGTTTCCCGTACCCGACTTCAAAGTATGCTCGATAACGAGTATAACCTCAATATCGAACGACTACGTGACAAACGTGGTGAAGATACCTGTTTCTTCTCTTTTGCCGATACGGTTGCCGCTCGTGGCTATAAATCAACCAGTGAAAGTCATGGATGGATGGGGGTAAAGTTCCAATCTCAACCCAATGATGAATTTAGCCAAATCATTCTTCACGTTCGGATGCTTGACGAAGATAACCAAGCCCAACAAGAGGCTCTCGGAATGGTTGGAGTCAACCTTCTTTACGCCGCCTTCTTTCTCCACCATGAGCCTAAACTTCTGATCGAATCCCTTCTCGACTCACTCACGATCCATCGAATCGAAATCGATATGATCGAATTTAGTGGCATCGAATTCCGTCATGTGGATAACCGCTTGATGAGTTTAAAACTGGTTCAACTCGGCCTCAGCAAAGCGGCGATGTTTGGCCCCACAGGAGCGGTTCTTCAGCCTTCAGAGATTTTGTATAAAAAAGCGATCCTCGTCGAACGCGGTAGCTTTCGCCCCGTTTGTAATGTGAACATTGATATGCTCCGAGCAGCACATGAAGTTTTCTCTAATGATCCTGAGGTTCAGGGAGATCAAATCCTTCAAATCGCCGAACTCTCGATGCGCAATCTGATTGCCGGGGATGGAAACATCGATACTCGTGATTTCCTTGCCCGTGCCGACCTCCTTTGCGCCAATGGAATGACCGTCCTCATCTCCGATTACTTCGAATATTATCGTCTTCGCGCTTATCTTAATACATTTACGAAACAGAAGATTGGCATCGTGATGGGCATTCCCAGCCTACTTGATATATTTGATCCTAAATACTATGTCGATCTTGAAGGAGGAATCTTAGAATCGTTCGGCCGCCTCTTCAAAAACAATGTAAAACTCTACATCTATCCCTATGCCGACCCATTGAGTAAAAAATTTATTACGACTGAAAATGCCCCGATCAGTCCAGAAACGCAAAAACTCTACGACTACCTGATCGAACGGGACTGCATTCATCAACTGACCAATCACAATCCTGATTGTCTACATATCTTCTCTCGCGATATCCTCAAACGAATTAAAACCAAAGATAGTGCATGGGAAACGATGGTCCCCCCCCAAGTCGCAGATCTCATTAAATCGCGGCGCTATTTTGGATATCAAGAATAGAAACCTGAACTTGTTCCCGAGTCGCCACCGTTTTTACAGAAACAATCCCCTGAAGAATTAAAGCATCCACAATCATTATTTTTTCAGCTCCACGACTCTCTGCGGACTCAAACTGCTTTCCCATTTTCTGCGAAACCAAGGAGTAATCGACTCGATTTCCCTTATCGCGGAGCTGATGTATTAACCCCAGCGCCTGCTCGCGAAAGGACTCCTCCGGGATCGCTACATAATAATCCAATTGTCTAGCGACCTCAGGAAGTAACCCTTTCGATTTCAAAAGCTCTGCTAAAACCACATCCCCTAATCCAAAACCCAAAGCAGGAAGATCGACCTGACAAAGATTTTTGAGAAGGGAATCATATCGCCCTCCCCCGGCAATGGCCCTAAACTCCCCGGAACGATCAAAGGCCTCAAAAACAATTCCTGTATAGTAAGCAAGTCCACGAACAATTCGGAAGTCCACTTGAACATAATCCTCAAGCCCCATCGCTTTCAATCCATTTACGACCGTCGAAATCCTCTCGCTCGAACCCCCTTCTGCAAAAATCTTCTCAATCTTTTCTGCCAAAGGCCCCAATTTCTCACGAGTCACTTCCGGTTTTTCCCTTTCGCTCTTATCAATCGCTTGAAGTTTGAGATACCACTCCGATTCAGGAACTCCATTTTCTTTAAGAAAATCGATCCAAAACTGCCGATCGCTCATTCGAATCACAAAATCCTTTGAGGTCAACCCAAAGGCTCTCAAAACGTCGACAAGACACGCAATGAGCTCGACATCCGCGCTCAAACTCTCTTCTCCAACAATGTCGCAATTCAACTGATAATGCTCTCGTAAACGACCCTTTTGAGGGCGTTCATAACGAAATACCTGAGGTACCGCCATCCACTTGAGCGGTTTCTTATAGTCTCGATGACGGGCGGCAACCATTCGGGCAAAGGTCGGAGTCATCTCGGGACGAAGGGTCACAGGACGATCCCCTTTATCGACGAAATTATAAAGCTGGCCAACGATCTCCTCTCCTGATTTTTTGGTAAAGAGATCTAAAGATTCAAGGGGCGGCCCATCGTATTCAACAAATCCATAACCACTCGCCACTCGTCGCCAAGTCTCAAAGAGAAATGCTCTTTGGGCAAAGGCCTCAGGGTAGAAATCACGAAAACCGTTCAAAGCTTGCATAAGAGGGATTCAAGGGAGTCCGTGGTGCCGAATCAACTAAATTACAACTGAAAAAACTTATTTAATCTTCTTCGCCACATTGCGCCAAGCCTGATCCATCTCCTCAACACCAAAGGACTCAAGAGACCGACCCTCTTTCTCTAAATGACTTTTCATCACTTCAAAACGTCGTTGAAATTTCTCGGTTCCCTTACGACAGGAGTCCTCGGCATCCAACTTTAAGTGACGCGCTAAATTGCAGATAATTAAAAATAGATCTCCAAGTTCTTCATCAAGACGTTCCAGAGAACCTTGTTTCACCATCTCCTCTTCAAGCTCTGCGAGCTCTTCTTTGACTTTCTCAAGAACAGCAAATCGATCATTCCAATCAAATCCTGTCTTCGCAGCCTTTTTTTGAACCTCTTGAGATCTCATTAATGCGGGAAAAACAGTCGGAATCCCGTCAAAAAAACCTTTTCGTTCAGGCTTTTCTTTCTTTTTAATCTCATTCCAATTTTTAAGAACAGTCTCTGTATCTGGAGCCGATACATCAGCAAAAACGTGGGGATGTCGACGAATCAGTTTATCTCCAATACTTTGGGCGACATCAGAAAAATTAAAAACTGACTTTTCTTGTTCCAGCTGGGAATGAAAAACAATTTGCAAAAGCAAATCTCCGAGTTCCTCCTTCAGTAACCCTGAATCCTCTAAATCGATCGCTTCGAGAACTTCGTAAGACTCTTCGATTAAATTATTTTTGATCGTTTTATGATCTTGCTCCTGATCCCAAGGGCATCCTTGTGGACTTCTCAAAATCTCCATGATCTTCAACAATCGCAAAATCGGTTCCTCTGGCAGGTGATATTTCATGGAATCCTACGTTTTTTTTGGAGTATGGTAGTCGCGATATTTGTAATAATAATTATCCGGGATATCCTCCGAGAAACCATTTAAAATAAGCCCCAAAATCGGGATGTTTCTCTTTTTTAAACTATCGATACAAAACTGTCCTTGTCTGGCTTTCGTAAAGTTTGCACGAAAAACCATAATCACCCCATCCATACAGGGAGAAAATGTCGTGGTGTCATCCGCTGCTAAAATCGGGGCCGTATCAAAAATCACAAGCCCATACTTCCCCTTCATCTCCTCAATAATCGCCTCAATCCGCTCTCCATAGAGATAATCTCCAGGGGTATGCATCGGATTTCCAGCAGGAAGAACATGAAGATTCGGAAATTGCGTCGGCAACACGGCACTTTCCCAAGCCACCGTTCCCTCAAGGACATCTGAAAATCCACACAACGGATCTAAACCGAAATCAGGGGCAATTAGTCCCATTCGAAGATCGGCATCCACCAGCAGAACAGTGGTTTCGGCCATCGCCATCGTGATCGCAAGATTCGAGGAAATCGTTGATTTTCCTTCTTGCGGAATAGAACTCGAGATCAAAATCGTCCGCAATTTCTTTCGATTGGGCAAAAACAAAAGCGAGGAACGAAGATTCCGATAGGCCTCTGCTAAAATCTTTCGATCATCCTTTGCCGCAAGAAGGGGAAGTCGTTTTCTCCCGAGTGGAATCTTCGTGAAAGGAATCTGAGCTAAAATCGGAAGTTTAAAATAATCATAAAGCTCATTCGAGGTACCGACTCGATCATCGAGTTTATTAATCAGCATCAAAATCATCACTCCTAAGGCAACTCCTCCAATAAAGGCATTGACTAAATTCGTGACCGTTTTTTTGGAAATCTCCCTTGATTCCTCTGCCCATTGCATGACTCGAATCAACTCTTGATTAACATTTTTTCCAATATCCAAACTTTGAACGCTTTTTAAAAGTTGATCATAACTTTCTTTCGAACGTTGAATCTGAGAGGTGAGCTGTTGGTATTCCGCATCTTTCCGATTGGCCTCAAGGGCCTTCTCCTCCCACTCCTTCAAACTGGAATCCAGATTGATTAATTCAGACTTTAAAGATTTCACTCGAAGCTCGTTATCGGCTTTTAAATTAGCCAATTGAACCTGAGTCGCCTCTTTGTTTTGTTGCTCTAAAATGGAGATCAAACGCTCTAATTTGGCAACCTCATCCTTCGCTTTAACCATCTTCGGATGTTGAGGCTTTAAAAGTTGAGAGAGGCGATCCACTTCTGCGATTTGCTGAATCAGCTGTTGTCGTGAACTGATATACTGTCCCTCTAAAGTCGAGGCAAAATCTTTGGGAGCTGAATTTGAGCTCGAGGAATCGCCTCCATCCGCTCTCTTCAATCGCTGAGACAACTGCTCAGCCGTCATTTGTTCTAAAAGCGCCAGCTCTGAAGTCAGCGTCGACTTTTTTGTTTTTAATTGTGAAAGAAACTGCGCGGAGGATCTCGACTGCTCCTCCCAATAGGTCATATTATTCTTTTCCTTAAAGGCATAAAATTCTTTTTCGTATGCTTTCAATTCTTTTTCAGTTTTTTCCAAAGAGACATTCATCTGCTTCGCTGTATCTTCCACCGTCTCACTGCGTTCCTCTGATTTAAAAGCGATAAACTCCTGCATAATCGCATTCACGTAAAGCTGGGTATATCGCGGATCGGTTCCCTTTCCATTAATCACAAAAATCGAAACCCCTCTTCTTTGTTCGACATTTATGTCGGCACGACCGATAACATTGGGGTTTTCGAGTTGAACACGGCTTAACGCTCTTTGTTTGACAACCGAACTCTCTAAAATCTCCTTTTGATTACCAAAAAAAGTGGTCGATTCCTCACTGACAATCGCCGCCTCTTTCGTATTCACCAAAGGACTCACTTTCATTTTTCCAATCGACTCATACAAGACAGGTCGATTCACCAGCTGATGGGCGGCGTAGGCCATCGCTAAACTCACGGTGATTAACGGAACCCACCAGTGCCGTTTCAGCAGCGTCTTATAACGATAAAAATGGGTCCAAAACATAATTTAAAACCGTACCAATTTTTGAGGAACAATGATTAAATCCCCATCTTTTACCTCAGGATCTAACTCGAGTTTCCCCCCCTCTAAGACCTCTTTTAAATCGGCCTCAAAAGTGCTCGTTTTTCCTGTCGCCTCTTGTCTCACAATCTTCACTTTTCGAGTGTTCGCAAAATCAGCAAAACCCCCAGCCTTTAAAATAATCCGACTCGCCGTCATCTTTTCATTCAAAAGAAACTCCTGAGGCCCCGGTTTTTTTACCTCTCCGGTAAGATAGACCTTCACCACATTTCCATTCGGATTCACTTGCTCGATCGAAAGATGAATCGTCGCTTTCTGATAAAAATCCCGCTCTAAAATTGGCTTAATCTCCTGAACGATTTTCTCAGCTGTCTTGCCAGAGGCCTTTATTCTCCCGACCAACGGAATATCGAGTTCCCCTGCATCCGATACTGTTAAATTTATCGCAGGATCGCCATCCTCTTCAACTCGATACGAGATCCGATCACCTGTCCCTAAAGCATGACTATTGAGATTGCCTTGATTTTGAGCAAATCCCTTCAAAAGCGAAAACGCCACAAAAAATATGAGGAGTAATCGATTCATGATTAAAAGCTATAGCTGACAATTGCAGATGTCACGTTTTGGATGTAATCTTTTTCAAATAAATTTGAATCCTTATAAGTAAAACGGTACTCCAAGGCAACCATCGTCGAAATCGTCAACGGATAACTTAATCGCCCTAATATCCCATATCGATCGGCAACCTCTGCATCCCCACCCGAACTACTTAGATTTTCATAAAATACAACGCCTCTTAAGCCAGTATCTTTCACAATTTGCCAATCGACCCCATAATCAACCGCTATCCGATCGACAAAGTTCGATCCAATCCCCGCTTCTGCCATTCGGGTAAAGGATAAGTCGTGATTCATATACTTATTCAACCTATTTTTAACCGAAAGCCGTGAATAAATAGAGGAAAAGGAGCTCGAATCTTGAATCGTTCCAGTCTGATCTGAACGGTAGTCTTGATATCCGATTTCAACTCTTGTCGTCGTATACTTCGTTACTTTAATCTCCGCAAAAGGACCTGACTGCACAGAGATCGAATCATTCTGGATCTTTTTTTCAAAATCGGTCTCTGTATATCGGTTCGAAAGCCCCAAGGTGATCGCTTCATTGACCAAATACTTAGGCTCAAAAATAAAGGTGTGGGAGTCACGATTGAGAGATTCAAAAGTCTTATCTATACTTAAAAAAGTACTCCAGGTATAACCGCTTGTCAGAATAAATTGATTCAAATCCCAATCGACAACTATTCCCATATCATTTTCAAATCTTCGAAAAGCAGCGACACTACTGAGTTGCCCATTCGTCGTAGGATCCTCTTGCATCCGAAATCGATCAAATAACTTAACTCTCCAATCCCCAATCGCCATCGTAAAATCGGTCTCAGAATTAGGAGCAATTAAGGGCGTCGTCGAATCAAATTCTGGATGCGCAACATACTTGGCAAAACTCATTCCTAAAGTACCCGTAATTTTATTGTTCTCCGTTGCCTGCCACCCTCCTTTGGCCTCGACTCCAGGCCTAAAAATTAAGTCCGATAATGCCCCTTTTGAGGAAGCGAGATTAACATTGTCATTCATCTCCCCTTGAAGTGCTGCATCGATTTGAAGCTTTACCCCTCCCAAACGGAGATTGTAACGCTCATCTCGATTCAATACTCGAACCATCTCCGAGGAGGTCAACGACTGACGTGAAAACTCCTGTCCAAGGAGTTCGTTTGCACGAAAAGGAAAGAGCAAATAAAAAAGAAAAATCACTCGAATCGATAAATTCAAGAAACCTTGCTTTAATTTCGTTCTTTTGCAACTCCCCATACTTAAAGTATTTACAGTAAAAACATAAAAAGTCGAGTTACTCCTCATCAAAGATTTGATGGAAAGCCGAAAGAGGGAAATTCCTACCCGGACAAGTCGTCGGCATCGGATTGATCTCGCGGTGTGCTTTGAATTGCGGGTACGGTTTTCCTAATTTTTCCCGCAAGTAGCTAATCAGCTCGATTGTTGCCGCTTGCTGACGACGTGTCGGGCGAACCTCTTCAAAATTTCCCACTAAACAGATCCCTAAAGCAATTTCATTCAACGCATCACTCCTTAAATGTCCGCCCTGCAACTGCTTGAGCCAACGTTTCCCCACCTCAATCTCCCCGTCCTTTGAATCTTTTCCATTTCCGATGACAAAATGATAGGCCAAACCGTTTTCCATCCCTCGCTGATGATGCGCTAAATCAAAGATCGCAGCATTTCCGCTTGAAGTTGCACTATGATGAACGACAATATATTTCCATCGTCCCTTTTGAGTTTTGGGTAAATCAATCAGATCCTTCACCGAATTAATAAACAAGTAGCGACCCTCTCTTTCCGATTCCTGTGCTTTCGGAGCTCTCTTCTCTAGATGGGTCGTCGTCACTTTTGATAGCAAAATAAGAACAACACCAGCCTCAAGCTCAACATCGTGGTTCAAACTCCGAACGTCACTCTCATTCAATCCAAACTTCCGTGAAATTTCAGAATAACTCTCCCCTCGCTGAACGACATACCGTTCCGGGGCTTTCAATACAGGTCTTGTTGGAGAGGAAATCGCTTCGGATGGTTTGTTTACGATTTCGCTTCGATTTGAAATCTTCAATCTTTGGCCGACTTTAACTTTTCGAGGATCTTTAATTTCATTGAGCGCCATAATCTGTGCGGGAGTGGTCTCATATCTTTTCGCAATGGAAAAAAGAGACTCCCCTTTTTTTACGATATGAATGACCAAAGTATCTCCGCCGATTAAGGAACAAAAAAAGAAAAAAAACAGAGAAGTGACTAACCCAAAAACCAGCCTCCTCATAAACAACTCCTGAAGTACGATGACCCTTTCGGTCGTTTCATCTTAAGGGACTCATCTCGCTTCACTTTTGAATCGTAACTTACTCCTAAAAACCGTCAAGCAACCAGAGGAACCGCAAATCCTTTTGCAACGAAAGAAAAATCACAAAAAAAGCCCCGATCTTTACAGATCAGGGCTTTTCTGAAATTTCTTAAAAAAATTACCGACCTTTTCGACGACGAACCAAATGAAGCTGTGCCACGGAACGAGCTAAAGCGGCAGAAGTCGCTTCAAGCTCCTCACCAACTAAAGTCTTCGAGCGAAGGGCCTCTTCTGCACGCTTGACTGCCTCTTGAGTCTTTTCCTCATCAATATCTTTTTCACCAATCGCCATATCGGACAAAATTGAGATTTTCAAAGGAGTTACCTCGACAAATCCCTCCCCCACAGCCATTGCTTTGCTCTCACTTCCGGTGAAAATACGAAGTTCACCAGGGATCAACATCGCCATTAACGAATCGTGTCCGGGAAGGACTTGAATCTCCCCTTGGACAGTCGGAATTACCACCGAATGCACCTCTCCAGAGAACACTTTATGTTCTGGAGTGACGATCTCAAGTTGAAGGGAGGCCATGATGATTTTCCTATTGATGATCGAATTATTTACGAATCGATTCGATATTGCCCTTCATATAGAAATTCGACTCAGGAACATCATCATGTTTTCCATCGAGAATCTCTTTGAAGCCGCGAACCGTATCCTTAACTGAAACGTATTCACCCTTTGTTCCTGTGAAAATTTCAGCCACGTGGAACGGTTGGGAGAGGAAACGTTGAATCTTACGAGCGCGATAAACCGTGAGTTTATCGGCATCGGAAAGTTCATCCATACCCAAGATCGCAATGATATCTTGCAAATCTTTGTAACGTTGAAGCACCCGTTGGACGCCACAAGCGACCTCATAATGCTCTTGTCCGACGACATCCGGCGCAAGGGCTTTCGAAGTCGAAGCGAGAGGATCCACCGCAGGGTAAATTCCCAACTCAGCGATCGAACGTTCCAACACGATGGTGGAATCCAAGTGAGCAAAGGTATTTGCAGGGGCTGGATCAGTCAAATCATCCGCAGGGACATAAACCGCTTGGAAGGAGGTAATCGATCCTTTCTTCGTTGAGGTAATACGCTCTTGGAGGGCGCCCATTTCAGAGGCCAATGTCGGTTGATAACCGACCGCACTCGGAGTACGTCCGAGAAGCGCCGATACTTCAGATCCGGCTTGCGAGAAACGGAAAACGTTATCGACGAAGAACAAAACGTCTTGATTCTTTTCATCACGGAAATATTCCGCCATCGAAAGACCAGCGAGAGCGACGCGCAAACGAGCTCCAGGAGGTTCACTCATTTGTCCGTAAACGAGAGCGACCTTTGAATCTTCCAATTTTTCTTGGTTGATAACCCCC
>CAMAQI010000045.1 GCA_945860255.1 Methylacidiphilum caldifontis
CGCACGCGTTCGCTATCTAGCTCAGCAAAAACCGGAGTAACGGCAACGACTCGTCCTCGTCACTTATACGAATCGGGCCGCAAATGAAATTCGCCAACGGCTCCGCTCTCAACTTCTCGACGATTTTCCTCAAGGAATCCCTCCTCTTATTCTTCAAGGAATGAGTCGGATGTTTATCGGAACGATTCACCGATTTTGTCTTCAGATCATTCAAGACTACGCTCTCTACGCCGGATTTCCCGCAGAGATCGAGGTTCACTCGAAAATTCGTGCGGAATGGATCGAAAGATGGGAGCCGGAACTTCTGATGCCCTCCGTACATCAAAGTCGATGGATCAGCGAACTTCATCGCTATGAACTGGCGTGGCAGGCGAGCGAAAAAAATCGGCTTACGCAAAGTGCCGCTCCACCAGAGGCGGAGGAGCCTTTTGAAATCGACTCCCATGCACTGGATGAGGTCAAAGGACGCTCGAGTGAGACAATCGCTTTTTATCAAAAAGTCTGGCGGGAGTTTTGTCAGGCACTTTCGGAAAATCAGCCGGTTGAAATTCCGGAATATGACGGTAAAGGGGGGAAGTCCCTTCAGGAGGCTTGGCCGCAAGCGCTGCAATCCCTTCTTAAAAGAATCTCCGAAGAGACTTTTCGGGAGATCGATCAAACCTCGTCCCGAATTCAACAAAAAAGATTTCAAGAGGGGACGTTGCTTTTTAGTGATCAAATCGCTCTTGCCTTTGCCTTACTTCATCGCCCTTCGATTCGGACGGCACTTCAGCAACGCAACTATCGAATTCTCCTGGATGAAGCACAAGATACCGATCCGTTTCAATTTTTAATTCTTTTGGAGCTCACACGGCCGCCCGGTTCTCCCGCTTTTCAATGGAGCTCCGATCTGACCCCGCCTCGTCCAGGACTTTTTAGCATGGTGGGGGATCTCAAGCAGTCGATCTATCGTGATCGAGCCGATCTTCAGATCTATCAAGAGATCCATCAGAAACTGTCACAACTTCCCGCAGGAGAGCCGCTACTGCTTACAAAAACCTTTCGTTGTCGCCCTCAGATCGTCTCTTGGGTGAATCAACAGTTTTCAGCGGCTTTTCATTCTCGACCGGAACAGATTGACTATCATCCTTTAGATAGCGATCACCCGACTCAAACGGGGCAGGTTCTTTTTTGGAAACCCCCTCTTCCCAGTGGTAAATTTTCCACCAGTGAACTCCTGAAGCAGGAGGCCGAATGGATTATCGAACAAATTCAAAAAAACTCCCTTTCTCAGTTACGGGCCTCCTCTTGGAGTGAAGTGGCGTTACTCGCGCCGACGCGGAAAATGCTCACTGCGCTCCAGCAGATTTGTATTCAAAGGAGGATTCCGTACAAAACTCATTTTGATACTCCGTACCACGAGCGGATCGAGTATCGATGGTTGGTGGCTCTGCTCTCGCTTCAAGAAAAACCGGATGACTCCTTTAATCTGATCGGGATTCTCAGAGAGATTTTTGCCTACTCCGACTCCGATCTCGCAACGATTCAACGAGCCCTCTCATCCTCTCTGACGCTTGATACTCAGGAGGTTTCCTCTGTTGAATTGAATTCACTTCTTGAAAAAATGCGGGGGGTTCAAAAAGAGTGTCGCACCGTTCCCCTCTCCCAGGTCGCCCGAAAATGGATCGATACTTTTCAAATCCGCGAACGACTTCTTGCGGCCTCGCAAAATGATTCCTCTGTTCTGAATGGACTCGAGACCTTGCTTTTAAAATTGACTCAGAACGATCCCCGTCCTCGTTCAGAACAGGTACAACAGTGGATCGATGAAATTCATCAGAGCGCCCCCGATCCGACTCTCGATCATTCCGATGCGATTCAATTGATGACGATTAAAAAGTCGAAGGGACTGCAATGGGATTGCGTGATTCTTCCTTTTTTAGGGGCAACGAGTGGCGAAGGGAAATCCACTCGGAGCCATCCCTCGATCGAATGGTTTACTCCCCCCTACGATCGTCCCGTATTAACACTGAATAAAGGGAATCGCAGCCCTCATGCCGAAAGCGAAGAGGAGAAGCAAGCCCTCAAATTTGATCTTGAACGTCAACGACTCTCCTATGTTGCCTGCACCCGTTCCCGTCAGACCCTGATCCTTCTTGATGATGCCACTTACTGGACAAAGATTCTCGCCTCAGGGGAGCCAAAGCTTACCGGGCCGAATGCTTACGAATCGTTCAGCTCCACTCCTCAAAAAGAGTACCCCGGAACAGCACTGGAGGGCAGCGAATCCCTCACGGTAAAAGCGTTGATTACTGATTCTGCACTTATTTCAGCAACGGCTCCTGAATCTCTTCCTCGATTTTCACCCTGGAATTTTAAATCTCCTCGATCCATTACGAGTCGAAAAAAGATAACACCAAGCCAGTTGAAAACGGTTACACGGGGGGCAGTGTCGTCGCATGCTTTAAAAGGGCGCGAATATGGAACGTTTTGGCATTCAATTCTCGAATTTTTTCCGTGGAAAAAAGGAAGGGAATCACAAACAGAGTTCCTCAGCGAACGTTTGAATCGTTGTACCGATCCGGAACTGAGAAAACGGTTTGAAAAGGAATGGAACGATTTTAGTTCGACCGCTCTTTTCGCTCAATTGAACCTGCCTGATTCGAGGGTCTATACCGAGATTCCGTATACGGATCTGCAATTGGAAAGCGTCGAAGAGGGTCAGATCGATCTCATTCTTCAATCTCCCGCAGCAACGATCCTTCTCGATTGGAAAACCGATTTCCTTTCTGTGGCTGACTTTGAAATGGCGGCACTTCCCGGTTATTCCGTTCAACTTCAGTCCTATCTTCGAGTTCTCGAGAAAGATCATCTCCCCTCCTGCCGCGCACAAATCTATCACACCCCCACGGCAACAATTTGGACCATTTAACCCAATTCACGCAATGGAACCAAAGAGATTTTAAAATAGGGAAATCAAGAAATAATTAAAGACAACTTCTCACGCAAAGGCGCAAAGTTGCCCAAGGCTCCTCCCGAAAGACAAATGAGTTTGTTTTACGGTCGATTGTATAATTATAATTTCCTACGGGGAGAACCTTGGGAAGCTTTGCGGCTCTACGGAACAGCTGTTCCTAGTTGCCTACCCTCGGCCCTCCATTCACTTTCCTGTTTGGTTTTGCGTTAACACGCAGGGAGTGCGTGAAAATGTTTTAAATTGTATTTCCTTCAGTTGACGCCAATGCGCACGTGCAGGCTCACCCCCGAGAAAGAGATGGCCTTCTCGTGATCTCTTTTGAATGGTTAACCGATTTCTCATCGATGAAATCGGATAAATGAAGGAAATCACTTGCAGAGAGAGGCAAGGGGATTAGGTTTCTCCTCTATGAATAAAAAATGGATCGGGTGGCAGAAAGAAATGGCGTTTTGATTTTCATCGCCCCGCTGTCACAAAAGTATGCGGTGATTGGCGATCAAGGAATCACTGAAAAAATCGGAAATCAATTCTGGGATGAGGTGGTGGCCTCGATTGGAGTTTATTTTAAAAACGAAAATTTTACCGCAGGGGTCGTCGAGGCAATTCAAAAAATTGGAGACTCACTGGCGGCCCATTTTCCGAGAAAAAATGATGATCAAAATGAACTCTGTAACGAAGTGATTAAGGAATAAATCAATGTTTTTTGAATCATCTCCCTTCTTCACTAATAATAGTTCGATCATTGACAATTTACTACTTATAATATAATTTATCTCATACAATAATTTAAACAACGAACGAAGGAACCCTGTTTTCATTAAAGACAAAGAAAGCCTCAAGCCTCTTTCATAAGGAATCCATGACCCATTCTCTCTACGGCCCAACCAATCTCCCTCTTGATCAAAAAGAACAAGCAAAAATAAAACGCTATGGTTCGGTCATCGAATTATCTCCCGAAAAAGAGAGTTACTATCGTCAATTACATGCGGCGGTATGGCCCTCGGTCTTGAAACAAATCGAACTCTCTCATATCAGCAATTACAGCATCTATTTAGCCCCCCTTTCAGGGAAACTCTATTTATTCAGTTATTTTGAATATTCAGGGGAGGATTTCGCAGGGGATATGAAAAAAATGGCGAACGACCCCGAAACCATTCTCTGGTGGAAAGAGTGTATTCCCTGTCAAATTCCACTCAGCAATCGAGCACAAGGAGAACATTGGATGAATCTCGAAGAACTCTTTCACTTTAATCCTCAGCAAAAATCGCTCTAATAACGCAAACCGAGAAAAAATAAAACATTATGAAAATCATCCGCTATCAACAGGCTCAAGGAAAAATCAGTTACGCTCAGCAAACGGAGCAGGGAACTTTCGATCTCGAAGGGGATCCTTTTACGTCATTGAAAGCAACCTCCAAGAAATCGGAGATCTTTAAGCTCTTAGCTCCGATTGTTCCGACTCAGATTCTCTGTATTGGATTAAACTACCGCCAGCATGCTGAGGAATGTGGAGCTCCGATTCCGGAGCGTCCGGTTCTTTTTGTCAAAGGGGCAAATGCTCTTCAAAATCCTGGAGATCCGATTGTTCTTCCGCGCCACGCGAGAAGTGATGAGGTCGATTATGAATGTGAACTCGGGGTGGTGATTGCAAAAGATTGTAAAAATGTAAAACGTGAAAACGCCTTCGACTACGTTCTCGGATATACCTGTGTGAACGATGTCAGTGCCCGAGATTGGCAGCTCAAATGGGGGGGAGGACAATGGTGTAAGGGGAAGTTTTTTGATACCTTTGCCCCTATCGGGCCTTGTCTTGTCACCCTTGATGAACTTCCTCATCCCAATAATCTTAAGATTAAAACCGTTCTTAATGGTGAAATCGTTCAAAATTCCTCTACCTCAGATATGATCTTTGATATTCCCGCGATTATTGAATTCCTGAGTGGAAGCACCACCCTGCTCGCAGGAACCTTAATCCTGACGGGAACCCCTCAAGGCGTCGGAATGGCTTCTAAGCCACCGAAATACCTGAAAGCAGGAGACTCAGTAACGATCGAAATCGAAAAAATCGGAGCCTTAACCAATCCCGTCATCGAAGAGCCATAGCCTTTGACGAGGCATCGAATCGACACTCCACCCCTTTAAGGTTGTCATGGGGCTTGTGTGAAGAGTGACTGACGTTGCTCTTTAGGGGGGAGGCCGAAGTGCCGACGGTAGGCATTTGTAAAATGACTGTGATCGAAGAATCCACACTCCATCGCGATCGTGGTGATTTTATCCCGAGTTTTTAAGAGACGGCGACGAGCCTCTTCGAGACGTTTTTCGAGGATAAATTCTCGAGGACTCTTGGAGAAGACCGCTTTAAATCGACGCTCGAGTTGTCGAACGGAGATTCCGGCCGCCTTCGCAAGGTCGCTGCTTTGCAGCTCTCCACAAAACTCTTTTTCGATCTTTTCAATGCATTGAGTGAGGCCTTCATACTTTTGAATGATGACCGATCCCTGATGTAAATCCCGTGTGAATCCGACAAGTCCAAGGGCTCTTCCTTGCGTTGTTTTAAAGGAAATCTTTTTCGTTGAATGCCAACGCATCTCCCCTTTCTGATTTTTGACGATCTCGACGCGATTGATCATCGCCTCACCGGATTGAATCACCTCTTGATCGTCTCGGGAGTAGCGGTCGGCTAAATGAAAGGGGTAAAAATCGTGGTCGGTTTTTCCAACAATCTCACGAAGCGACCTTTTTCCTAAATGTCGAATGTGAGAGTGATTGGCATGAAGAAATTTTCCCTCACGATCTTTGACGAAAAAAAGGATCTCTTCTAAATCGTCAAAAAGTAAACGAAGCTGACTGATCCAATTCGAAAACTCTCCATTCATGTCGTTATTTTACAATAAGTTGTCCTCTTCCTACAAGACAGATTTCAAGAGATCGGTATGGTTTAGTTATGAACGAATACTTCAAAGTCCCGAAAATCAAATACGAAGGCCCTAAATCTAAAAATCCCTTGGCCTTTAAGCACTATAACCCGACGGAAAAGATCGAAGGCAAAACAATGCGTGAGCATCTTCGCTTTGGAGCTGCTTATTGGCATGTGATGCGGAACAGTCTCTCCGATCCTTTTGGGGGCGGGACAGCGCAGATGCCTTGGGATGATGGGAGTGACAGTGTCGCAAATGCCCAAAAAAGAGTCGGGGTCTTTTTTGAATTTCTTGAAAAAACCGGAATTGATTACTACTGCTTTCATGACCGTGATATCGCACCGGAATTAGGTTCTTTAAAGGAGTCGAATAAGGCCTTGGATGAAGTCGTTAAGGTCTTTAAGAAAGAGCAAAAACGGACGGGCAAGAAGCTCCTCTGGGGAACCGCCTGTTTATTTTCACATGCACGATTTTCACAAGGGGCGGCGACCTCTCCGAATCTCGGAGTTTATACCCATGCTGCGGGCCAAGTGAAGAAAGCGATGGAGGTTACCAAGGAATTGGGGGGACTCGGTTATACTTTTTGGGGCGGACGCGAAGGGTATTCGACTCTTTGGAATACCGATATGAAGCGGGAGTTGGACCATTTAGCGGCCTTTCTCCATATGGCGGTCGATTATAAAAAAGAGATCGGATTTAAAGGACCCTTTTATATTGAACCGAAGCCCAAGGAGCCGACGACGCATCAATATGATTCCGATTCGGCTGCCTGTTTGAATTTTTTACGCGAGTATGGATTGCTTGAGCATTTCCAACTCAACATCGAAACCAATCATGCGACTCTTGCAGGACACACGATGCTTCATGAGCTCACCGTTGCCGCAGGAGCCAAGCGTTTGGGTTCGATCGATGCGAATTGTGGAAATGAACTCATCGGCTGGGATACCGATCAATTCCCGACGAATATTTATCTCACCACCCAAGTGATGCTCTCTGTTTTAGGGATGGGAGGACTCAAGACTGGGGGATTAAACTTCGATGCGAAGCGTCGACGGGAGTCCCATGAGCCGATCGATCTATTCTACGCTCATATTGGGGGAATGGATGCCTTTGCTCGAGGACTGAAGATTGCCGCTGCGATTCGGAAAGATGGACGATTGGAAAAATTTGTGGAGAAACGTTATTCCACATGGGATTCTCCTCTCGGAAGTAAGATAGAAAAAGGAAAGTCTTCTTTCAAGGAACTTGAAAAAATTGCCTTAGAACAATCGGAGCCTGATCTTGCCTCAGGACGCCAAGAGTTTTTAGAAAATCTCATCAACGACTTTATTTAATGAAGTAAAACTTTCTGAGACTTCTAAACATCTGCTATTCGATCAATTATGCAAAAAATACAATTTAAAAAATTTTCACGCGAAGCCGCGAAGTTGCCCAAGGCTCCACCCGAAAAGGCAAATGAGTTTGTTTTTTTTGATGATTTTTATTATTTTCTAAATTCTTATGGGGAGAACCTTGGGACGCTTTGCGCCTTTGCGTGAGGCAATGTCTTTATCCCTGTTTATCTGTTTTAGGAAGTTTGCTTCACGAGGAGAGTTTATTCAGGCGTTTTTAAGATGAAGGAAAATATTTATGATCACCCTTGGAATTGACTGCGGAACGCAAAGCACAAAGACAATCGCTCTGGATGGCGAAACGGGGGCGATTTTAGCTTCAGCGAGTAAATCGTATGGATTGATTTCGGGTCTTCCGGCCGGACATCTGGAGCAAGATCCTCAAGAGTGGATCGTGGCACTCGATGAGACCGTTGAAAAGGTTTTGAACGCTCTTGGCACTCGTCGTCAAGAAGTGGTCGGGATCGGGATCTCGGGACAGCAACACGGGTTTGTTCCGCTTGATCTTGACGGGAAGGTCATTCGCCCTGCGAAGCTTTGGTGTGATACCTCGACGACTTCGCAATGTGATGAGATACGGAGCCATTTCGGAGGCCGAGAGAAACTCATCGCACTGATTGGCAATGATATGTTGCCCGGCTTTACCGCGCCGAAAATTCTTTGGATGAAGCAGAATGAGCCGGAAAACTTTAAAAAGCTTCATCGAGTCCTTCTGCCTCACGATTTCCTGAATTTCTCTCTTACAGGAGAAATGAGGATGGAGTATGGGGATGCCTCCGGAACTGCCTTGTTAGAGATTAAAAGCAAGCGTTGGTCTCAGGAGCTTTGCGATTTTATTGACCCCTCTCTTTACTCTCAACTTCCCCCATTGCAATCGTCCAAACTTGCCTCGGGAACACTTCTTCCTCAATGGCTCAAAAAATGGGGGCTTAACCACCCTGTCACCCTGAGTGCGGGGGGCGGCGATAACATGATGGGGGCGATCGGTACGGGAAATATTGCCGATGGCGTGGTGACCGCAAGTCTCGGAACTTCCGGAACGATCTACGCTTTTAGCAGCAAGCCGGTGATCGATCCGCAAGGAGAAATCGCCGCCTTTTGTGACAGCACCGAGGGATGGCTCCCATTGCTTTGTACGATGAATGTCACTGTGGCGACTGAAGCCGTTGCAAAAATGTTTCAGTGGAATCATCAGCAACTATCGGCGGCGATTGAATCGGTTCCTCCAGGTGCTGATGGGCTTCTTTTCTTGCCCTATCTTCAAGGGGAGCGAACACCGAACCTTCCACAGGCATCGGGGACTTTTCACGGTTTAAATTTAAATAACATGAGCCAAGCTCATCTTGCGCGAGCGACCATGGAGGGAGTTACACTTGGAATGGCTTATGGACTTCGCCGGATGAAGTCGCTCGGAATCAATCCCCAGGAGATCCGACTAACAGGGGGGGGAAGCAAGAGTGCGGTTTGGCGTCAAATTTGTGCCGATATTTTCAATTGTCCAGTGGTTGCGCTTGAAAGTGCAGAAGGAGCGGCGTTAGGGGGTGCGATCCAATCTCTTTCCCTTTGTATCAATCAGCCGATCTCGGTCCTTTGCGAAAAATTAGTCAGGCTCGATGAATCAACTCGGGCATTTCCCAAAAATGTCGCTGCTTATGAAGGGCGTTTAGATCAAATAATTTCACTTACTCAGGATATTTATTGAATTAATATAATATGAAAAATACACTTCATTTTTTTATGTCAAAATTACTCTTCGCAGTGCTCTTGTTTTTTAATCTTTTTTTCCAAACTCCTAGGCTTGACGCAAATGAGCTAACGCCTCAGCAAAATCAAAAACTTAATGTTTTATTGATCATTAGTGATGATCAAGGATATGGTGATTTTGGGTTTACGGGAAATAGCAACGTTAAAACGCCTCATCTGGATCAGCTCTCCAACACGAACGGCATTATTTACAGGGCACAGTCATCTGTGGTCAGGGGTTTTGGGGGTACCTCCGCTAGCCTGGATACGGTCTGATGAAAAGTTTATTTCGCAGTATTTTAAGGAAGCGGGCTATCGAACTTATCTTTTTGGGAAAGAAGACGGTCATCATGTACCTGGAAAAAATTAAAAGATTTAGGATATGATCGCTATGAGATTGTTCGTGGCTATCAGCACTTAGATGCTCGGATAGAAAGCGAAAAAAATTTTTATCAAAACCAAGGGTGGACCAATGAGTATCTGTGCCGACAAGCGAGCGAAGCCATTTCAGTAGAATCGGGACAACCTTTCTTTGTTAATCTTCCTTTGATCATTCCCCATCTTCCATGGATTTGTGATTCTCAGTATAGCTTGCCCTTTGAGCAAAAGGGATATTCAAAGGAATTGAGTGCGTTATTTGGAAGCATTGAAGAAATGGATAAAGGAATTGGGCAGGTTTTAAAGGCCTTGAAGGACTCAGGAAAAGAGGCGAATACGTTGGTCGTTTTCTTAAGTGATAATGGAGCTAGCAATAAAAAATTAGATGAAAAATCCATAGAAATTCGAAATCCCATGAATCTTCGAGGGCAAAAAGCCAGTGTTTGGGAAAATGGAATACGGGTTCCCCTATTGATACGATACCCTAGCAAAGTGGCTATAGGAGAACGTCAGGACTTCGTTATGGTTGAGGATTTAATGCCTACGATACTCGATTTTTGCTCGATATCATTTTCTCCAAAAACTCCTCCTTCCGAGACAGGGATCAGTATCAAAAAAAATCTCACTAATTCAGTGCCATTGCCTTTAGATCGCGAGGCTTTACGAATGGCAATTTCGGGGAAAGGATCTCCGACTGCAAAAGTAGGTGTAGCCCCCACTCTAGAGTCGCTTTCTTTTGAAAATATGCACCTCACTCTTCGGGGGGCGTCCTATAAGTTGCACTCTCTTCCCATAGGAGAAAAGGAATTGTACGATATTCAAAAAGATCCTTCGGAGTCAAATAACATTATAAAAGATTTCCCTGAAATTGCGTTACAAATGGAACAGAGACTACGTGATCGCTGGGAAAAATTACTACAAGTGCTTGAGAGTGGCGACTTAGTCCCCCACTCAAGTAAATAATTTTGATTTGGATTATGCCTATCGAATTTATCAAGGTCCCTTACAAAATCAACACTTTGTAGTTTTTTGCAAGTTTTCAACTGCCGAATTTAGCTATGATGAATTTCGTACGAAAGATTTACGACCTTTAAGTCGATTTCATTTACCTCCGACTTTACTTTATTCGTTTTCGACATAGCTTTGGTGATGGATCCTCTGACTCATGCGGTGACCGGTGCAACGATTGCTCTATTGATTTCAAAGCCGCAACAAAAGAAATGGGCCCTTTTTTGTGGAATTCTTGCCGCAACGATTCCAGATCTCGACGTTCTCATTCGTTCGAAAGAAAATCCCCTCTTAACCATTCAATATCATCGTCATTTTACTCATTCCCTATTTTTTGTTCCGATCGGCGCCTTGATCGCCTCTTGGATTGTTCGCTTCTTTGCACGACAGAAAATAATGTGGAAAGAGCTCTACCGATACAGTTTTTTTGCCTATCTCACCCATCCCCTCTTAGATGCCGCAACGAGTTATGGTACCCATTTACTCTGGCCCCTCACCAACGATCGAGTCGCTTGGAGTATTGTTCCGATCGTCGATCCGATTCCGACCCTCACATTGTTAATCGGGGTGATCGTCGGCTTGATCGCACAGCGTAAAACGATTCTTATTGTGAGTGCGACGGCCTTTCTCTTTTATTTATTATTAGGAGCGATCCAGAAAAATGCCGTTGAAGATTCGCTGAGAGAATTGGCGGCCTCACGAGGGCATTCCTTGGTCAAGTATGATGTGAAGCCCTCCGTTCTGCAAATCGTTGTCTGGAGAACTGTCTACATTGATCAGGAGATAATTTATGTCGATGCCTTTCATAAAGTTCCCTTTCGCAAAGCCGTCCATTATGAAGGAGGAAAACTCCCCCAATATCGTTATCAAAATGAAAAGCGAGTTCCTGCGGATTCCGTTGCTTTCGATGATTTAAAAAAGTTCACCTTTTTCTCAGACGACTATGTCGCCGTAAGCCCAGTGGATGAGAAGTTCATTGGAGATATTCGGTTCTCCCTTTTGCCGCATCGAACGGAACCGCTTTGGGGGGTTGAAATTGATCTGGCGAACCCAGAACGGCATCTCTCATTTGAGAATCGGCGTCAAATGCAGTCAAATACTTGGGAGATCTTTCGGAAAATGGTCTGCGGCGTACCGATCGATTAGAACTCACTAAGAAAATTAGCCGCAAAAGAACGCAGAGAACACAAAAAATTGAAACTCAAGAAATCTTTTTTTCGGAGCAAAATTGAACCTGAATTGTTTTTTTATTTTTGAGTTCTTTGCGTTCTTTTGCGGCTAAATTCTCTGTTTTTAGATTCAAATAGATTTCATTATTCCAATGGAAAATAGGAAGGCGCTTTTATTTGGAGCTAACCGCAAGAACCGAGGTCATCGTCGTTCACGCCGTAAAACTTTTCGCCGATTTTTATTTTCTCTCGGCCTTTGGACTCTCGCCAGGAGTTCGTATCGCGAAGGGAGTAGATACAGCCGCAATACTCCTGCTGATAAAACTGTTCCTCTTTGGAGATCTCGATCATCCGCGCAGAGCCGCCCTCTTTTCTCCAGTTATAGGTCCAGTAATGCATCTCCGGATAACGAGCGACAGCACGCTGTCCGCAATCATTGATCTGATCCATATTTTTCCAGCGGGAAATTCCTAAGCAGCTCGTGATGACATTAAATCCATGCTCGGCGGCATAGAGAGCGGTGCGTTCAAACCGCATATCAAAACAGGCGGTACATCTCGCCCCCCGTTCCGGCTCCCATTCTAATCCTTTGACCCGTTGAAACCAATTTTCGAGATCGTAATCGGCATCGATAAACTCAATTCCGGATTTTTCCGCAAAGCGAATGTTTTCCAGTTTTCGCAGTTCATACTCTTTTCGCGGATGGATGTTCGGATTATAAAAGAAAATCGAGTAGCGAATTCCCGATGCGGCGATCGCCTCCATCACCTCACCCGAACAAGGGGCGCAACAGGAGTGGAGCAGGACCTTGTCATGACCTGCTGGTTTTTCGAGGATGGGGCGTTCGTAGGGCTTCACAAAACTCAAACTGGCAAAAAGGAACCGTGTCTCCAAGCAGAAAAAAAGCCCTTTTGCTTAGGGGAAGAGGCTTTTTAATCGAATTCTTGAAATAGGAATCGATGATGAGCGATCCCGCTCGTGCGCATAGACGTCAACTGAAGAAATATTCAAAGACAATTTTTCACACAAAGCAACTGTCCCCATGGAATGGGGAATGGCAAAGGAGTGAAGCGGATTTTTTGCATCGATATTCAGGATGTTCAGGATAAAGACCAAAGAAAATAATTTTTGAATTTATCCTCCCCATCCTCCCTATCGATGCAAAAATTGCCTTTTTCATAACGATCTGATGGTAGGTTGTTTATATGTTTTAGGAAGCTTACTTCACTAGGAGCCACGAAAACACAAAGTTGGATTCAAATCTCGGCTTCATTAAAAAACAGAAAAACCCTCAAAAAGCATCACAAGGAGTTGGTGGGAGGAATATTTGCGAATGATTTTAGAAATAACGAAGGAGTCAAAAAACAGCCCCCCTCCTTGTGATTAGGGCTCATTATGGACTAAGCCGACTTTGGTGATTTGAGAGCGTTTGAGGGAGTCGAGAACGACGATGACCCGTTGGTAGGCGATATCTCGATCGGCACGGACGGCGATCGTCAAATCGGGATGAGTGGCCTTTAAGTTTTGGAGAACGCGATCGAGCTGAGAGTCGGCGACCGCCTCCTTTTCAACATAGATCTGCCCTTTGGGGTTGATGGAGATGGTTTTTAGATTTTGAGCCTCGACAGATCCCTTTCCCGGAGTGGCGATCGGGAGATTCACATCGATCGAATTTTCGAGAAGAGGGGTGGTGATGATAAAAATGATCAAGAGAACGAAGGCAAGATCGAGGAGAGGGGTAATGTTGAGTTCCGCCATTCCGGTATGCGCAGATCGTTGAGTGAAGCGTTTCATAGGTCTTAAGAAGCGGAGCTTAACGTGATGGGAGAAAAATAAAAGTTTTTATCTTCCTCTTTTTAGAAAGGAGAGAGATAGTTCTGTCATGAGTATTCCTTGGATGACCGTAAAGCGAACAAATGGACAGACCTTTTATTTTAATATGAATCAAGTCGGATCGGTTTATGAAAATCCGGCCGATGCCGAGGTTTTTGTTTATGGAAACGGATGGGAGCGAAAGTTTCGATCAGAGGAGGTGGCGGAGTTTATTCAGACGATTAAAGCGCAGGCCGCAATCGCTCAGGAGGGACTTTCCTCCCCTCAATCATGACGGCTCTCTTTCCGAGCGATCTGGGGGTTTGGCTGTTGTTAGCCTTTGGGGTTATTATCGTTGGGGTTTCAAAAACGGGGATTCCGGGGATCGGTATTTTATTCGTAGCGATTTTCGCCTCTATTTTTCCAGCGCGGCTTTCAACGGGGATTGCATTGCCACTCCTGATCGTCGCCGATTTAGTCGCCATTCGTCGATTTCGAGGGAAAACGGTTTGGTCCCATCTCTGGAAGTTGATCCCGCCCTCTTTTGCCGGGGTGGTTGTCGGCTATTATTCGATGAAGTATTTAACGGATTCGAGTGCTGGATTTTGGATCGGAATTTTAATTTTATCGATGGTTGTGCTTCATTTTATTCGGAAAGCCTTTCCGAATTGGCGACCGCATCAAGCGGGGGTCGCTCTTTTTTTCGGATTTACTGGCGGGATAGTGACGATGATCGCCAATGCCGCAGGGCCGCTCGTGACCCTTTATCTACTAGTGATGAAGCTCAAAAAAGAGGAGGTTATGGGGACCGGGG
>CAMAQI010000046.1 GCA_945860255.1 Methylacidiphilum caldifontis
TTTTTCTCACGCGGTCGCCGTCACTTCGCTTTGGCGAGCCAAGACGGCGCAACGAACACAACTCCGACAAAGAGTACGGGGAAGATGCGGGAAATGCAACGACTCACTGAGATGATTCCCTCTGTTTCCTCCTGCGTCGGAAAACACCTACTCAGAATCTCTCCCGTTTCTTTGAAAAAAGGATTTTCAAAAAACGATCGACCTTCTCCTCAGGGGCTCGGCTTCGCCTCTCCTGGAATCAACCTCGGAGTCTCCTTGTCTCATTCATAAAAAAAGGGGGGAGGAGTTCTGACCCTAAGAGCGTAAGCGATAGATCCCTGTTTTATTTATCGTCGCTAAAGCTCCTCTGGGTTTTGCCCCCGCACCAAACAATCAGACCCTGTTCTCTTATTTTTCGTTTCACGAATGGTGTTCTCTGCGTTCTTTTGCGGCCATATTCCTTAAATGGTTTTCCTTAGAGATTTCTTAATTTCCCTTGGAACTGCGAATGACCCAAAATTATTCCGTTTTCTTCGGAGTAATCACCCCGAGGATATCGGTGTTTTTCACCTTGCCAATTTTCGCATACGTCGCCGTCATCAATTTTGAATAGAGCTCCGGATTTCGCTTTAATTCAGCAAGAGCCGCATCTCGACCTTGTGCCACTTGGACTCCTTCGTAATAGATCCAGGCCCCTTTCTTTTCGACGACATTCTGCTCCACTGCCAGATCCAAGAGCGATCCCTCACGCGAAATTCCTTCATTATACAAAATATCGAACTCACATTCCGTAAACGGAGGAGCCACTTTATTTTTAACGACTTTGATACGAGTCCGATTTCCAAAAACGGTCCCATCGGCACTCTTGAGTTGACCTATCCGACGAATATCAATTCGCACCGAAGCATAAAACTTAAGTGCCTTCCCTCCAGGGGTCGTCTCTGGACTTCCAAACATGACCCCAATTTTTTCGCGGATTTGATTCGTGAAAATACAGCAGGTCTTCGCTCGGCTAATCACCGCCGTTAATTTTCTCATCGCTTGACTCATAAGCCGCGCTTGAGCCCCTACCGAGGCATCTCCGATCTGTCCCTCTAACTCCGACTTTGTAATTAAAGCTGCGACGGAGTCCAAAACGACCACATCGACCGCATTCGACTTAATCAAAGTCTCCACAATCTGAAGCGCCTCCTCCCCTGAACTTGGCTGTGAAACGAGTAGCTCGTTCATATTCACCCCCAGCTTACGGGCATACTGTGGATCTAAAGCATGTTCAACATCAATAAAAGCCGCCACTCCCCCCATTCGCTGAGCTTCTGCAATCACCGTCAACGTCAATGTCGTTTTTCCTGAGGATTCAGGGCCATAGACTTCAATAATCCGACCGCGAGGAAATCCACCGGCTCCCAAAGCATGATCGATCACAATGGCCCCCGTCGGAATCACCTCGATATCGAGCTTCGATCCTTGGTCCCCCAAGCGCATAATCGCCCCCTCACCGTACTCCTTGGCAATCGCCTGAAGTGCAAGATCAAGATTCTTATCTTTAACTGCTTGTGCTTTGTTTTCCGGTTTCTCGGATTTTAAATCCGCTGTCTTTGCGTCTGTTTTTGCTGCCATAGAGTTCCTTTAGGTGATGAATTGTAAGTCGTCAAATTTCCTTATCTCCTTTTTATTATACAAAAAGATAAAAAGCAAGATATTTATCCCATTTCTTTCATTAGAAATGCAAAAATGTTTCGGTGGAAACCGAAATCTCGACGTCGCTCAGATCGTTAAGAAAAATGCATTTTTTGCATCGATAGGGAGGATGGGGAGGATAAATACAAAAACAATTTTCTTTGGTCTTTATTTGAACATCCTCTCTATCGATGCAAAATTTTCCTCCCATGAAAACTCATCCATCGGAACTCGATGTGCTGTAAACGGGGGTCGAATTGTTTACCTGAAAGATCAATCCTTGGTTTCGATCTTTGACCGATTTATGTTTAGAGTAAGCTCATGCTATCAAGATAACCTTGAAGCAGGATGGAGGCGGAGACGCTATCGATTTTTGCGCGTTGATCTTTTGCCTTATGTCCTGCCTCTCGAAGTTGTCGTGTCGCTTGGACGGTCGTGAGGCGCTCGTCGATCAATTTTACCGGAAGACCGGTATAACTTTTTACCTTATCGGCAAAGGCTTTTGCTTTTTGAGCACTTTCTCCAAGGGTTCCATCCATGTTTTTAGGAAGGCCGATGATGATATCGGAGACCTCTTGTTGGAGGACTAAGGCACGAAGCGCTTCGTAAAGTTTATTTTCAGGCTCGGCGCTGATAAAAGGAAGTGGCTTAGCGAGCATTCGCATATCGTCACTGAGGGCGATCCCGACCCGTTTTGTTCCATAATCGAGCGCCATAATTTTCATAAGGAGGGGAATCTATCTTAAAAAGAGGGAGCGCGTCACTTGTTATTTTTTAAGAACAACAGACCGATCAAACTTGACCCAGATCTCAGAGTAATACGTTTTCCATTTTTCCTCAGGGATATAAAGAGTGATCGGCTCGGTGATTTTAACTTGGCGGAGATGCCCTTGACCATCCACTCCAGAGACCCACCGATCCTCCCATCGAGTTTCGGTATGGGCGGGCTGAACGGTTGTTTTATCGGACTCTTTCTTTTTGAGTATCTTGTAGGTGGCTCCTGATTTTAATGCCGCTTCCGAGGCCTTTTTTTCTGCAGCCTGGCGAGCCGATTCGGCAGAATTTCCCGAGGCGACGATCCAATACGAACCATCTTTTTGCTGTTCGACATTAAGAATCGAAGTGGCACAGCCGCTTAAGAAAATGGCGCAGAGGATAAACAGGAATTGATGTTTCATGAGAGGAAACTCTACAAAATGAGAAAAGAGAAAAACAAAAAAAATGAACCTGTATTTTTAAAGTTCATCAATCGGAATTCAATGTCATTGGACTGGAGCAAAGAGTGTTTTCATTAAGGAGATATTCTTGGTTTCGCCCTTTGACCGATTTATGGATAGATTTCAACAGGAGTATTGATCGTCACTGAGGCAAAGAGTTTTTCAGAAATGAATGTGGGGAGGCGAATGCATCCGTGAGAGGCGGGGTATCCGGGGAGGATTCCGGCATGAAGTCCGAGTCCCTCATAAGTAAGGCGGAGGTAGTTTGGCATTGAGGAGGGAACATAACGAAGTCCCGCAGGAACCGATTGACCGGCTTCGGCATTGGCATCGACGACGACTCCTTTGGCATTGACGAACGATCCGTAAAGATTCGATTTATGATTCTTGCTTTTTGAGAGAACTTTATAGACTCCTAACTTGGTTGCGTAGGCCTCTTTTCCAGAGGAGATATCACTTTCCATGACGAGGAGTGCCTCTTGAAATCCAAAAATTTTCTGCTCCTCGAGTTTAATCACGAGTTTGCTCAGCGGTTTTGTTTCATCGACTTTCCATGAAAATTTTGGCGTCGGAAGAACCCGTCCATTTAAAGTGCGTTGACGTTTGACGCGGGGGGTTCCTCCGTTTCTTTTTAATTCGGCATGTTGATTGTAAAGATTCGCTTTAAAATCCTCTTTCGGTTTTTTGAGTGTTTCTTTTGTCTCCCCTGTTTCTGATTCGAGAAGTGAGCGAATCGAGGCTTTTTTGACGGGCGTTGGCTCCTCCGCTTTGACCGCCTTGGCGACGATCTCTTCTGCATGGGATAGGCAGAGTAAAAAAAGAGATAAAAGACCAATAAAAGATCGGAGAGCCATAGGAGGTAGTTCAGTGTAATCCGAACTCTTGAGCCGTTCAATCCTTTTTTGTTTCCAAATTTGATTCCCTCGCTAGGAGAGAGGGTGATGGCAAATCTATTATCAGACAAACTCCAGGAGGTTTTTAAGAACCTGCGCGGCTTCGGAAAACTTTCCGAGAGCAATGTGACCGATGCGGTTCGTGAGGTGCGACTGGCACTTTTGGCTGCCGATGTGAACTATCAAGTGGCGAAAGAGCTCTGTGATGAGATCAAACAGAAGGCACTCGGAGAAGAGGTTCTGAAGTCGATTAAGCCCGGTGAACAGTTTGTCAAAATCTTTCACGATGAGCTGATTCTCAAGTTTACGGAGAAGCAACGATCTTTATCCTCGAATCGTCCCCTTCGAATTCTCCTTTGTGGTTTAAATGGAGCCGGAAAAACGACCAGTGCGGCAAAGCTCGCCGCTTATTTTAAAAAAAATAAAGAAGAGGTGGTGTTGGTGGCAGGGGATCTGAAACGCCCTGCGGCGATCAAACAGTTGCAAACGTTAGGAGAACAGATTCAAGTTCCTGTTCTTGCTTATCCCGAAGAGACCTCCGTGCAACGCGTCGCCGAAAGAGCTCAAGAGGATGCAAAAAGACTTTTTGCGAAGATTCTCATTTTTGATGCGGCGGGACGACTCGATGTCGATGAGGATTTACTCAACGAACTTCAAGAGGTCTCAGAGGCTTGGAAACCGCAAGAGACCCTTCTTGTCGCCGATGCGGCCACCGGGCAAACCGCTGTGAAGGTCGCACAGGCCTTCCAAAGTAAGGTTTCATTGACCGGCGTAATCCTTTCCAAGTACGACGCCGATGCCCGTGGGGGAGCGGCTTTATCGCTTTTACAGGTCACGGGGTGTCCGATTCAATTCCTTGGAATTGGCGAAAAACCGGATGCGCTGGAGTTTTTTATGCCCCAACGAGTGGTCGATCGACTACTCGGAATGGGAGACATTATTGGATTGGTTCAGAAGGCCCAGGAGGAGTTCGATCTCGACTCAGGAATGAGACTTCAGGAGAAGATGAAGAAGAATAAATTCGATCTTCAGGACTTCTTGGATCAGATGCGTTTTATGAAGAAATTGGGGCCCCTGCAAAATCTGCTTGGCATGATCCCCGGAATGTCCCATATTGACCCTTCTCAAATTGATGAAAAGCGCCTTAAAAAAGTTGAGGCGATTGTTCTGTCGATGACCCCGTTGGAAAGAAAGAGGCCGGACGTGATGAACGCCCGACGTCGCCAACGGATCGCCAAAGGCAGCGGCAATTCTGTAAGCGATGTTAATGACTTACTGCGACGATTTGAGGAAATGAAAAAAATGATGCAGAAGATGACTCAGGGAAATCCTGAGAAACTTCTCAAACAAATGATGAGCCGGCGCTAGGCGAAAGCCGAAAGCCGCAAGGAAAGGTAACGATGGCATTATCAATTCGACTTCGACGAGACGGAACCAAGAATTCACCCTACTACCGTGTAGTGGTGACGGAAGGCCGTAGTAAACGTGACGGCAAATTTGTCGAGCAAGTGGGAACGTATGACCCCAAAAAAACAGGGGTCAACTACGCTCTTAAAAGCGACCGTGTTGCGTATTGGATGAAAGTGGGAGCGAGACCGAGTGAAACGGTGGCTTCGATGATCAAACGCATCGCGAAAGCAAAATAAGCTTCATTTGAAATTTTCCAGACCGTGAAATACTTCCTGGAATTTGTCCTCGCTCGGCTGGTCGATTATCCCGACGACGTGGATGTCCAGGAGGTCTCCACGGATCGAGGAATCGTCTTTTATCTTACGGTTCATCCTGAGGATGCCGGAAAGATTATTGGGAAGGGGGGACGTACGATCAGCTCGATCCGTGCCCTCCTCACTGCTGCCGCACCCAAACCGGAAATGCGCATCACCGTGAAACTCTGCGAATAGTCCTATTTCTATTATGAGGAATCGATTTGCCTCTTAAAATAGATCACCCAAAGGGGTGTCTCAATCTCGGGAGCGATCCCGAAGGTGCGCATGCGCGTCAACCTAGCACACGAAAAGGCAGATTTAACCGCAGAGGGCACAGAGGGCCACAGAGGAAAATTCAATTCTCTATTTTTGAAAGCAAAGATAACCGCCTTTTTCTCCGACTTAAACCGATTTATTGCGTTAGGAATCTATCGGGAGTGATCACGCAAGTGCGCATGGGCGTCAACTTAAGCTCCCTCTCATAGAGCGAACTTTCAAAAAAACCATTCTCACACGAAGCACCTGTCCCCCATGGAATGGGGAATAGCACAGGAATGAAGCGGATTTTTTGCATTTTCTCTTCTCTTAAGTTGATTACTGGGAGGTTCCGCGGAGGACATCGACCGGCTGGAGTCGGGCGGCACGTCGGGCGGGATAGTAGGCGGAAAGGAAGCAGGTGATCATCGAAAGAAGGGCGGCGATCAGATAGTGCTTGAAATCCCAGGTGACAATAAAATGATCGGCTTGAAAGATTCCTCGAATTTTAATCGGAATATGCGAGACGAGGGTCGTGAGAGTCGCCCCAAAGAGCGACCCGGTAAAAATCCCAAGAAGACTGAGAAGAGCCCCTTGCCAGAGGAAAATCGCCGCAATATCGGTACGGAAATAACCCATCGATCGGAGGATGGAGATCTCTTTGGTTTTATTAAGAACCGACATATTTAAGATGAAGAAAATCGCAAATCCAGCCATGAGGATAATCGCCGAGACAGAGATGGTTGCAAAAATAGAGATCGCTTGAAACGTTGCGAGCATCGCTTTTTCTCGCTCTTGCCAGGGACGTGAAATATGGGAGAAATGATCTGCAAAAGCAGCGGCGAGTTGTGGAGCCTCTTCCGGATTTTGAATGCGGACAAGAATCGAAGAGGTGTAGAATGGCTTCCGAAGCACCGATTGAGCCGCTTTACGGTGAAGATAAACGGTTTTCTCATCGATGGCATTGATTCCACTTTGAAAAATTCCGGCGACTTTAAAGCGACGGCTATCTCCGAGATCGCTTTTAATATAAACATTTTCGCCGATCCCAATTTGCATTCGATCGGCTAAAAGTGAGCCAATGAGCGCCGCCGAGCCATCGTTTCGGAAATCTTCAATCGTCCCTTTGATGACCTGTTTCGCAAGATCGGTGGTATCGAGTTGTAGTTCGAGATCGATTCCTTGGACATTCGTCACTTCAGAAAGAAGCCCAGAGCGAATAAAGGCACGATCTTCGATAATCGGGGCGCAAGCCACGACTTGAGGATAGGTTTTAATAACGCGAATCATCCGATAGGCATCCGGAATTCCGGGATAAAATTTTCGAGGCTTTTGATTTTCGATCGAGATCATTTTATTCTCGAAATTATCTCCCAAGAGCATCGAGTAGCGGGACTGGAATCGATCTTCGATCACGATGCTGCCTCGTGTTCCGACAGTGCTTTGAACGTAAAACTCTTTAAAACCTTGCGAAACCGCCTGCGCCATAATAAAAAGCGAGATTCCGACGGTCACGCCAAGGACGCTTAACAACATCGACCGCTTATTCTCGAATAAGAATCGCAGTGCGATAAAAAGTGGGGGCGGGACTTTCAAAAAATGATTTCTCCTGAGATCCGTGGCGATTAAAGTTTCGAGAGTCGCGTACGAACCCAACTGCCCGATTTAAATTTATCTTGGTCGGAAACAACGACTTGATCTCCATCGAAGAGACCGGATTTAATCTCACTCTTTTCAAGGCTCTTAAATCCGATTTCTACAGAAACTTCTTCCACCGTGCCGCGACGAACGATGAGGACTTTGTTGCCGCGACGAATCGCTTTCGTGGGGATGATGATCGTGTCGTTACGTTCTCCGATCACGACATTCATCTCGCCTGTCATTCCCGGAAGAAGATTAGAAGGAGGGTTTTCGAGTTTGAACATGACCTTATAATTTTGATTATCTCCTTGGGGAAGGGTCTCGACCAGAGTTCCCAGGAAGCTCTCTCCGGCAAAGGGGTAGAGTTGGATCACCGCTTTCATACCGACTTTTAATTTTCCGATATCCTCTTCACTGACTTGAGCGACGATTTGATTGAGCGTGCTCCCGATGCGAACGATTTGGGCCTGGGTATTGACGTATTCTCCGATATTACAATAAACGTCGAGCACTTGACCTGAGACAGGGGAGTTGACGCGAAGTTGTCCGACCTGTTCGAAGATATCTTTGTATTTTTGCTCGGCGATATTCACCTCTGACTCGAGGGTGATCATCTCCGTTTTGACATTATTACGAAGTCCATCGAGTTCATTTTGAGTTCTTTCGAATTCGAGGGAGGAGATATTGCCCGCATCAAAAAGACGCTTCAAACGGAGGATTTCAGACTCTTTGCTTTTAAGAGCCGCCTGTGAGGGAGAGCCGATCTCCTTTTTGGCTTTTACTTGTTCCAGCTCCGTTTTCGCGGCATCCATCTGGCGCTTCACGGTTTCATCAAGAATTTCCGCGATCATGTCCCCTTTTTTAATCTCTTGCCCGGGACGTACATTGACCGCATTCAGGAGGCCCGAGATACGGGAGCGAACAATGACTTGGGTAACCGGCTCTGTGTTGACAGTGCCATAGACCGCTGAGACCGCTTTCCCCCGTTTTGCAATCGAGATTTCGGCCTCTGGACGTGAAAAATAAAGAACGATTCCTAAAACGAGAAGTCCGCCTCCAAGAATGATCCATGAAGAAGAAATCGGCAAACGGTGAGTCGATTTTCCAAATCGCTGTTGGATAAGATTTGGAAGTGATTTAATTTTGTTCAAGATCATCATATGTTGGATCCTGTTCTATCGGATGAGAGAGTCCGGGACAATAGTAAAGATTAGCGATCGAAGCGGAAACCAAGAATCCCACCCTTCCCTTTTGCCTCCGTTGATCCCGAGATTGCAGCCCTCCATCCCTTTCGAAATGCACCATCTCTAACTCCATGTTGACTCATTCGACGCCCGTCTCATTCTGTGAGGATAAACTAGTAAAATATCTATTCGAAATAAGTAGTTAAAATAGCATAATCCTATTGTATTAAGTGAGTTGTGATGATAATTATCTATTCATGAATGCGCATCAATCTCTTATCATCAGCTATTTAAAAAAGACTTATGGTGCCTCAGCGGAAGAACTGTGCCGCGCAGCAGACATTGCGCAACCAACTCTTTCGCGTCAACTAGCTGCTCTCGGCAGTGAGGTGGTGCGGTTTGGATCGGCCCGAAGCACTCGGTACTATGGAATTCGTAGAATTTTAAGAAATGAGTATCAGTGGCCTATTTATCGCGTAATGGAGAGTGGTGAATTGGAAAAAGGGGGTATTCTCACCTCAGTTTATCCCCATCAGTGGCATTTTGAAGCCGAGAATTCTCTCTCGGTTTTTAATCAGGGCGATTTTAATAATGGAATTTATCCAGGCCTTCCTTGGTTTTTAGAAAACATGAGGCCGCAGGGATTTTTAGGGAGAGTGTTTGTTAAACAATACGCCTCACATCTTCGTCTTGGATCGGATGCAAGATTATGGACCTCTGAGGATCTCCTTTCCGCTCTGCTCAGCCATGGTGTTGATTTTCCGGGCAATCTTATTGTAGGTAATGATGCTGCTAAAATTTATCAACATCAGCGCCACGAACAAAGGCCGCTGCCGCAATTAGAAAGTCGTTCAACACTTTACCCTGATTTTGCGAGCGGTGTGTTGCGTGGAAATGCAGCAGGATCCTCAGCAGGAGGTGAACAGCAAAAATTCACAACAACGTTAGACAGTGCTGCCGGCGACCGTCATGTAATTGTTAAATTCTCCCCTCCCCTAGACACCCCTGCGGGGCGCCGATGGGGTAACCTTTTGGTTTGTGAACACATTGCTTCTGAGGTTCTTAATGAAAATAGGATTCCGGCGGCCCACTCAGAGGTTATAATTGCTGATAACAGAATTTTCTTAGAATCAACCCGTTTTGATAGGCGTGCGGGTCACGGCCGTTTAGGATCGTATTCTTGTATGAATTTCGATGCCGCTTACTACGGCGATCTCGACGACTGGCATGCCTTCGCGGATCGACTAGATTCAGGAAAATGGCTTCCTGAAGCAGATACCAGAACGCTTCGGATTCTTTATGCTTTCGGTACAATGATAGGGAATACGGATATGCACTTCGGGAATATCAGCCTACTTCAAGAGAACCATGGGAGCCTTCGATTGGCTCCATCTTACGACATGCTGCCAATGCTTTATGCTCCGTTATCAAACGGGGAAGTTATTGAAAAATCTTTCTCTGTTATTCCTCCAACTCCTTCTGAATATGAAAGTTGGCAACATGCTTTCCCTATTTCTCAGTCATTTTGGGAGCGGGTTCAGAGTCATCCTCTCATCGATCCAACCTTCAAGGAAATTATTGCTGGTAACGCGAAGAAAGTCCAAGAGTCGATGAAAGGAATCCATGATCGGATGTCTCGGCAGAAATGATTACATAGGGTTCTGTTGCAAAAATCATATTTTCAGTATCCCTAAAACGAAAACTTACAGCTTAAATGAATCGCTTGGCGTTGGAGATCGTTTTGAAGGGCCTCTCGTTCGTAGGAAAGATCCCATTGGAGTTGATGGGAAAGCAGCCAAGTCACGCCTAAGCCGGCGGTCAACTGATCGTTAACGTTTCTCCTGCCGTGGTGACATCAATCCCCGAAGCCGCACTTCCCCCATGTCGAGTCACCGTACGATTTGTAGAGGCGGTGCTCCCGGTATACTCCATAACCCCATCGCTTCCTGTGCCCCCAAGAACGATCGGACTATTGGTGCCCCCGCTTCCAAAATTACTCGTGACCCCGAAGTTCCCGATCGTTGCACCGGTAACTCGACCCGTGCTAATGTTTAACCCGTTAAAAGTATTAGCTCCGCTCAAAGTGCGTGTTCCGGTAGAAAAACCAAAATTAATTCCACCAGCACCTGTAATCGTCACATTACTTCCAAAACTTTGCGCGCCTCGCACATCCAGTGCCGACACGGAATTAATGGTTAAGTTATGTCCGTTGGTATTCAGCACATTCCCGGTATTGAGGAGCAACTGTCTGCCCGTCGCAAAATTCCAGGTCTGATCTGCATTGAGATTAACGGTTGTATTTAAAATAAATCTTGATCCCGCACCACTCACATCGACCCCACTCGAACCAATCGTTAGATTAGAACTTGTAGCGTTAATTGTAAGGTCACCCGTAGGATTGGTGACGGTAATCCCAGTAACAGTGATCGCTCCTGGAGAAACTGAAATAGCAGGATTGATCGTAGAATCAAAATGAATAATATCAGAAGTGGTAGGCGGTACGCCTCCCACCCAGCTGGCACCTAAATTAAGAGCCGTTGAGTTATTGGCTTTCACAATGGTGGCGGCGGATGATGGAGCCACGAATAGCAAAGTAAGGACTAATCCCTTTACGATTCTTTTAAAGGACTCTTTCATCAAGTGAAACCCATACTCTCGTGAATGGTCTTAAAAGCTTAAAACAATCACATCCATGAGATTCGTTCTCATTTTTTCCGGGACTTGAATGATGATTTTATTGTTTTCCACAGAACAAGAGACGGGGATCTGTCCTTTTAGAAGAGTCGCCGTGGGCTTGATGGAGGGATTGATCGTAGGATGTTCATAGAGGATTTCTCCCTTTTGATCCGGCTGGAGATAGAATAATATCTTATTCTCTTGAAGGGCATAAGGGGTGTTGGAATTTTCTGGATAATTTCCTCCTTGAGTTCCCCGAAAGCAATTTGGGTTTTGACTGTTCCATTCTCGCATTTCCTTCATTTGACGATAGAAGTTTTCAGACATTTCTCCGGAGGGAAGGGGCCCGTAGTTCGCTAAAACATTTCCGTTCCAAGATCGTGTGATGGCGAGATGGGAGAGTAAAACCGAGGTCGGCTGGCCATCCTCCCTTTTGACATAGCTCCATACTCCGAAGGAGTTATTCATTACAAAACAATGTTCCCAGAAGTGATCCGGCCTATTTTCAGGGAGTTTACACTCATAATGACAGGTCACAACATCCCCATAGCCATGCTGGCGATCGTTGATAATGATTTCCGGTTGAATTTTTTTAATTTCCTCAAGAGAAACAATTTGATCCCCTTCTGAGCCATCAAACCACAGGTAATCGACCTTTCCGAAACGAGTCAGTAATTCGTGAATTTGGCCGTTGATATAAGCTGCAAAATTCTTTTGATAGTCGTCGGGCTTTTGAGGAAGAGTGAGGATCGGCTCCCAATTAACATCTAAGTGAGGGCTCTCTTTGGTTCCAGCAGTTCGATATCCCCAAGAGCGGTAGTTTCGTTCATAACGCCAGTCAGGGGGAGAGTAATAAAATCCAACACGAAGATTATTCTCGTGACAGGCATCAACAAATTCTTGGACGAGATTTCTTCCTTGAAGGTAGTTTTTAGTATTAAAATCGCCATATTCGCTAGGCCATAGAGCGAAACCGTCATGATGCTTTGTCGTCAAAACAGCGTATTCAAAGCCGGCCTCTTTTGCAGCTTTCAACCATTTTCGGGGATTGTAATCGCTTGCGTTAAAGGATTGGGCTAAATTGAAATAGTCCGTGGGTTTTAATTTATTCTCATTTTTTTGATCGCTATCGTAGCGCGTGTCACGAATCATCGACCACGATAAATCATGATTGCCACCTAACGAAGAAAGCCCCCAATGGATGAACATTCCAAGACCGGCTTGGGGGAACCAGTGTTCACGATGAAGTGCGGAGGTATAGCGAACGCCTTCATTTTTTTGAACATTGATTTCTAGGTGTTGAAGAGCTGCCGCATCTGGAGATTGATCAGTTTTAGCCATAATCGAATTTTCTTTTAAGTGGTTTTGGGGTGGATTTTAATTTCTTCATTGGAAGGGGCTTGTTTTAACTCCTCTAGGGCACTCCTCTTCGATGCCTTCTGGGATTCACTTCCCTACAAAAGAGAGGTTAGTGAAATCCTAAAAAATTAAATAAAAAAATCACAGCCATCCCCCAGGGCGAATTGACTGTGAAATTCTTTGAGTTATTGGGAATCCATGCTTCAATTTAAAGATGCAATCTCTTTGGGTCACCCTTCTTCTGCTCATGATTGGCTCCCTTTCCCTCGAAGCACGGATCGGTGAAACCGTGGAGGCCCTCCAATTGCGACATGGATCGGGGAAGGAGATCGGGGAAAATCAGATCGTTTTTACAATCGAAAACTTCGATGTGACGATTACCTTTGAAAAAGGAGAGTCCATCCGAGAGATTTATACCACTCGGATCGGCAATAATGACGAGTTTCATCCGATGAGTGAAAAAGAGGTTCAGCAACTCCTGAAAATCCAAGGTGAGGGAAAAAGCTGGCAGAAAATAGAGGAGGAGCCGGATGGACGTTCCTTATGGCTCATGGCCGAGGGAACTTTGTATGCCCGTTTTTTACCGAAGTTTAATACGTTGACCTTCACCGCGGCATTAAAAGCTGTTCCCAAGAACCGATGAATCAGTCGTTTTACGTTTTTGATTTACAATCAAAGAAAGCCTTTCCGGTTCGATCAGGCTTTATTTTTGGACGGGGGGATGATTCGGATATTCAAATCTTAGACAAAATTATTTCCCGAAAGCATGCCTGCATCGAACAACGGGCCGATCAATTCTTCATTAAAGATTTTGGAAATCCTATCGGAACTTTGCTGAATCAAAAAATGATTCAAGGAGAGTCCCCGCTTCAACTTGGAGATCGAATCCAAATTGGGGAGGCACAGTTTGAGATCCGTTTATCGGAAGAGAAGTTAAGGGCGCCACAGAAGAAAGTCCTTGAGAGTGAGGCTCCAAAAACCGAGACGAGGCTCACGGCGGTTTTCCTCGGTTTTCAGTCGATAAAAAATCATCTCGCATTAGCGCAGCAAGAAGATGCGATCGAAAAATGGAATGTGCAACTCGGCGCATTTATTGAGAATCATCAAGGGATTTTAGCTCACCATCATGAAGGGAAAATCATCGTCACTTGGGAAAAAACGGGAGTGAGAGATCGATTTATGGCCCTCTCCCTTGCCCGGACTCTTGTTTTAGGGGCAACTGTTTTTTGGGAATCCGATGAAGCGATTCATCAACTTAAGAAAAGAGAAACTACAATTTTAACCGCCAAGAATTTTAAACCGCTTATCTTCACTCATCCTCGCTAATAGGGTGCCTCAAAACAGGGCAAATTCCGATCTGTGAAATCCGCTTCCATACGTGGTTAATCCGGTATTTATGAAAATAAGAGC
>CAMAQI010000047.1 GCA_945860255.1 Methylacidiphilum caldifontis
CATGATGTCGCCCTCCCTCACTTTTACCAGTATCATGAAGAAGCATCGCCAAGTAAAGCAAATGAGCTTTGTCGACTCGCTCCATCAATGGCTTGTACGGCAAAAATGGAGACTCTGTCGCATCGATGATTTTATCCATCATCTCTAGACAGACTAAGGTATGCTCATCGGCAGTATATCGATGAAAAAATTCGTGCTGCACAAGACAGGTCAATGGCTCAAACTCCGGAAAAAAACGCCCCAAAAGCCCGACTTCATGCATTTGCCTGAGAATTCCTCCTACTCTCCCTTTTTTAGAGAAAATACCAATTAACATCTCACGCACGGATTGATGATAGATAAAACTTCGATCGACCAACTTCCAACGTCTTCGAAGCTTAAATCGAATCTCCGAGCCTAATATCAAAGAGTAGTTTTGAGCATGGACAAAGACCCGTAATATCCGCTTGGGATCTTCAGAAAATATCGAGGAGTCGGAGGCCTCAATCATTCCTGACTGCAGCACAAATCCATCAACATTTTTGGCTCGCTGAACCTTCTGAGGAATCAACATCGAGCGAGGGGCACTTCGAGAGGTTTTAACTCCCGCAATCCGTTCAGATAAATGATTGGTCAATTGATACAATAATTGAGCATGTTGATAATAATCACGCATCAACGTTTCAATTCGACGTAATATCGTTTTCTGAGGATAATCAAAACGATTCGCAATCTTCCCTTGAAGTTGCAAAGTCAAAATATCCCCTTTGCGTTTTTGCTGAAAATGAAGCTCCGTTCTCAGTCTTAAAATAAAATCATAAGCCGATTCCATCGACTTCCGCTCACTTGGAGTAATCAACTTCGCATCGACTAACTCCTGCGTCGTATGAATTTTTCGCTTCACTCGCGCCAACCAAAGTAAACTATGGTAGTCTCTTAACCCCCCACATCCCCCTTTAATATTCGGCTCTTGAACAAACGGAGTATTATTAGTTTTTAAATGTCTTTGCCTCTGATCTTCAAGCCGCCACTCCACATAACCATTCACATTATCTTCGTAACAGGTTCTTTCAATGGTCTTCTCAAACTTCTCCCAGATCTCCTCTTTGCCACATAAAAAACGTGATTCCAACATCGCCGTTCGTGTTTGAAAGTCCTCTTTGACTTGCTCAATGACCTCCTGATGAGATCGAGTTGCATGTCCAACCTCAAAACCAACATCCCAAAGCATATAGAGAACTTCTTCGACAATATCTTTTACAAGCGCAGAAGATTCTCCCCCTTTATCATAGAGAAATAAGAGATCGATATCACTTTGAGGGTTGAGTTCCCCTCGTCCAAATCCACCCACGGCAATTAATGAGACAGGAAGATTTTTCTGAAGATGAGCTCGTTTAGCGTTTGCCACAGCCCCTCGCCAAATATGCTTTAAAACAAGCGATATTAAATAGGATCTCTTTTGAACAATCTCTCGACCTCCTCCCCCACTGAGATGATTGAGTTTCAGTCGATGTTCTTCGATTTTGAGAAACTTTCGATAAACATCTAACAAGTCACGCGGCTTCCTCAAGGAGTCACTCTCCAGTTGTCGCTCGGCATGACTTAATACTTTTTCCCAATGCGATAAGGCCATAAGATATCACCTATCCAAGCAAGAATCATGCGATAAAAAAGAATTAAAATTTATAAATCGACACAAATCGATCACCCCCCCCTCACTCTACCGATAACTCAACTCCAATTGCTTCAAAATCGACTGAAAAGAGTCAACAACCCCTTTCCCAAAAAACGGATTTACCTCAAAAGTGGGGGCAATCTGTGAACGCTGATTAAAAGTCTCTTCAAGATAACTCCTCGGAGCCGATTGTTTCATCTCCTGTTTATTAAAAATAAGGACGAAGGGAATTTCTGAGAGACTTTTCTTTTGATCAATAATGATCTCCTGTATTGCGGCGAATGCCTTGACATTTTCATTCATTCGATCCCATTGAGAATCAACAATATACAAAATTCCATCGACTTGTTTTAAGAGCTGACGATGGGAATTCGTTCTCGCACAATACCCCGGTAAGGTTGAGAATTGAATCGAGGAAGAAAACCCTGGTATCACTGAAATCGGAGATCGTAAAAGATCAAATGCGAGTCCTCGATCTTGATTGATAAACCCTTGCCGCATCTCCCCTCGCTCTTCTCTTGAAAAAGAGCGATGGAGTGACTTCATGATTGTCGATTTTCCAGAAAATGGAATCCCTACATAGGCTAATCGAAAAACGATCCGCTTCTCTCTTTGTAAAATTAAAGCCATCTTACTCCCTTATACGACTTCAATGGAGATCAGGTCGGTTCGTGTAACTCGATAATCAATTTTTCTAAAACCAATCTCATTGAATCAGGAATCATTCCTCCCTGAAATCCACTGACCAGGACTGTTGTTCCCCGCTTCATAAAAATCCAAAAACCAACTTTATCTTTCACAATGAATTGATGCACTACCCCCTCAGAGGAAATCAACCCATTTACCGCAGAAAGACAGACCTCCGCTTGGGCGATTAAATCCTCCAAATGACTTACTCCCACTAGAGAACCGGTGATCGTATTCTCGTGTTTGACAATACACCCGCGTATACCAGGCCAAAGTGCCACTCGCGCAACAACCTGTTCGACGCTCCACTTTAATTCGGAAGATAGATTCAAAAGATCTTGAATCCCCACTAAAGTTCCGATCGGAGCATGACTTCCAGTAATCGTACGATAGACTCGATCGGTCATCCCAGGAACGAGAAGCAACGACTCGACTTTAGAAAAACCCCCTGATTGTAGACGATAGGAAATAATCGATCTCGCCATCTCCTGTGAGCAACGAATCAACTTCATCAACAGCGCCTCATCGCATCGATTTAAATCTAACTCAACCTCTTTTGAATCCTCAGGAGTAAGATCTCGAGATTCTGATTTTGCTACCGGCGCAGGAACTTGAACGTTCGCAGATGATACTGGGACGGAAGTTGATCTGGATTCAATCCCGATTGAACTCACCATTTGCTCTCGGATCGGTTCCTGAATATCAATCTTGTCCTCTTGAAGTTCCGCAACGACCATCGTCTGATCTCCAACAGGAAGATCCTTAAGCGCCTCTTGAGCCGCTTCTAATAGTTCCTCCAAAGGAACAGAAGGGGCTTGTGAAGCAGACGGTACGATCGGCGCAACGAATGGAGGAGGAGGAATTACCTCAACAACCGCAGGAGACTCTACAATGAACGAATCGATAGAAGAGGGATTCTCAAATGTTTTTTCTTCACTTACCTCATCCCCCAAAGCACTTTGTGCTGCCGCTAATAAGTTTTCTAAATTATTTTCACCATTCGAAGAGATTGCTGAAATCGCCTCGGGAATTAAAGGAGCAGAAGGAGCAATAGCCGGTATATCAATAATACGTGTCTTGCCCTTATCTTGAACAATCGGCCTTTGAATAATCGGCGCTGCAATCGCCTCCTTCGGATTGTTTTTTTGCGACGAAAGACGCGTAAAAACCTCCATCATCGGCAAGACTACTTTCACCTCCATGAATGAGGAAGTTTCCTCGGGAGATTTAAAAAACGTCGAGGGCAGAAATTCGATCATCTGTCTCACTGTAAATTCAATTTTTCCAACAGACAGTTGAGGAACCACTAAATCCATAGGTATCGAAAACTCTTCAGAGGTGCCTGCAATCTCCTGCGCTTGATCCGATAAAATAGCTGGAGGAAGAGATCGATAAGCAATACTCATGGGCAGGAGAACTTTATCCTGCGACTGACTCTTTGCCTTGAAGCCCTCTTGCATCTTCGCTGTTGCTCCTTCAATTTTCCCAGGAATCATAATCCGCATCGTCGGTTCTATTGCACTTTGAGACCCCAGCGGCCCCGTACGTATCGAGGGAGGAAGCAAAGGCCCAGTTTTTTGAGCCGGTAAAACAATTCTTTGTGTCGATTTAGCGACTTTATTTCCAATCGGCTTCGGCGCCTTTAATCCCATAATCGAAGAGGGAAAATCAGCAATCGGAGGAGGCGCTCCAATCCCAGGGGGGCGGGGAGCGGGAGGCTTCATTCCTGACGGAGGAGTCGGAACCTCACTCTTTTTCCCAAACATTCCTAAAAAGCCAGACATGATTTACCTCCAGTAAAGATTGTATATTTACAGAATTTCGCATAAATAGATCCTCGATGCAACAGAATAAGGACTTTCTATTCCCCCTCTCCTCAAAGGGAGATCTATCTCTCTCCGATTGCTTACAACTTCTGGCTTTCGAAGATTTTAACGGGAGAATCGATCTGACGAGCGCTCAAAACCACGGTCAAATTTTTATTGAAAACGGCACCCCAATTCAAGCCGAATTTGCTGGTTTGACAGGTGATGAAGCAATTCTCAAAATCTTGGAAACACCTACGATTACTTTTAATACAACGAAAACAAACCATATTCCTTGTAAAAACATTGAAAACAGTCTTGAAAACCTACTGATTGAATTCGCATTCCGATCTGAAAAGATTGATCGAAAAAACGCTCTCGTGATCACGAAGAGTTATGCTTTAACTACAAAATCAACCTCATTTCTGCGTATTTATCCCCCTTCTGGCGAGGATTTTAATTTTCCCATTTCTCAGAATGAGATCTCTATCGGGCGCGCAAAAAACAATCTCCTTTCTATCGATGAAAAGTCGATCTCCTCTCATCATGCCTTAGTTTTTCTTCGATTAGGAAACTATTTTATCAAAGACCTTCATTCAGCAAACGGAATACTCCTCAATAACCTCCCTATTCAAGAATCAATTCTCAAAAACGGAGATCGAATCCAATTAGGACAAGTCGCTCTTGAGTTTCAATCAAAATTAAAACGTCCCGACCTCCAAACCCTCTCTCGAAGTCAGCTGAAAAACCCCCATAATCAAAAAATACAGAAATCAAAAAAAAATTCCTACGATGTAACGACAGCACTCCGAATTACAAACTCATTAAAATCTCCTTCTCAATCAAGAACAATGCCCAAGAATAAAACAGAAAAAAAACAGATCATTTTCTTTGCAATCACCTTAACGCTTCTTCTTGCCATCACTCTCTACGCTTACCTCAATAAATAACTTCCCAAATCTCTTATGAACTCCTTAAACAATCTCCAAACGCTCATTGCAAATAGCCAAAGAATAGCCCTATTTTCACACATCCGACCTGACGGAGATGCCTATGGAACAAGCCTCGCCTTTGCCCTCTCGCTTCGTGCCATCGGGAAAGAGGTCACCATCTACAACGAAGACGGACTCTCTTCCCTCTACTCTTTTCTTCCTCAATCGCATCTGATCACCTCCCCTCCCCAGAATCCCCCTCCCGAAACCACGCTCATCGCCGTCGATACCGCGACTCAAGATCGACTGGGCTCCACTTTTCTCTCTTGGAAAATTCAACCCGATTTAAATCTCGATCACCATATCAGTAATACCCTCTACGGAAAAATGAATTGGATCGATTCCGACTCCCCAGCGAGCTCCCAAATCCTCTTCGAACTCCTGCAACAACTCCAGCTTCCTGTCACCGCAGAAGTCGCTCAATGTCTCTATGTTGGAATAATGACCGATACGGGTAGCTTTCGGTATCGACAAACAACAGCCAAAACACTCGAAATCGCCGCCGCCTTAATAAGAGCTGGAGCAAACCCCTCTGAGCTCTCTCAATCCTGCTACCAAAACTACTCCGCCTCTCGACTCCTCCTCCAAAAAGAGGCACTCAATACAATGAAGTTCGATCACGACAATCAAATCGCCTACTTTCGCCTTACCCCTGAGATGTTTCAAATCAGTGGCGCCTCCTCTGAAGAAACAGAAGGCCTCGTCGAATCTCTCCAAGCGGTTCGTACCGTAGAAGTCGCTTTCGTAATCGAAAAAATCGATGAAACAACGACTCGAGCCAGCCTCCGCTCCCGTGGGAAAATCGATGTTCAAAAAATCGCCTCTGAACTCGGAGGAGGGGGTCACACGCTTGCCGCAGGAATCCGCAGTAAACTTCCCCTCCCCCTTCTCGAAGAAAAACTCTTGGAAAAGATCAATTTTTCCCTTCAATCCGCATCCGGTTCAAAATAAAGGGTCTCTTATATGGAAATAGATGGCGTGCTTCTCATCGACAAACCTCAAGGTAAAACCTCACACGATCTCGTCGATTTTGTGCGTCGTAAGTTCAATTTTAAAAAAGTAGGCCACTGCGGAACTCTTGATCCGATGGCCACAGGCCTGCTCATTCTCGTCCTCGGAAAAGCAACAAAAATTCAAGACCTCCTCATGAACGAAGAAAAGGTCTACTCGGGCACAATGAAGCTCGGACAAAACACCGACTCCCAAGATGCTGACGGACAAATCACAGAGGAACGTCCTGTCCCTCCTCTGACGCAAGAGGGATTTGTAAAAATCATGCAAGAGTTCTCTGGAGACTTCTATCAAACCCCACCGATGTATTCTGCTGTAAAAATAGACGGCGTCCCTCTTTATAAACTCGCGCGTGCAGGTAAGGAAATTCCTCGAGAGCCCCGTTTGGTTCATATTTTCCGCCATAAAATCACCCAATGGAATCTCCCTCAAATCTCTTTTGAAATTGTCTGTAGCAAAGGATTTTATGTTCGCACCTATTGCTACGATATCGGACAAAAAATTGGTTGTGGAGCCCACCTCACTCAACTCGCTCGCTTAAAATCGGGAAACTTCACCTTAAATCACGCCCTCACCTGGGATAACCTCCAAGCACTCAAAACCGTTGACGACCTTCGCAGTAGCATCCTCTCCCTCCCCGAGGTCTCTCAAATGCGTCGGCAATGATCCCTCTTTCCAATAGCTCCTCTCTTACCATCAAACACGTCGGTATCGGCGTTTTTGATGGCGTCCACCGTGGACATCAAGAAATCATCGCAACGGTCCTTCAACAGTCTCATTCCCCCCAGGAAACAGCAATCCTCACCTTTCACCCTCACCCTCTCGAGATCATCGCTCCCGATAAAGCCCCGCTTCGTTTAACCTCCCCGGATCGCATGGAGCATTGGATCCATCATTACGGAATCCCTCATCTCATCGCCATCTCCTTCGACGAAAAAATCCGCCATTTCAGCCCTCAAGAATTCATACTCTGGCTCAAACGTCATCTTCCCCATCTTCAAAGTCTGACGGTCGGATTTAATTGGCGATTCGGATTCAACGGCCTCGGCAGCACCCTCACTCTCGTCGATCTCGGAAGCCAACTCAATTTCTCTACCCATATCGTCCCCCCACTCACGATTGAAAATGAACCAGCACGCAGCACCCGTATCCGCGAAGCGGTCCTCCAAAGAAACTTTTTACTCGCCGATCATCTCCTCGGACATTCCTTCGAAGTGAGTGGCACGATCGTTCATGGAGATGGCAAAGGAACCACCCTCGGCTTTCCCACCGCCAACCTCACCCCCCATCGTCAACTCCTCCCCCCCTTTGGCACTTATGCCTGCTTCGCCTCTGTCGAGGGAACATCCTATCGCTCGGTTCTTAACTACGGACTTCGTCCCACTTTTCAAAAAAAATCCCCCCAACTCGAAGTCCATCTCATCGGATTCACCGGGGATATCTACAACAAAGAAATCCTCTTAAATCAATGGCATTGGCTTCGTGATGAAAAAAAATTCCCCGATCTCCCCTCGCTCCAATCTCAAATTTCAACCGACATTCAATCGGCTCTTCAAATCCCCTTTTCCCCATAAATCGGTCAAAGATCGAAACTAAGGAGATCTCCTCCATAAAAACATTCTCGACCCCATTCAAGTCGCATTGAATTCCGATTTATGAATTTTAAAAATGCAATTTCATTTTTTCTGTGATTTCTTTTTGATTGTCGAATCACCCTTTCTTCATTAATCAATCTCTCCATGAGCAATCCCGAAAAACATACGTTCCAAGCAGAAATCCAACAACTCCTCGAAATCGTCATTCATTCTCTCTATACAGACAAAGAGATTTTTGTTCGTGAGCTCGTCTCCAACGCCGCCGATGCCATGGAAAAACTTCGCTTCATCCAATCCTCCGGCGAAAAAATCCAAGACGAATCGCTCCCCCTCAAAATCTCCCTAACCACAGACGATCAAGCCCACACGGTCACCTTCTCGGATACCGGTCTCGGAATGACCAAAGAGGAATTGGTTCAAAATCTCGGCACCATCGCCCGCTCCGGATCGAAAGCCTTCCTCCAACAAATGGTTCAACAAAAGGAAAAAAGCCTCGAATTAATCGGTCAATTCGGTGTCGGATTTTACTCGACCTTCATGGTCGCTGAAAAAGTCGTCGTCTCCACACGCTCCTGGAAAACTGGAGAGCAAGGCTGGATCTGGACCTCGACAGGAACGGGCTCCTTTGAGATCGAACCGGCAGAAGGACTGGAGCGAGGAACGAAAATAGTCGCTCACTTAAAGACCGATGATCACGATTTTTCTAACGCCCATCGCATCGAAACAATCCTCAAACGCTACTCCTCCTTTGTCTCCTTCCCTCTCGAACTCAATGGAAAAGCGGTCAATACTGTCCAAGCCATCTGGACCCGTAGCAAATCAGAGGTCAAAGAGGAGGAATATCAGGAATTCTATCAATTCATCTCCCATGAATCCGATACCCCTCACTATCGACTTCACTTTTCCGCAGATGCCCCTCTGAACATCAACTCATTGCTTTTCGTTCCCAAATCAAATATCGAAAAACTCGGATTCACCCGCCTCGAATCCGGAGTCCATCTCTACTGCAAAAAGGTTCTCATCCAATCCGAAGCAAAAGGACTCTTCCCGGAATGGCTCCGCTTCCTCAAAGGTATCGTCGATAGCGAAGATCTTCCTCTTAATATCTCCCGTGAAACCATGCAAGACAGTGCCTTGATGCAAAAACTCAATAAGGTTCTCACTGGTCGAATCCTCAAAATGCTCGATGAAGAATCGAAATCGAATCCCGAGCAATATGCCCACTTCTACCAAGAATTCGGCGGCTGTCTTAAAGAGGGAACCGCGAATGACTTCCTCCATCGAGAGCCCCTCTCGAAACTCCTCCGCTTTGAATCCTCACTCACCGAAAAAGGAAAAACAATCGGCCTTACTGACTACGCCGCTCGGATGCCTGAATCACAAAAAGAGATCTACTATCTCTCCGCCCCGAACCGCGAAAGCGCCGAAAACAGTCCTTACTACGAGGTCTTTAAAGCTAAAAATATTGAGGTTCTTTTCCTATTTGATCCTCGCGATGAATTCGTCATGGAAAACCTCCGTCAATTCGACAGTAAATCGATCAAATCCTGTGAAAAAAGCGATCTCTCGCTCGACTCCCAAACCTCAGGACTGAGCGATGAACAGGCCCTCTCGCTGACAGATTGGATGAAAACCTTTCTCTCCACCGAAATCTCTAATATTCAATCCTCACGCCGACTGATTAACAGCCCCGCAGTCGTCGTTGACGAAGACCCCTACACCAGTACCTCGATGCGTCGGATGATGAAAGCAATGCAACGGGATAACCCGACCGCGATGCCCACAGAAAAATACCGTCTGGAAATCAACCCCAGCCATCCTCTCATCCAAAAGCTCCATCAACAAAAAGAGCTACAACCAGAAATTGCTGAAAAAGTAGCGCGCCAACTTCTCGATACCGCTAAAATCACTGCGGGAATGACTGAAGACCCTCGCACCCTCATTCAACGCATGCACGAACTCATGGAAGTCGCTCTCTCAAAATAATTCAAAAAATAATAGACCGATCGCTTTTGAGAGTTGCCATCTCAAAATCTTCTGTCACCTTTTTGCTATGAAAGAAGAGACTATCACAACAATCGGGAAAACGATCAGAATCCAAGGCCAAATCTCTGGCGACGAAAGCCTCGTAATCGATGGCACTGTCGACGGTGAAATTACGATCCAAAAAGATCTTCAAATTAATCCCACGGGCAATCTCCGTGCAAAAATCAATGCCCGTAGTGTGACCGTCGCAGGAACGATCACCGGATCGATTAATGCCTTGGAAAAAGTGGAAATCCTTGCGGGGGGTGTTGTCGTCGGCGATATTATCTCACCTCGATTCCTCGTTCGTGATGGCGGAACTCTCAATGGTAAGATCGAAATGCCAATTCCTGATAAACTTTCCGAATAATCAAACTCCTGATACCTCCCCAATTTGACAAACCTGCGGATTCCTGTTTGTGAAATTGGGGATTTTTGTGACCCCCTCATCTCCCCATGAAACGTAGCGACTTCTTAAAACTCTTAACGGCCTCCACCGCCTCGCTCTTCATTCCCCAACTCTCCGGGGAAGAGGTCGACCCCTTTTCTCCTCCAAAAGTCATTCAATACGAAACCAATCGCGCCTTTACCACGGCAGGTCCTGGTTTCGGTCGTCGCTTAAGCATTACCTTTGATGATGGACCCAATCCCTCCACAACAAACATGGTTCTCAATGAACTCAAAAAACGCGACATTAAAGCGACCTTTTTCCTCATCGGAAAAAATGTCGATGCCTTCCCCGACTCGGTAAAAAAGATCCGTGATGAAGGCCATGAGCTCGCTAACCACAGCTACACTCATCCTGCCCTCAAGAATATGCCCGAGGAAAAAGTTCGATCAGAAATCGCCCGCTGCCAAGAGTCGATCGAAAAAGCGAGCGGCATTAAGCCTGTCTGGTTTCGTCCCCCCTACGGCTCCTTCTCTCAAAAACAACAGCACATCACCTCCGACTTTCAACTCAGCGTCGCACTCTGGTCCCTCGATCCATTCGACTGGAAAAGACCCGGCTCCTCCGTCGTCGCCCAACGGGTTCTCACTCAATCCAATCCTGGAAGTGTCATCCTTCTTCACGACATTCACAAACAAACCGCCGAGGCCGTTCCAGCAATTCTCGACGGCCTCCTCGAAAGAGATTACACCTTTGCCACAATGTCGGAATTCCTAGGCGATCCCCTCCTCCCGCTCTAGTTTATTTTGAATACCCTAAACCCCATCCCTTCCCCCGACTCTATTTCCTACGAATGCCAACGCTGCGGAAATTGCTGCCGTTGGCCCGGAGTGATTAAACTCAAAGAAAATGAAATCGAACCGATCGCCGATTTCCTAAAAATCGATCCCCTCGACTTCATTCAAGACTACTGCGAAATCCTCCCCGACCGCGGAGGCCTGGGGATTATCTCCCGACCGACCCACGAATGTATCTTCCTCGAAGGTAAAAACAGTTGTAAAATTAACTCCGTTAAACCAGCCCAATGTAGTGGCTTTCCCAACCTCTGGAAGTTTCCCGGCTGGCGAGATCTCTGTGAAGCTATTCCGATTCCCACCGAAACCCTTTCTCCAGAGCACGCAGCCCTCCTTCAAAAAACCGCACATCGATCTCAGCAATAACTTGCCTCTTTCCATTCTATCAGTACCCTGCGCCCTCCTATGCTCACGCTCTCTAAAGTCAGTAAAGCCTACGCCCATAAAACTCTCTTCGAGGAGATCTCCCTCCAAGTGAATACCGGGGATCGCATGGCCCTCGTCGGAGCCAATGGAGCCGGTAAATCAACCCTCTTTTCGATCATTCTCAAGACACTCCCTCCCGATGAAGGGAGCGTGAATCTCGATCGCTATACCAATCTCGGTTACCTCCCCCAAGAAACCACGGTCATCGGCGATGAAACTGTCCTCGAACTCGCAACCAATATCTCCCCCGAACATGAACGCCTTCGTAAAATCCTTTCCGAAGGGGATCGCACCGGCGCCACCGATACTGAGGAATACCACGAGGCTCAAGGAAAGTTCGCAGAACTCGGCGCCTACCAACTCGAACCGAAAGCCAAACGAATCCTCAAAGGCCTCGCCTTTCGCGAAAGTGATTTCGACCGCAAAGCGAAAACGATGAGCGGAGGATGGGTCATGCGCGCCCACCTAGCCCGACTCCTCGTTATGGAACCCGATCTGCTCATGCTCGATGAACCGACCAATCACCTCGATCTCGAATCCCTCCAATGGTTTGAAACCTATCTTCAGTCCTATCCCGGAGCGATTCTCATGATCTCCCACGATCGCTCCTTCCTCAATGCCCTCGTCGATCAAATTCTCGAACTGCGTAATCAAACCCTTCATATCTACCGAGGGAACTACGACGATTACGTTCTCGAACGTGCCGAGCGTGAAGCCCGCCAACTTTCTGCCTTTCAAAACCAACAAACAGAGATTCAACGACTCCAAGAGTTCGCCGATCGTTTCCGCGCCAAAGCCAGTAAAGCCTCACAAGCCCAAAGTAAGCTCAAACAGATCGATCGAATGGAAAAGCTCGAGGCCCCTGAAACCACGGATAAAAAAATTAATATCCGCTTTCCTCAGCCGCCACGGAGCGGACAACGGGTCATTGCTCTTGAGGAGGTTCACCACGCCTACGGTGACCTCTCGGTCTACCAAGGGATCAATTTTGAAGCAGAGAGAGGCAACCGGACCGTTCTGGTCGGTCCCAACGGGGCTGGAAAATCAACCCTCCTTAAACTTCTCGGAGGCGCCCTTGAAATCCAACAAGGAAAACGAATCCTCGGACACAACGCCCTCGTCGGCTACTTCTCCCAAAATCGCGTCGAAATGCTCAATCCCAATCGTACTGTTCTCCAAGAGGTCATGAGCATCTCCAAACCGGTTCCTGAAGTCGCTGCACGTACCGTCCTCGGCTCTTTCCTTTTTTCTGGCGATGATGCCTACAAAAAGACCTCCGTTCTCTCGGGAGGAGAAAAATCTCGACTCTCCCTCGTCAAACTCCTCCTCGATCCTCCGAATCTACTCTTGATGGATGAGCCCACGACCCATTTAGATATGGCGAGTATCGATGCCCTTATCCAGGCACTCAAACAATATGAAGGAACGATCGTTTTTATTAGTCACGATGTCTATTTCATCCGGGCGCTCGCTCAAAACGTCCTTCACATCAGTGGCGGAAAACTCACCTCTTATTCCGGGGACTACGACTATTACTTAGAAAAATCAAACGCCGTCTCCGCCAAGCATGCCCTTGTCGCAGGAGAAAAACTGACTGATAGCCGGCCTCAAGAAGCGATCATCGAAAAAGTAAAGCCCCCTTCCACCTTCAAAACCAAAGAGCAAAACCGCAAAGAGGCTGAGGAACGCCAAGCCCGATCGGCTGCCAAAAAAACCGCAAAAGCCGATCTCATCCAAGTAGAAGCGGATATCGCCGATTTAGAACGCCGCAAAAAAGCGGTTTGTGCCCAACTCGAAAGTCACGAGACCTACAAACAAGGAGGGCAAGCAGTTGATCTCAATCGGGAACTGACCAATTTAGAATCAGAACTCGAAGAAAAGAATCGCCGCTGGGAATTCATCTCAGAACTCATCGCAGAGGGCTCTGCAAGTTAATGCCATAAACCGGACTGAGCCAAACCAAGGCTCATTTGTCGTGCGAGTCGTTTTTAGATCGAATCAACTCTTCCGACTCCGGTTTATCATCCTAAATCCGGCAGTTAAAACAAAAAATAGTGTAGCGAGCCGCGTTTGCGGCGAAGCGGATTTTTGTATTTTTGGTCGGCTATTTTGATTTTCATCCACTCATTAAGAGCCCCTCAGGGTCTTTGAGTGGATTTGCTTTGAGGAAAA
>CAMAQI010000048.1 GCA_945860255.1 Methylacidiphilum caldifontis
GAGACGGACGACCCGTCTCCATACGGGGAGGAGTCTTATAAGGAAAATCCTCTAATTTCTTACGTGTGATCGTTTGATTCAAAAGCTTTTCAATCGCAACCACTTTCCGTTCCTCTTCGTTGGTTACCAACGTCAAGGCATCCCCCGTCGCTTCGGCTCGTCCGGTACGACCGATCCGATGCACATAATCCTCCGCTTGCTCAGGGACATCATAATTAATGACATGAGAAACCGATCGAATATCAATTCCACGGGCGGCAATATCCGTGGCGACAAGCACACGATACTTACCGGTTTTGAGTCCGGCAAGCGCATGCTCCCGCTGACGCTGCGAACGATTGGAATGAAGCTCCGTCGTCGCATGACCGATCCGAGAAAGGTTACGCGATACTTTATCGGCTCCGTGTTTCGTACGCGTGAAGATAATGAGTTTATCGTGACCTAAGGTATCGAGTAGTTTTGCCAAGAAATCAAATTTCTGCTCTGAATTGATCGAATAAATGGCATGCTCGATCGTCTCCGCAACACTGCGTTTCGATTCAATCGCAATCGATTCATGATCTGGACGAAGAGATCCAATCGCAATATCCCGAATCGGCCCTTGAAGCGTGGCGCTAAAAACAGCGGTCTGGCGATTGGGGGGACATTTTTGAACAATCCGTTTCACGGCCGGTAAAAATCCGATATCCAGCATCCGATCGACCTCATCGACGACAAGAATCTCGACGTTATTGAGACGGATATGATTTTGTTGAATAAAATCTTCTAAACGACCTGGAGTCGCCACGACAATATCAACGCCCATTTGAAGCGCTTTGCGTTGCGGTCCATAACCGACTCCTCCGAAAAAAGCGGCGACGCGAAGCGGGGTTCCGGCGCAATAGGTTCTGATCGCCACATCGACTTGCTGAGCAAGCTCCCGAGTCGGCTCCAAGATCAAACAGCGGATTCCGGTCCGTTTTCCGGCTAGCAATCGTGAAACGATCGGACAACCAAAAGCAGCGGTCTTTCCTGTTCCTGTTTGTGAGGTTGCGAGAAGATCTTTGCCTGCGAGAAGCATGGGGATCGCTTGTTCTTGAATCGGAGTCGGTTTTTGAAAACCGAGCTTCGCAAGATTATCTAATACTTCCTGAGGAAGTCCTAATTTTGTAAAGGGCATGAGCAAACCTGAGGGAATCTCCTCCACTTGGCAAGCCCTCGCTCACTTATTCCGCTTTTCCCGCATTAGCCGTGAGTCAATGCGCACGTGCAGGATCGCTCCCGATCTATTCCTAATGCAAGATTTGAGTTAACCCTATTTCTGATCGGCCTTAAAAACCATGGAGATCGAATTCAAGCAGTAGCGCAATCCCGTCGGAGCGGGACCGTCATCAAAAACGTGCCCTAAATGAGCGTCACAACGAGCGCAGAGGATCTCCGTGCGAGTCATTCCGTATTTGTTATCCGTTAAGGTCGCCACATGATTGCGATCGATCACATCATAAAAGCTGGGCCATCCCGTTCCTGAATGAAACTTATGCTTCGATGAAAAAAGCGGGAGATCGCAACCCACGCAATGATAAACCCCCTCCTCTTGATGATCGGTGAGCTTGCCACAAAAAGCCCGTTCAGTCCCCTTGGCGCGTACCACCTCGAACTGTTCAGGGGTCAGTTGCTTACGCCATTCTTCATCTGTTTTAACGATACGATCCATACGGGGAACTCCACTGAGCGGAACGGTTTGGGGGACAGACTCCTTTTTGATTTGCGGATCCCGTCCACAGGCCCAACAAAGAAATAAACCCAAACTCAATCCTATTAATTTTTTCATACGCAGGTAAGAGCCACGAGCGCGTCACTTTATTCCGAAGTTTTTGCACGTTCCATTAACGATTTCACCGCCGAAGCGGGTGATTTTCCTTCATACAAAATGCGATAGACCTCAATCACGATCGGCTTCGCCTCTACAGGGATTCGGTCATCGCTATAAATCGCTTTTGCCGTCGCTACCCCTTCCGCGACTCCCCCGATCTTCTCAAGGAGATCGGAAAGCGATCCCCCACGAACGATCTGTTGTCCAATCCGAAAATTCCGACTTTTTTCGCTCGAGGCGGTGAGCATCAGATCGCCGACCCCGCTTAATCCGGCAAAGGTCTCGGGCCTCCCTCCCAGACTCATTCCAATTCGCGTCATCTCCGCTAAACAACGGGTTAAAAGTCCCGCCCAAGCATTCTCCCCTAACTTCAACTCGCGACAGACCCCCGCGGCAATTGCGTAAACGTTCTTGAGGGCCCCTCCCAACTCCACCCCGACAACATCGGAGGAACTATAAAGCCGTAATCGCGAGTCATGGAGAAGATCGTGAAAGAAGACCCTTCCGTGATCGCAGTCACTCGCAATCACCGCAACCGCAGGCAATCCACAAGCGACCTCCTCAGCAAAGGTCGGCCCCGATAATACCGAGCAGGTCGAACGAGGATAAGCCTCAAGAATCATCTGGCTGACCCGTTGATGGGTTTTAATTTCCATCCCTTTACTTAAACTCAAAATCGGAATTTCAGGATCGGAAAATCGACACAAAGTCGATCGCACATGCTGCACCGGCAACCCTAAAATCAATGCATCAAATCGCTCTCTCCAACTCGATTCTCCATGATGGTGAACAATCACCGAATGACCTTGGCTCACAATCTTTTCCCCAATCGCTCCTCCCCACGCCCCTGCCCCTAAAAGTCCGATCTTCATGAACCGCTCTCTGGTTTTTCCAACTCTTTTTTGAAGGAAAATTCCTCTCCCGAAATAATGCGTCGAATATTCGATCGATGACGCCAAATCCCCATCCCCCCCGCCAAAACAGCAAATCCGAATAAAACTTTCTCCCCGGGATACAAAAACCAAGCAGACAACGGAACCACGATACATGAGGTCAGTGAGGCAATCGAAACGGTCTTTGTTAAGATCATCAACAACCCCCAAGCAAGCAACCCCACACACAAAGCCCACGGCATCATCGCCAAGAGAACTCCGGCTGAGGTCGCAATTCCCTTGCCCCCCTTAAATCGCAACCAAGGGGTATAATTGTGACCTAAAATAACCGCGATCGCAGCCCCAACCGCCCAAGAGGAAAGAATCTCTCGATCGGCAATTGAAGAAAATTTGAGCATCAGAATAACCGCGCCCCATCCTTTTAAAAAATCGAGGGCAAAAACAAGAGCTCCCCACTTTTTCCCCATCACACGGGAGACATTCGTCGAGCCAATATTACCACTTCCATGCTCTCGAATATCAATTCCCCGACTTTTCCCAATCCAATAACCAAAGGGAAATGAGCCCAAAACAAAGGCGACGACTAATAATATCCACTCTTCCATTCCTAATCCGATTAGCGAAACAACGAAAAAGGAAAAGCGGTAAAATTAATTCCGCTCAAACCATGCCATCTCCTGATTCCTGAAATGCAACGGCATCACCAAGGGACTTTTCACCGAAGCTCTCCCACGAGAGGGTTTGTTCCTTGGCTTTTCGGAAGAAACGATCGATCCCGAGATTCGGAGTCGATAAAGCGCTGTCAACGTCGCTAACAGGATCACCCCCTCCACCAACCCACAGGTCAAATGAAAAGACAAAGGAACCTCTAAGGCGTAAAATTGAACTGTTTTCCAGATTAAATAGGTCGCAACCATCCCACCGACCCCCAAAAGAATGCAACGCGCCATCGCTTGGCTTGTTTTTCTCTCAGGGACCTCACTTAAAAAACGATTCATTCCCTCTTTATCGGAATAAAATCAAAATACTTAAGCAGGAATCGGCCTCCCCCAATGTTCCTCTGCGGCCAACGGCATAATACTCTCATTGAGATCATAAATCTCCTTCAAACGACTCACCTCACGATGGATCGATTCCCCAATCGCTTGATTCATCTCCGTAGCGCTCTTAAAATCTTTCGGGCGAACGGCAGGTAAATAGCTCACATAAACCGATTGACGGTTCTTCCACGCCTTTAAGGTGTAAAATTGATCACTCCCTAAAACGACCGTCGGAATCACCGTCACTCCCCAACGAAAGGCGACCTCTGCGGTCCCTGGAGGGAAGAGATTCCCTGCTAAAACAGACTGTTTGCCATAACGAATCCCGCGCTCTGGAAAAATACAAACCACCCGATCCTGATTCAAGCTCGTCCGCACCCAGCGCATCGCGGTGAGATCCTGCGCCTGATCGCGCTTAAAAGGATAGGTATTAATGGCGCGGAAAAAACGGTTCACCCATTTATTCTCGAAAAACTCAGCACTCGCTAAAAAATCGACCGGCCGATTCAATCCGTATCCGACCAACGGAGGATCAAAATGACTGATATGGTTGGAGAGTAACAGGACCGACCCCGATTTCGGAAGATTCTCTCCCCCCGTGGCATGAACGTTCATCCACCAATCGAGAACGGGACGCCCAAAGAACCACGTTAAGGCATAATAAAAATTAGATTTAGTTAACATTGTACTCCTTCCCTGACCCAAAAAGTATTCGTGCTGTTTTCTCCCATGAAAATGAAAGGGCATGTTTATACCCCTCCTCTCCCATGTCACGCGCCAAAATCGGATCACGGAGAATCCGCTCAATGGCTTCTGTTAATCCCTCAAGATCTCCCTCATCGACCAGCAATCCACTTCGCCCATCAAGAACGGCCTCCTCGACTCCCCCAGTTCGATAGCCAACCACCGGTCTCTTGAAAAATCCGGCCTCTAAATAGGTCATCCCAAATCCCTCCACACTTTCCGCAAGCGAATGACTCGTCATCACATAAAGATCACAGTTCTGATAGGTCGCCGCAATCTGACTCTCCGAAACCTGACCCAAAACTTCATAGCGAATCCCCGATTCCCGACATTGACTTACGACCTGCTGCAAATAATCCTCCTCCCCTTTCCCCGCAATTTGATAAATCACTCGGGAGCGAAGATCGGAAGACAATCCCCCTAAGGCCTTTGCGACCTCCCGTTGCCCTTTGCGAGGATGAACTCGGGCTAAGGTTAAAATTCGAAACTCCTGTAAATTCCGCTGAACTTCCCCGCCACTCTCGATCCGCTGAAAATCTCCTTTAAGGGCACAAGGAGCGACCTGAAGAGTTGCCGTCCACGCTCCAAATCCCTTCTCATGAAGTAATTTCACCGAATAAGCAGAGGCGGTCGTGAGTAAATGAGCGGACTGCCTAAAAAAACGATTCGAACAGTTCCGCAGCCAGGAATTTCGGGCATAACGAAGGATCTCTGTTCCATGAAAAGTAACGAGGATCTCTTTCCCGGGATTCCAGCCGAAGAGTCGATAAAGATTGAGATAAACCCACTGCGATCCGCGACTGGGAAGATAAACCCGTGCCTGTTTTAACGTCGAGGTCCTCCAAACCAGAGAAACCATCAATAAAAATAACGAAAGCGGCCTTAAATTCCCTGCCCCCGGCAATCGTCTGACAGGAAAAGGAAATAGCTCATCCCCCCGTGAATTCCCCTGCGTCCAGACCTCGATCTCCTCCCCCAACGCCACTGCTGCCCGTGCAACCTCCTCACAATAGGTCGCCACCCCTCCTCGATAAGGGGCAAACTCGTGCGTGATTAAAATAATCTTAGAACCCATAAATTCGATTTTGAGTCCAAACTAAAGACTGCTATTGATTTTTTCAATCCACTGATTGAACCGAGGACATCTTTCCCGAAGTCCTCGCATTCCAATTTTCTGACAAATAGGAGGTCCATGAAGTTTTTTGTTGTAATGAGGAAATAAATTTTTAATTCGATTAGAAGGCTTCGTCAGTTCACTATCATTTACTTTTTCCGCGCCTCCCTTTTGCTTGATCACTGCATCAATTTCTTTTTCTTCCGTTTCATCATGAGAACCCATTTGATTGCATAAAGCCTTAGGATCACAGAGGACAAGTGCTTCAAATTCATAAACCTGAATATAGGGTATAAACAGATTCTTCGTTTGACACTCTGCTGCCTTCTTTAAGTCCTCTTCCAGCTCCTCCACTTTTTTTATGCCTTTGAATTTAAATCCCTGAAAATCGTAAAGCGTTGTGACAACATCAAATCCTCCTAAAAGTTTCTTAATTTCATGCGCCGCTCTTTGAATGGAAACATTCCCATGCATATCCACAGGAATGACAATGACTTCTTTTTGTTCCGAAAAATAAGGAGTTAAAACTTTTTTAACAAACTCCAGTTCAGTTGACCCCTCAACGCTGATACCCAATCTTTTCATTAAGGAGTCCCTCGAATAATGTTTTTCTCCCAAAGCTCCCCGATTTTATACTCCTCTAACCAGTTCTTAACATCGCTTTCTTCAAGCCGACTGAACTGTGATGCGCCATTGATTTGATCCACGATCACCATATCTTGCCAATCAAATTGATTTGCCAAGGTCACCGACTGAGTTGAGGCAATAATCTGGGTTTTTGTAGATGCGCTTTTCATCATCGCAGCTAACAAATGAATCGCATAAGGATGCAAACCAAGCTCCGGCTCATCCAATAATATGACCCTGGGATGATAAGGCTGTAACAAGAGAGTCGCTAAACAAATGAATCGTAATGTTCCATCCGAAAGATGATTGGCATCAAAGTAAGAGTCCGACCCCTTATGTTTCCATCGAAGACGGATTTGCTCTGGATTATTTTTATCAGGAATTAAGATAAAATCTTGGAAAAAAGGGGCGACGCGTTGGATCGTCTCCACAATCTGGCGGTACTCTAAGGTCGCCTGAATCGAGAACAAAAATGCGGCTAGATTCTCCCCTTGAGCGCTCAAACTCCTATTATCATTAACATTTGAGACTCTTTTCAAAGCCGATGTATCACTTGTATCATGAAAGTGATAAATTTTCCAATCTGCTATATATCCCGCAACGTGATTTTCTATCCTCTGAGTGCCTGGTAGGGGCAAACCAGACTCCTCTTGTCCAGCGTTTGCTAATGGAATTCGCTTGATCCCTCCTTGATATTTGGCCTTATCGGCATCAAAAATAACCTCTTCACTTTTAAAAATCAATTTTCCATCCTGAGTAGGAACTAATGTAACCTTATATTCGTTAGGATTAAAGTGAAGATGCGCTTGAATCATCTTTGTCTCTTTTTCACCAAAATGGAGAAAGGATTCAGACGTTCCTTTTTGCGAAACATATAACTGCAACTCCTTAGAGTGCAGTTGATTCATAAATTTAAAAAATTGGATAAAATTAGACTTACCTGCTCCATTCGGGCCGATTAAAATATTAAGAGCTGAAAAATCCAACTCCATCTCTCGTATGGACTTAAATCCTGATAGCTTGATGTGATTTAGTTTTCCAGAATCGTCCATATGAAACTCCTGATCGTTCCATAATCCTCTATTCGAACAAAGTTTCAACAGCAAAAACTTTAGCCAGCTAAGCTAAAAATCGACTTTTTATGATCGTTCGATAAAAGTTTTTCAATGTTAAAAAGTCATTTTTCACTCCTCAGGAACCGTAATCCTCAACGTCGCATTCGGATGCGGAAGCTTCTTCACGTACTGCTTCGATCCATACTGAATCTCAACCTCATTATTCTCCCGATAGCGAACCGTTAATTTTCTCTGATTTCCGACCTCAAGCCGCTCGACAGTTCCGGGCTTTTGCGGAGTGATCACCACGGAGTTTGAATTTTTTAACCTCTCCTCCTCCTTGCTCACGAAGATCGCCTGTCCCTGTTCCACTTGTGACAATCTCGACTCCAAATGGGCCAAATCCAGCTCCGCCCCTCCTTGAGAGGAGCCGGACGTCGACAGCGGAGGAACGATCGGTTGCCCCTCTCCCGATCTCACATAAGGTCGACCCGATTGCTCCGCCTCCTCCAAGGTCGCCCAATGGCCCTCTTGAATAATCGTCGCTTGATAGTGTCCCCCGAGCCAATCCCCTGTCTGCGGATCGATCCTCGCAGGAACCCATCCCTGATTCATCATCGGGAGAATCCATACCGGTCTGGATTGCCGATCGATATCGGCAGGAGCGGAGTAGTCGTAATTCTTTTGAATCACCGCTCCAGGATCGATTCTTACAGAAGGGCTTGAGGTCGAAGCACATCCCATGAATCCAACGACAATCAAAATAGTCCAAAGTATCTTCATCTCCCTTTGTGTGGGAGATCCTTACTGACTCGACAACCCCTTAAATGAACCTCTTTTATAAAATATAAAATCCTTACATGACAATAGTTTCGATATTAATTTTTGACTTATGAACCGTTTCTAGTACTATTTATCTGTGTCAGAAACGAGGAGGGTTTAATTATGGATGAGTTAATGCGTAGCGAAAAAATTACTGTCGAACGTAAGTGTTTCTTTTTTGATCTCAAACAAAACCCTCGAGGCCGATTCTTAAGAATCACGGAAGATGTCAACGGCCGCCGTGATACCATTATTATCCCCGCCCCTGGACTCAAAGACTTTCGTCAGGCCTTAGACTCCATCATCGAAGCCGATGAGTCCTCAGGACCGATTTAATCTCTTGTTTAAAATGAGACAGTGGATCTTCACGTCCATTGGACTCCTCTCCTTTTTCCTCCCTCTCTTTTCGGCGATCCCTGAAGAAAATGAGCTCATTATTGCCTCTCCTCATTGGGAGGGAATCCAAAAAGAGTTTACCCACGCCTTTCAGCAACACTACCTTCAGCTCCAAGGAAAGCCGATCTCCGTTCGTTGGCGTGATATGGGAGGAACCTCTCAAATTGAAAAAAACGTCAATGCTCTTTACAGCAAAAACCGGAATACCTGCGGAATGGATCTCCTCTGGGGAGGGGGACTCGATCCCTTTGAAAACCAAAAAAACAAGGGCCAACTCGCCCCTTACTTTCTCTCGGAAAAGATCGCCAACTCCTTCCCCAAAGAGCTCAATGGACTTCCTCTTCAAGATCCTGAGGGGAATTATTATGCGACGGCACTCTCGACCTTCGGAATTTTTGAAAATCTCACTCTATCCAAGCTCAAAAAACTTCCCCCCGTTCAACAATGGGAGGATCTCGCTCAGCCGGAATTCAAAGGACTCCTCTCTTTAGTCGAACCACGTAAAAGTGGCAGTGCCCACATGATCTACGAAATTATCCTCCAGTCCTACGGATGGGAAAAAGGATGGAGTATTCTGATCAGAATGGCTGCCAATGCCAAAACTTTCTCCCAAAACCCCGCAGTCTCAACGAAAGAGGTCGCCCTCGGAAATGCCTCACACGCCCTCTCGATCGATCTCAATGCCTTAGCGCTTCAATCGGTGTTAGGAGCGGATAAAGTCCGTTATCTCTATCCCAAAAATCAATCGATTTTAATCCCCGACGGAATCGCCCTCTTTAAAGGAGCTCCCCATCTTGAGGCGGCGCAATGTTTTATCGACTTCGTTCTCTCCGAAAAGGGACAATCCCTCTGGGTCAATGCGATCGGAGAACTGAACGGAGCGACTCACTACGGGATCACCCGAATTCCGGTTCTTCCCTCACTTCAAAGTAAAAGCACACTCCTTCAACAAATCGATCCCTCCCTCCTGACCGCTCCTCCTGCCTTTCTCTACAACTCCCCCTTAGCCAGCAAACGCTGGACGGCGCTCAACGAGTTAATGGGGCGATCCCTCATCGATCCTCATTCCGAACTTAAAAAGGCTTGGGCGGATTATCTGGCTCTCTCACCTGAGCAAAAATTAAAATCCGATTTTCTCACTCCCCTCATTAGCGAAATCGAATTTGAAGCCTCTTGGCCCCTTTGGAAATCGGATCGACTTCATGCCGAGAAGATCGGCGAAAAATGGCGAAAAAAAGCCTCCCTTCGATATCAATCGATCAAGTAACGGCTTCCCTCCTCGATTTTAGCCGATCTTCAGAGGAAAAGAAATCGAGGGAGGATCAGGATTGGGACCACCGGGACTCGAACCCGGAACCAAGGGATTATGAGTCCCCTGCTCTAACCATTGAGCTATAGTCCCGTCATGATCGGTTTGACGAACCTTTGCGGAGTCGACAGTTGCGATAAGGGAGTTAGCATTGCAAATTCTAAGCTCCTCGCCAGAAAAAACTCTCGATTGAGGAAAGATTGTCTTTCTCCTCCCCTCATGGTTCACTTCAAACCGTTATGACCATCGCTTTATTGATCCTTCTTGCCGTCACTTTGATCGGTGTGCTGATTCTCATGATTCGCCAAAGCAGTCAAGGATCTCAACATCAACTCCAATCCTCGGAACAGATCGCAGGACTACGGGAAAACCTCCTCAAAACGCTTTCCGAAAATCAACTCCAAGCCACGACCCTCACGCAACGCAGTATGGGGGAGGTTCGCGAGGAGATGCGAACCTCAATCACGCAACTTCAATCCTTTACCCATCAACGTCTGCAAGAGATCCAGACGCAAGTCCATACCCAACTTAAACAAAATCTCGATCAAAACTTCGGAGCTTTCCAAGAGATGAGTAAAGGGCTCGCCTCGCTTCAATCCAGCGCCGGACAAATGGTTCAAATCAGCCAACAGGTCAACGAACTCAATCACCTCCTCGCCTCTCCCAAGCTCCAAGGAAATTTTGGTGAAGTCGTCCTCGAACAACTGCTCTCCGATATCCTCCCGCTTGCCTCCTACCGACTCCAACCAAAACTCGCTGAGGGATGCCAACCGGATGCCGTGATCCAACTCCAAGATCAATTTCTTTGTATCGATTCTAAATTCCCCAAAGATCGCTACACCGTTCTGATCAACGAATCGATCACTCTGGATCAACGCACCCAAGCCCTCAAAGAGCTTTCCCAAACGGTTCGCGGAATGATTAAAGAGGTCGCTCAAAAATATATTCGGCCGGATCTCAAAACCGTCGATTTTGCGCTTCTCTTTATTCCGAGTGAAGTCCTCTACTACGAACTCCTCCGCATGAGCGAGATCACGGAGCTTTGTCGAAAATCAAAAGTCAGCCTCTCCTCCCCCAATACCGTCGCCGCACTCCTTCACTCCGTTGCGCTCGCCTTTCGAAACCACGAAATGCAAAAGAACGCACAAAATCTAATCGTTCAAATTCAGGAACTTCACAAACATTTCGAGGGATTCCGTGGGGACTTCACTAATCTCGGCAAACGAATCTCTCAAGCCCAAGAAGATTTCCTGAAAGCCCAACGCGACCTCGAACGTTTCGATCGTTCCATCGCTCGGATTCAAGAAGGCAACAGCCTCGGGGAATAAAATAACGAAAGGCAAAGGTGTAAAACCGTTTTTAACCACGGAACACACAGAAGTTCACAGAATTTAGAACCAGTTTTAACCGCAGAGGGAGATGGATGAACGCGGATTAATATCAGTGTCGATAAGTGAAGATAAGCGGTTGAAAATGACTTTAAAACTTGGCGTTCTTTGTATTTAACTTGGCGGTTAAAATTTGTTTTGGTTGTTATCTTTAGGTTAACGCCGATGCGATTTGTATCGGGGTTCGCATGGCTTAAGCTGACTTCTTTTTCTAGATTTACCGCTCCGCCCACCAAACCCCCTCTTCACGATTGCTCGTCATCTCAACCCCCCTCACGGTAAATCCATTTCTTTTCAGCCAGCGCTCAAACCGTAGCGGGGTCCAACGACGACTCTGAAAAACCGTTAAGCGATTTCCTTTTTTCATCGAAATCTTTTTGCTCCCTAATTCCCATTCAAAATCAGCTAAGACCGCCGCCCTCACGACCACCGATCGTAATTCTCTCTCCTTCCCGATTTCAAATTTTAGAGAGGAAATCATCTTTCTGGAAATTCCCTGCTCTTGAAAAAGCATTGAGAGCCACTGCTTCGTCTCTCGATTCCGATATTGCGGCAAAATTCTTTTCACCGCGCGCTCCTCCTCGGCCTCGGTTTCTTTTCGTACCGGAGCGAGATTGGCACTGATCAAGAGTTGATCTTGAGGACGTAATAACGTTTTTAAAATACGGAGAACGGTGACGGGGGCGAGATTGGGAACCAATCCAAAGAAGGTGTAGATCCTTCGCTCCGTTCGATCCCCCTGATCCAAAGCCTTTCGTAACTCATCGGCGGCCTCTAAATCGATCACCCAAGCCTGAGGACTTTCCACTAAATACGGGAGCACTCGCTTCATACTTATTTGACAAAGCCGCTCACTGACATCCACCGCGGTGAAACGGTCGATCGGAGCCCCCATCCGTTTCATCGATCGAGCCAACCACTGCTCCTTGATTCCTGTCCCACACCCCAGTCCGATCAAATGACTTTTTTGCATCGACTCCTGAGCAAAACGTGAAAAAAGATTCTGATAGATCTGGCGAAAGGAGGGATCGCTCAATACCGGGCAATGAGCTTGAAAAACTTCCTTCCAGGCCTTTGATTGATTTGGGGAACGATAATGCAAAGAGGGATCAATCCCCCCCTTTTTCAAACAAGAAATCTGTTTACGAAGCGTCGCTTCAGGGGAGCGAGAAGAGGAGTAGGAAATCATCACAGGATCACGTTTCAGAATACCGAACCTAACGCCATTATCATTCCTGTCCAAAACAAACTCTCATTTCAAATTCATAGGAGGGCCTAATAGCTGAATAGCCGGATAGCTTAAATGCATTTCAAAGACAGGGCAGTGTCTCAGACAAAGCTACTGTCCCCATGGAATGGGGAATGGCACAGTTGTGAAGCGGATTTTTTGCATCGATTCGGAGGATTTTCAGGATAAAGACCAAAGAAAATTGTTTTTGAATTTATCCTCCCTATCCTCCCTATCGATGCAAAAAATGATTTTGAATGTCTTTAATTAGCGTCAATTAGCGAAGATCAGTGGTTCTAACTTCTGTGAACTTCTGCCTTTTCCTCCGTTCCTTACAATTTCCGTGACGACGGTCACTCTCTTGGCATGATCCTCGAATCATGACGTCGATGGAAAGAAGGTCTTTATGGATCGCAATTTTGGGAACCCTTTTCCTTCAACTCTTCATGACCGGATTCTTCTCCTTTGGCTCCACGGTTCCCCTCACGATCGATACTCATTTAGGAAACTATCGTCAGTCTCAGTTCCATTTCCCCCCTCAAGGAGAGTTTAATACCGACTTCTGGCTCGGCCTTCCTCAGCTGCCCAACGGACTCCATCCTCTCTCCCTCTTTGCTCATCTCCCCTTTTGGATTTTTGCCTCGGCCTTTTATCCTCTCTGCGCAAGCGCCTCTCTCTACTTTACCTTTATCCTGTTTCAAGCCTGGGGATTCCGCCCCTTCTCCTCGATCTTTGCCGGCATCCTCTTTGCCTGGCAGGGAAGTTTTCTCAGTAATCTTCTCCCCGCTCATTTCTCTCCTGCCGCGCTCTTCGCCTTCTTTCCGCTCACCTTTTACTGGATTACGAAAGCCCGCCAAAAGAACTCCCTTCTCTATTGGGGCTGGGCCGGTGTCGGCAGCGGAATGATGATGCTCTTCCTTCCGGATCAAGGATTTCTCGCAAATCTTTTGATCGCTCTCTACCTCGTTGTTTTTTCCCTTTTTCAACTCTTTTCCAAACC
>CAMAQI010000049.1 GCA_945860255.1 Methylacidiphilum caldifontis
AGTTAAATATTTTCGGTCTTCCATGGCGTTTTCAGCTCTTTTTTAACTCCAAAGAACCCCCGCAAAGATGAACGCTACGCGCTCATCCTGCGAGATTTAAACGCTATTTTAGGAAGGCTTTTTTAAAGACAGGGGAACACCGATGATTTAAATTGTTTTTATCGATGTCAATCCGCGACATCCAGGGTTAGAAATTTAGTTGGTTGCCCGATGTTTTAAATACCAATCGTAAGCCCCACGGATTCCTGACTCTAAATCGACTTTAGGCTTCCATCCCATGCCACGAATCTTATTCACATCCATGACTTTACGAGGCGTTCCATCGGGCTTTGTCGAGTCCCAAACAATCTCACCTTGATAACCGAGGACTTTTTGGATCATCGACGCTAACTCTCGAATCTCCACATCCTCTCCGCAGCCAATATTGATAATCTCAGGAGATTCGTAATTTTCTAAGAGAAGGAGACACGCCGCAGCCAAATCGTCGCTATGCAAAAACTCACGACGCGGTGTTCCCGTCCCCCAAAGGGTCACCGTCTTTGCTCCAGTTACTTTCGCTTGATGGAATTTGTAAATCAGAGCGGGTAAAACGTGAGAGGTCTCCGGATCAAAGTTATCGAAGGGGCCATACATATTCGTCGGCATCCCGCTGATAAACCGTGCTCCGTATTGACGGGCATAGGCCTGACACAGCCTGAGTCCAGCGATCTTGGCAATTGCATAGGCCTCATTCGTTTGCTCTAAAGGACTTGTCAAAAGCGACTCCTCTTGAATCGGTTGAGGAGCATGCTTCGGATAGATACAGGAACTTCCTAAAAAAAGGAGTTTTTCAACCCCAACACGATGAGCATTTTCAATGACGTTGTTCTGAATTTTTAAATTCTGAAGCAAGAAATCGACCGGATAATCCCAATTCGCCTTAATTCCACCGACTTTCGCCGCAGCAAGAATGACATAGTTCGGTTTTTCTTGATCAAAGAAGGCTTTCACGGCAAGAGAGTCTTGAAGATCGACTTCTTGACGCGTTCTCACGAGAATCTCGTAGTTTTTTTGATCAGAAAAAAGACGGTGAATGGCACTTCCCACCAATCCCCGATGTCCCGCAATAAAGATTTTTTGTTTCACAAGGCTACATGCGAATATCTTGTCCGGACATTTGGCGTTGAAGGGAATCAATATCGGCATCGACCATAATCTTAACCAACTCTTTAAACATCACTTTCGGGGCCCATCCGAGTTGTTTCTTCGCCTTTGCAGGATCTCCGATCAAAAGATCGACCTCCGCAGGTCGATCGTAACGAATATCATGCTCCACATAATCTTGCCACTTCAATCCCACACAGCCAAAGGACTCCTCTAAAAACTGACGAACGGAATAAGTTTCTCCGGTTGCAATCACATAATCATCTGGTTTCTCTTGTTGCATCATCAGCCACATCGCCTCGACATAGTCCGGTGCAAATCCCCAATCCCGTTTAGCATCGAGGTTTCCGAGATAGAGTTTCTTTTGCAGTCCCGCTTTGATTCGAGCGACGGCACGAGTGATTTTACGAGTGACAAAAGTCTCCCCTCGACGAGGACTCTCATGATTAAACAAAATACCATTTGAGGCATGAAGTCCATAACTCTCACGATAGTTAACGGTGATCCAATAGCCATAAACTTTCGCACAGGCATAGGGACTACGAGGATAAAAAGGGGTCGTCTCCGTCTGAGGAACTTCCATCACCTTTCCGTACATCTCCGAGCTTGAGGCCTGATAAAAGCGGGCTTTCGGACAGACCAACCGCATCGCCTCTAAAATTCGTAAGGTTCCCAAACCAGTCACATCCCCTGTGTATTCTGGAATATCAAAACTAACACGAACGTGACTTTGCGCTCCCAAATGATAAATCTCTTCCGGTTGAATCTCCTGTAAAAGTTTTTGAATACTGACAGGATCGTTCAGATCGCCGTAGTGGAGAAGCATCTTCGCCCCATTATGACGGTCTTCGTAAAGGTGCTCAATCCGATCGGTGTTAAAACTAGAAGCACGACGGATCACCCCGTGAACCTCGTAGCCCTTTTTTAAAAGGAGTTCTGCCAAATACGAACCATCTTGCCCTGTTATCCCAGTGATCAATGCTTTTTTCATGAATGGATAGGAGATAGAGAAAAGAGCGCTCTTGGTCAACTTCAGAATAATTGCGATTTCTTGTGTGAGGAGTAAATCTGGAGCGATCGCATATGAGGTGATTAACCTCTTTCAAATTCGTTCTAAAATCCTACGAAATCGATCGATTCTCTTGAAGTGAGTCGGCTATGATATTTATCCTGATTTTTTCACAGCTCCGCACAAAACAGTGATTTTTTGTTTTTTAGGGTTTTCCAAAAACGTATCGTCTCTCACAAAAAATGTTAACGATTTTGTGAAATATTTCAAGAGTGAGAGACTAAGGTTGAAGTGAAATTTGACTCCCTGCCTTAATATTATAAGCCTTCGAGAGCGATCCTTGGTTCAAAGAGATTTCAATCAGTCCTTGGCTATTTTTCAAAATTAACGCACGTCCAGTGGCCACCTTCGAATAGGTCTCGACGTAAGGGGCGGAGAAACTACTCCCCGTTAAAATAACTTTCACAAGTGCCCCCATTTTTAAATTTGTTGCAAAGGAGGCCGAAATATTCGTGACCACATTTCCATAGCGATCGACATAAAGAACCTCTCCAGAAATTGTATTTCCAACAATCTTCTGCTGAGAAATCGGAAGAATATCCATTTTTTTAAGAGGAGTTCCCATCAACGAAGGGGAGTCCCCCTTCGCTAAAGCGGCGGCAACAGGGGCGTAGATATCCCGTCCGTGAAAAGTGGAAGTCGGCAATCCATGACGATGATACTTCATTTTATCCAAACTCCAAACCCGATCGATTCCTTCACGTTCTGCAACTAATGTAAACAATCCATTATTAGGCCCAATATAGTATTTCCCCTCTTTTGTCAGAAGAAGAATCGGATCACGATTCACTCCAAATCCGGAGTCAACCACGGCGATAAAAATCGTATTCGCTGGAAAACAAGCGGAGGAACCACTTAAAACAACCGCTCCCTTTCTCACATCAAAAGGCTCGATCTGATGACTCAAATCAACTAATTTAGCCTCAGGAAAAAGACTCAAAACAACCCCTTTAATCTCTCCAACATAAGAGTCCTGAAGACCAAAATCGGTGAGCAAAGCAATCAATCCACTCCCTAAAACCTCTTTCTTTTCTTCTGAACAGCCGAGAAAGAGAAATAAAAAAATCATCAACAATAAAAAACGGATCATGCCCCTTTTCTTAGGGGGAAATCTTCGAATCACAAGGGAGAAGATTCGAATAAAAAGATAATTTTATAAAGAATGTTCAAAAAAACCTCGCCAGATCAAAAAAATTCGGGAGAGTGACCCCTCTTAACTATCAAAAGGAAAACATATGGGTGCTTACAAAGGACGAACCAATCGTAAAAACCGCTTAAAAAGAGCGGCTAAAGAAATTCGCTTGCTCGAAGAAAAGGCTGCTGCCAAGAAATAAACCGTGCGAACATTCGCTTTCTGAGTGCGAGAAGCCCTAGAGGCTCAAGGAATGACCTCCTTTAAAAAAAGAGGTTTTTTACTCTCCATCCCTCTATTTGAATGCTCAAATAGAAAGATTTAGTCAATATCTCAGAATTTCGCTTGTCTCCAAGACTGAGACTGCTAGCGTACCGCACCTGACGAAAGAAATTTTATGAAAAGAACTTATCAACCTTCGAAGAAACGCCGAGTGCGTCAATATGGCTTTTTAGCCAAAACAAGAACCAAGAATGGCCGTGCCATCTTGAAACGCCGTCGCGCCAAAGGCCGTAAACGCCTCGTTCCTAAGGGTGCGGATGTCAAATTCGCCAAACACACCCTCGGATAAATCGAACGAGAGTCTCCCAAGGACTCTCATTCTTTCCCACAGGGGCTGGGTTAAACAAATGTTTAATACAGGGCGACGCCACCATCATCGGTTGCTCTCCCTGATTCAACTCAATCAACCTCTCTCCTATTCTGAAACAGGTAAAGTCGCTTTTTTTACTCCTAAAAAAATCGGCAAAGCTCACGATCGTAATCGTATCCGAAGACAAATGAAGGAGGTCTATCGTAAGGATCTTCAGTCACGTCACCCTTCCCAGCTTTGGATTTGGTTGGCAAAACCGTCCTGCTCCCGTTCGACGTATGAGAGCATTCATTCTGCAATGGAACTCCTCGCTCTTAAGGCGACAAATCAAAACCTTTAACTTAACCCGATAACTCTCACTAAAGAACTTTTATGGATCGTACAAGCTGGATTGGTGTTAGCGTCTGCGCAATTTTATTTGCAGTATGGATGTGGTATACAACGACGGTTTACCCAAAAAACCATCCGGCGATTCATCCTCCCATAACAAACTCCTCAACTCCCTCCCCTACTACAGACCCGTCGAGAATCAGCTCTCTGACCCCTGGAAAGCCCTCGGATCTAAAGCCGAGTCCGGTTGCGGCTCCTGAGCAAACGACCTTCCTCGAAAATGAATTTCTCAAAGTCACCTTCACTTCCCGTGGAGGGGCAGTGAAACAGGTTGAACTCCTGAAACATCTTGGAAAATCGAAATCTGAAAACGTTTTGCTTCACCAACATGCCGTTCTTCCCTTTTTAGCCCGTCAGGGATGGACGGAGTCTTCGGAAAATTACACTCTCGATAAACAGGGAGATCGCATTGTTGCCAAATCGATTCTTCCTAACGGTCTCGTCATCGAACGTATTTATACGCTCAAAAACCAATATCAAATCGAACTCCAAGAGACCTTTCGCAATCCAAATGTTCAACCGATTTCCCTTCCTCAGTTCACTCTCTCCATTGGATCGGGAGAACCCGTTCACCTCCACGATCAACCGACTTACTTAAAGTCGGGCTGGCTCGCAAAAGAAACTGATTCCTATAAATCTCATGCCCTCGCCGAGATGCTCAGTGGTTTTTTTAGCACCGCAAAACAACAAATCCTCCAGCCTGCTCTCAACCTCAACTGGGTGGCGACAACGAATCAGTTTTTCGGATCGATCGTTAAGGTTCCTGCTGACTTCAAAAGCGTCGAAATGATCTGCTCTCAACTTCCGCTTCCTAAAACAGTGGAAAAAAGCCCCTCACTCTTAGGGATTTACTCCACCGTTTCCTTTCAAGGAATCACCGTTGCCCCTCAAAGTGAAACGAAGGGAATCTATGAAATTTATACTGGACCAAAAGAGTATGCGATCCTCAAAAATCTTTCCGATTTTCAAGATCATATCATGGATTTTAGTATCTGGGGCTGGGTGATCAAACCGCTTCTTTGGATTATGCACCATATTCACCGTCCTCTCGCTTACTTTGGAAATCCGCTCGAGCTTAACTACGGATGGGTCATTGTTCTCCTCACTATTTTCATAAAACTTTGCTTCTGGCCCCTCCAAAGCACCGCAAATGTCTCGATGAAAAAGATGCAGGCCTTAGCCCCAAAAATGGAAGAGCTTAAAAAGAAACATGAAAAAAGCCCGCAAAAAATGAACGAAGAGATTATGAAGCTCTATCGTGACTATGGGGTTAATCCCGTCGGAGGCTGTCTCCCGATGCTTGTTCAATTTCCGATCTTTTTAGGACTTTATACGATGCTTCAAAGTGCGGTCGAAGTCCGTAATGAATCCTTTTTCTGGATTAAAGATCTCGCTCAACCGGATACCATTTACACCATCACTCATTTAGGAATGGGGCTGCATATCGATGTGAATCCGCTCCCCTTAATTATGACAGCGACCTCAGTTGTTTTGATGAAAATGACCCCTCAAGCGACCGACAATCCTCAAATGAAGATGCTCCAATGGATGCCCGTCCTCTTCCTTTACATGCTCTATAACTTTGCCGCGGCCCTTTCCCTTTATTGGACAGTCAATAATCTTCTCTCTATGTTTCAAACCTATCAGAATTTAAAAACTCCTCCCCCCAAACTCCACCGAGTGAAGAAAAAACTTCCCTTTGGACTCGGAAATCTCCCCGCTAAATAATATTTTCGGAGTGATTACAATTCTTTTCTCTCTCGCTTGCCAAAATAAAAAAATGAGTTAGAAATCAAAGCGTATGTTTGCCGAATATAACGACTACGTTTTAAACTCAAGTCGTCAATTAGGCTGGATTACAGAAGATCAAGAGAAGTCGACTCGCTACGCCCTCGACTCCCTTCCTGGAGCTTCGGCAATTAGCTACCTTGAAGAACAGCAAATTTTGACTGCGGTTCAATGCGAACAATTTCGAAAAACGATTCAAGACTCCATCGAGTCACAACGATCGAACGCTCCTGAGAAAGAGTCCTCTTCTCAATCCCACTCGCCAACGACTCTTCACGTGAATCAATACCTTGATTATGGGATTCAAAAGGGAGCCTCTGACATCCATCTGAGCCCTTTCGCTAAACCAACGATGAGGCACTCAGGAGGACTTCAATTTATCGATGAATTTCCAACTCTCTCTCCCTCGGATACCGAGGCTCTTGCATACGGGTTTTTAGATCAAGAACAAATCAACTCAGTTCATGAAAATGGATCGGTCGAATTTTCTTACCATCTTCCCGGTAAGACTCGATTCCGAACAAGTGTCGTGCGACAAAGACGCGGCTGGGAGATCGTTTTTCGAATTATTAATCCGAAAATCAAAACGATGGATGAACTTGGCCTTCCTGAGGAACTCAAAATCTTAACTCAATATCATAATGGGCTTGTTTTAGTCACCGGATCGGTGGGAAGTGGAAAGTCAACAACCCTTGCAGCGATGGTCGAAGAGATAAATCGCGAACGTTCCGATCATATTATTACTTTAGAAGACCCGATCGAATACGTTTTTGAAGCAAAAAAATGTCAAATCTCTCAACGAGAAGTAGGAACTCACACCCACTCCTTCGCCTCCTCACTTCGTGCCGCACTTCGAGAAGATCCCGATGTCATCATGGTCGGCGAAATGCGAGATCTCGAAACGATCTCACTCGCAATTACCGCCTCAGAAACCGGACACTTAGTCTTGGGCACTCTTCACACGAGTACCGCAGCACGGACCTTAGATCGTCTGTTAGATGTTTTCCCTATCGAACAGCAGGCACAAATTCGAACGATGGTCAGCGAGTCGATTCGTGGAATCGTCTGCCAACAACTCGTCCCGCGCGCCGATGGCAACGGTCGTGAACTCGCCCTTGAGGTGATGTTTAATAATCCTGCCGTCGCCAATGTCATTCGTGACTCAAAAACTTTTATGCTTCCTGGAATTATGCAAACCGGTCGTAAGCAGGGGATGAGACTCATGGATGACTCCTTAAAGCATCTTCTCGAGCAAGGGAAGATCACGATCAATGAGGCGATGATTCGATGTGAAAATCAAAAAACATTTATGATTTAATCCTCCATGAATAAAATCAACAGACTTTTTGAACAACTGATTCAAGAGGGAGGATCTGATCTCCACTTAATGGAATCGCAACCGCCCAAAATTCGCAAGCATGGTGAAGTTCGTCCCCTCCGCTCAGAGCCGTTAACCAATCAAGAGATGATCGAGCTTCTCCAACCCCTTCCCCCATTAAAAAGTTGGAATCATTTTTTAGAAATCGGAGACCTTGATTTTGCCTATGAAATGAATGAGGAGTCGCGGTTTCGTTGTAATTTCTACAAGCAGATTCATGGCCTCGGAGCTGTATTTCGAATTATTCCCACAAAAATAAAGACCCTCACGGAATTGGGAGTTCCTCCTGTTATCCAAACCTTTGGTGACATCAAATCCGGCCTTGTTTTAGTCACAGGCCCGACGGGTTCAGGAAAATCGACAACCCTTGCTGCGATCATCGATTATATTAACACGACTTATCAGAAGCATATCATCACCATTGAAGAGCCGATTGAATTTGTTCATCAAAATAAAAAAAGTATCATCACTCAGAGGGAAGTCCCCCATGAGGCCCCCACCTTTTCGCACGGACTCAAAGCGGCGCTTCGAGAAGATGCCGATGTCGTCCTCGTTGGGGAAATGCGTGACTTAGAGACCATCTCCCTTGCGTTGACGGCTGCCGAAACAGGACTTCTCGTTTTTGGGACTCTTCATACCAACAATGCACGAAAAACAGTGGATCGGATCATTGATGCCTTTCCGAGTGATCAACAATCTCAGATTCGGACAATGCTCGCCAACTCACTCCGTGGGGTGGTCGCTCAACTTCTCCTTAAACGCTCCGATCAACCCGGTCGTTTGGCGGTCAATGAGATTTTGATTTCGAATCCTGCAGTCGCCTCGATTATTCGCGAAGGGGGGACAACAAAACTTCAAGACGTTCTTAAAACAGGAAAAGCCGAAGGGATGCAATTGATGGATGATGCGATTCAAGAATTTTTGGATAAGAAGATGATTAGCGGCCATGAAGCTTACATGAAATCGATCGAAAAAAACCGATTTGCTGAATACGAAAAGCCAGACTAGTCTCTCGTTATGCAATCCCCATTGAGAGATGGTGCTGATCTTTGCCAAAATCAGCACTCTTTACCAGACTCCCTCATTCCATCGATTGTCCATGCTCTTTTTGATCCCTCACTTCCCTATTTAGATAAAAAACAGTTCTTAGAGTCCTTTTCTCAAAAAGGGGAAACCGCTCGAGAAATCGAACTCTTTGCTGAGATCCTCCTTCAAAAAGCCGCTCCTTTTCCGATTCACTCCTACGATCAAGGGCGCCCGCTCTTTGACTGTTGTGGAACCGGGGGAGGAAACCTCAATCTCTTCAATGTTTCGACGGCTCTCATTCCGATTCTTGCCTCCCTTGGCATTCCGGTGGTCAAACATGGCAATCGGGGAGTGACTAAAAAATCGGGAAGCGCCGATGTGATTGAAGCTTTAGGAATTCCTCTTCAGCTGACCCCTTCACAGGCTTACGCCTCATTGCAATCAAACGGTTGTGTCTTTCTTTTAGCCCCTGCCTTCCATCCTCACTTTAAAACAATTGCTCCGGTTCGAAAACAACTCGGGGAAGAGGGGAAAAAAACAATTTTCAATCTCTTGGGACCGCTTCTAAATCCTGCCCGCCCCAAAGCACAACTCTTGGGACTCTTCCAAGAAAGTCATCTTCCGCTTTTTCAATCGATCTTAACCTCGCGAAATACCGATTTTACGATTGTTTTAGGACGTGATCCGAAACAACGACAAATTGGCGAAGTCAGTCCTTGGGGAATCCAACAATTCTCAGCCTCTCCACTTGAATTAATAGAGAGCCTCACAACACTCCATCATTCTTCGACCACCTCCCCAGAACCGCTTGAAACACTGCTCGTCGCCACAGCCGCAGAAAGTGCCTCGATGATCCATGCGGTCCTCAGCGGAAAAGAACGGGGACTCGCAAGAGATATCATTGTTATAAATGCGACAGTCGCTCTTTTAACTGCAAAAGGGGCGGCACTTTTTACTGAGGCGAAAGCGCTTGTTGAAGCGTCGATCGATTCTGGGAAAGCACTCCTGAAACTCAAGCAATGGCAAGAATGGAGACCGCAATGAATTCTCAAGCTCAGTGGAATCCGACTCATCGCCAGATGCTTTGGATTCTGTTCGCCTTTATCCTCTCCTTCTTTTTTCACCTCTTTCTTGCATTTTGGTTTTGGAAAACCTCTTTCCAACAAATGGCGATTCCGAGTAAAAAAATTCCGATCGAACTTAAACGGATTGAACTTCCGAACAAAGCGGTTCAACAACTCGCCTCTGCCCCTGCCCTCACAGTCAAGGCTCCTCAAACCTTAGAGCCTCCTCCTCAATTACCGATGTTTAAGGAGACCTTAGAAAGAACCATCGATAAAGTGGCCCCTCCGCTCTCCCTCTCCTCGGCTCCTCAAGTGGAGATCGCCCAAAGCGTTCAATTTTCTCCGAGTGCTGCCGCACTGAGCACTCCCTTTAAACCAGCCAATCAAGCTGAGATCAAAGTCGAAATCGAAAAGTTTCAAATCGGACCGCCGAGCATCGGCGCTCCCGTCCTCTCCTCACAAAATCTCAGCAGTGAGGCTCAAGGAGTCGGAAATTCCCCTGCGATCGGCGGAACGACAGGGATTGCATCTGGAGCGAATCCTCCACTTCCGATCGAGCTTCCGCCCACCCAACTCCCCAGCTTTGAATCATTGAGCTCGAAATTTCAAAATCTTGATCCCTCCGCCCGATTAAAACTTCCCCAGCCGGTTCTTCTCCGATTTCAAAGTGAGATTCTCTTTGATTTTGATCTCTCGATCTTAAAACCGAATGCCTTTAAATTGCTCGAAAAAGCTCTCCCTCTGATTCGAAAATTTCCCGTGGCACTCGTCACGGTCGAGGGCCATACCGATACATTCGGAGCGACCGACTATAACCAAAAACTTTCTGAGGCTCGTGCGCTGAGTGTTGAAGAGTGGTTTCGTAAAAATCTCGAACCGCAATATCAAGTTCAGTCTAAAGGCTATGGAAAAAATAGACCGATCGTAAATCCTCAAGGATCGATTGCGGAGCAAGCGAAAAATCGCCGTGTCGAAATTCTGATTCAGGGATTAAATCCTTGATGGAAGAAATAGGCTTTCTCACACAAAGCAACTGTCCCCATGGAACGGGGAACGACACATTTGTGAAGCGGATTTAAATCAAATTCAACCAACCAAAATCAAAAGGCAATTTTGAATAGGGAAAGCATGAAATCTGGAATTTAGAAACAAAAAATCAGCAGCATTTTTTCCTTTTTTCCTGCCTTCCTCATTAGAACTGCATTTTTTCATAATTTCCTTATTACAATTGATTTATATAAGTCTTACGAAGTTTACTTTATTAGGAGCCCGTTTCTAAATTCCTTGTCAATGGAGCGCTTTCCCGATTGACTGATCTTCCTGTTTTTCACCATGCGCGGTTAGCTTAGTGGTAGAGCGCTCGCCTCACACGCGAGAGGTCACTGGTTCGAACCCAGTACCGCGCACGCTCTCTGAGGACTCATTAATCTCCTAGTAAAGTGTATTTTCATGGTGTTGGAACGAGTTGATAAGCAAGGTTTTTTGCATTTTTTTCGATAATTGATTTTTCAAAGGATTCCGGCTTGCGAGGGAGGTAAAAGTGATACTTTCTACGGATGCAAAAAACTATGTGCTTATCCCTTGAATAAAATTCGGGGTGACGGCTTCATGAGTTTTCACGTTCTTCTCAAATAACTTTGTCACAGCAAGGGAACCCATTTGAATATAATCATAATGGATGGAAGAGATTTGAAGTCCTAAAACGCCTGCCTCTCCCATTCCTGAAAGAAGTCCCACCTTATCAGGACAGGAAACCCCTTGTTTTTGTATTTCTTGATAGAGTAGTGTCGAAACATTGTCTTCAGGACAAAAAATAGCCACTCGTTCCGATCCACTCTTCAAACAGGCAATTAATTTCGTTCTCTCCTCGGGAGTCGTTGCCATTTTGAAAGCTTCTTCTGAAATCGGTAGTCCTAATTTTTGTGATGCCAGACGAAGTGCCTCCATCTGGCGATCCACCTCTTCATTGCCTTGAAAGGGAATCGCAAGCACAATTTTTTTGAACCCCCTCCCATGTAAGTGTGCAAGCGCCTGATACGCAGCAGAATCGCAATCCAAATAGATGCATTTAAGATTTTTTATTTTGGTTTGTCGTCCCACCACCACCGCCCGATGAAGTTGTGTTGAAAAATGCTCAAGGGCTTCATCGAGCCACAAATCTTCGAAAATAACTCCTGAACAGGTTGAAAAATGTTTATCAAAAAAAACTTGAAGTCCTTTTATTTGATCCGAAGCAGATCCAAAGAGAGGAGGGTATTCAACAGAAGGATGCTGAACTAAATTTCCGTGACGAAAAAGAACGACTCCTCGCCCCAAGCTTTCGCATACGCGAGAAATTCCTGTCAGCTGACCCTTTGCCACCATAAACCAGTTTTCTAGATTTCGAAACAGACAGGCCACGGGAAGATTTTTTGTTGCAAAAGCCTCACTCCCTTTAAGATAAAACCGTCCGTTCACCTCATGAGCAACTAATTTACCTTCTCCTACAAGATTTAAGAGAAATCGATAAACCTTGGTGTGTGATGTATGAAAAGATTCTGCCAAAAGTCGCGTCGGTGGAAGGGGATTCTTGGGATTCCAATTCGCAGAATCCAACCCAAGGATCGTCTGTTCAAGCTCTTCAAAGCCATTCCCTTTAAGTGTATATTTGGAATTCGCCACGACCCACTATCTCTCGATCAAAAAAGAAAACAATAAAAAACAAATCTGCGTGATTTAAACATAATTTATAAAAAATGTTTCACCTTGTTTCAACCTAATACGGACATAAAATTCATAACGGCCCATTCTTTTTTTAAAACATAAATATTGTGTTTAATTCTGACATTGGATTCTTAGTTGATATGGACTGATGAAAAAGCTGCCCGTCTCATTGCTACCAACCCCGATAATCGGTGTCCCGTCGGCTCCGAGAAAACACGTCCTGGTGCCGGTGCTTTAGGTCAACGAGCATTTTTTGAAAATCCCCTTACCGTCGCGGATTTAATTTTCAACCCAGATCCGCAGGAGTATCGATCCCGCATGTGAGCATGCGCTCAACTGAAATAATTTTAAATAATGAAATGCCTGTCGTTTCTAAAGCAAAGGCTATTCTTCAATGATAATCCGAATATCTCTATACCACCCCTTTGAAAGAGTCAGATAAAATGAAGTTAAGTAAACCTCGCATCTCACTGCTCCCTCCGGAACAGTCGCCTCGAGTACATAGTTCTTTTCGGAGAAATCATTGATCTGGATCGAATTTTTTGACCTAATCCAGTTTTTTTCATCATGGCCATTTAAAACACGCTTTTTCGAATCATAAAAAACAATTAATGCGGCCTGTTCTTTACTATTATCCGAAACTTTAGCAATAAAATCGAGTCTAACTTTTTTAACATTAAGAATACTCACTGACTTACGAAATGAAGTATTTGCATCGTCTTTAGTGTCGTTGATTTGAACCCATTTTATTCCTTTCGATTCAGGATCATCCACAATCTCCATCGGCTCATATTCACCTCTTGGACGCCAATCTTCTAAAGCCGTTATTGGATCGGTTAAAAAATAAATTGTTTTTTCTTCCGATTGAAGAAATCCTTTTACAAAAAAAAATAAGAAAACGATCGATAAGATTTTGTATTTTGTTTGCATTTTTTTTTCTTTGAGAGGGACAAGCCCGATCCTTATGATTTTTTGTCTCATATAAAAAGAGTACATCGCTTATTGAATTCCTCAATAAGAATGTCATTTATTAAGATAAATACTTCCTAACAAAACTAGAACCTCATCTGCCACCCAAAATCCAGTTGATGAGAAAGGGAATACGAGTTGACTCGTGCTTCGTAGTTAAGGTTG
>CAMAQI010000050.1 GCA_945860255.1 Methylacidiphilum caldifontis
TACGGGTTCACGAAATACCGGATAACAATGAATTATGGAGAATGCCTCTTCAAAGAAAAAGCGACGGTTCCAGGGAAATGGATGAGCTTAAAAGAGATCGAAACACTCCCTCTTCCGCAAGCGCACCGAAAGATCGCTAAAGGCCTTTAAGCGAGATTCTTCCTAGTGTAGTAAAACTTCCTAAAATATATAAACAACTTGCAATCAAATAGTTATGAAAAAGGCATTTTTTGCATTGATAGGGAGGATGGGAGGGATAAATTCAAAAACAATTTTCATTTGTCTTTATCCTGAACATCCTCTGAATCGATGCAAAAAATCTGCTTCACTCCTGTGCCATGGAAAAAAATTAGCTTAAAATCCATCCTCTTCGAACTGAACCGTATTGCGACGAGTATAAGCGCCACTCTTTTTTGAGGTAAAACGCCCCGGAGGACCTGGCTTCCGATCAATCGATTTTTGAGCTCCGAGTGATTCGTAACCCTCAATAACAAAAACATCAAGAAGCTCATCTCGGACAGGATCATAAATCTGATAATCAGCAAAGGAACCTAAAAGTTTATACTGAAATTCATGATCCTGTTCCGAGTTTTTAAGTTGTCGGTGAGGAACATGAAATTTTCGCGGACTCTCCAGAATGGCCACCCATCGAGCCTGCTTCCAGCTCTCTTCTGGTTTTTTAATCCATCCCCATCCTCCGGATTTCTTTTCAAAATACCGAGCCCCCACAAAATGCGCAGTATCTTCAGGAATCACCACCGATTCGAGACCGACTTTTGATGTCACAGGATTCGATTCCGCTTTCAAAATTACGGGAGCCACTGCTTCAGGCACGACCTCTTTTTTTTCAGATTGATCGACAGGAGTCTCAACGGGCGCTGCTTCACTTCCTGGCTCTGAGGCTTTCAAAACGGGGGTGGCAGGATCATGGGTCAAGACCGGTTGATCCTCTGATTTCGGTGCATCACTGATGGGGGGAAGAGAGTCGACCGCACTTAACGGAAAAAGCGTAAAAAACAGTCCAAAACAAATCGTTGTTAACTTCATATAAACCTATTTTTATTGTGCCCATCGTCCTTTATCACTTGAAAGAAAAGGTAAGGAATGAAGCCGAGAGTAATCGGTCTTTCCGATCGCTCCAACCATCGGAACACCAAAATGAGCCTTCCATTTACCACTATAAAACTCCCCCGAATGACAGCCCCAACTTTGACAAAAGGCATCTGGGGTAAAAATATCCTTTTTAATTTTTTTGAAATTCATTGTATGAAGATAATCCTTCGACATCGAATCCATCACGTTACTGTAGTCAAAGAGTAAGCAGGCCTTATTGGAGTGACCAAAATAGTCAAAATGACGAATTTTAGTCGTTGACCGATCCTTGCCACTATTCAGGTAATTGATCAATTGATCTTGGGTATCAAACCAAAATAAGGCGACTTCCTCTTTATTCGCTCTTTTTAAAATATTCGTTAGTAAGTCCCCATTAATTTCCCCCCCTCGAGATTGATAGCCCGGACGATACACCAACCAAGTGATCTGATCCCCCGCTGCCAGCTGCGGCTTTAGCTCTTTAATTCGAACAACCGCCGAGTCGATAAAATTTCCCCAATGCTTGTCATGAGATCGTTCTTTACCAGCCTCAAAAAATCGCAGCGCAGGACCGCCACTTAAAATAATCCATTCACGAGCCTCTAAAGAGAGAAAAAAACAGGATAGAACAAGAATAAAGCGTCGCATTCCTTCTCAATAGCCTCACAACGAAAAAATGCAACTGAGATCAAAATTGAAAACTTATTTTTTGAAAATAATTTGAAATCTTTCTAAATCCCCCCATATTCCAACATCATCTATGAAAAACAGTGCGCTTCCGATTTTCCCGTTTCTCCTGTGTCTTCTCTCCTTTTCAATGTTTGGACAAGCGGATACCCCTTTAGAAAAGAAAATGGATCAAATGAAAAAAGCTTATAAAGAGCTCTCCAAATCTATTGAGAAACCCGTCGAAAGTGAAAAAATGCGATATCAAAAGCTTGCGGAAGAGCTACGAGATCTCATGAAAGAGTCTGGAAAGCTTTCTCCTCAAAAAACAGAGATGATTCCCGCAGATCAACGGGGCGCTTTTATTGAAGGTTATCAAAAAGCGATTAATCAAAGCGTTGCGACATTGGAGGCGCTCATCCAAGCGATTCAAACCTCAAATTGGTCCGAGGCTCAAAAACTGATGGCACTTCTTAAACAACATCAAAAAGAGGGACATCAAGAATACCGTGCTGAACGCCCTTAATCGTTCATCACTCGGTCTCGTCGAAACCAAGATACATTTACTCATTCCTTCTTTGACCAATACTTCATTCTTCTCATAAGACCCTTGCTAAACTCGAGAGAACTCTAGAGTATGCTTTGGTAAATGAAAAATAAGTTCTTGAAGTTTTCGATTTTGGTCATTTTTGTTTTGATCGGAATTCAAGGGATCCCCTTTGATCTAACCAATCCCCCTGAACAAACCGTCCTCTCTTGGGATAGCCCCCATACTCAAGCGCTTTTTACCCGAGCTTGCGCCGATTGCCATAGCCATCAAACGCAATGGCCTTGGTACAGTCATATTGCCCCCATCTCCTGGTTTACTAAAAATCACGTCGATGAAGGACGTGAATCGATGAATATTTCAATTCCGGACCATGCAGAACTCGATGAAATTGAACATCAGATCCATAAAGGGGAGATGCCTCTCTGGAGTTACACCCTTCTCCACCCCGAAGCCCGCCTTTCTGAAATTGAAAAAAAAGAACTCATCGAAGGGCTGAATAAAACTCTCTCCGCTCAGACCGAACCCTTACTCCCCCTTCAATAAATTTCGTTTTGAGATCACAGAAGCGCTCAACTGACTTCCTTCTAAATCTTGAATTTTAAAAATCACTTCATCGGCAGCCGCTAAATTTAGATCCTGCTGTAAAATAGTTCTCCCAGAATCGGTTATTTTAATCGTGTAATAGCCAAACAAGAGTGAATAAGAGTCCCAGTTTGAGATCAGAGAACCATTCACCTGAATCTTTAACTGCGGGTGCATTTTTTTAATTTGATCGGATACCTTGAAAATCAATCGACCCATATTTACAGTCACCTTTAACTCTAAATCTCGATCATCAATGACCATAATTTGTTGTTCTTGAGCTGGAAAATTGGGGAGAGCCGCCCAAATCTTATGAACCCCTGCAATCAAATAAACCGTGGCATACCCTTTTCCGACCCAAGCCCCGTTACAGGCAATGGGAATTCCCTCAGGGGTACTTTCGATACGCGCCAATGCCCGTGCCTCAACATCAGTCCATTTTGAGAGATCAATAAACCGCCGCTGATTCGGAGATAATTCCACGGTTCCCAAAATAGGAAACTCCTCTGTTTCAATAATCACTCCTAATTCTCCCGAGGGAACCTCTGTTAATACCTTCTTTTTCATCGTGTTCACATTCGCTGGAAAAACTGCAACCTCTTTTCCTTCTCGATCATAAACTCGAATTTTTCCAAGCTTTCCCATCTCACTTTCTTCACAACTAAGCAAAAGATAACTCCTCCGCCCCAACTCCTTTTTTGCAACCTCAGGCAAAGTCACTTCCGGCAAAGCAATCTCCTTCGAAACCGCTGGACGTAAAGGGCTTGGAAAATAAATTCGAATGACGGAGGGAATTCCAAATGAAAGCCCGACGATCAAGGAAATAATCCATGCTCCTACTAAAAAACTTTTTCTCCATCCTTGGCGAATCCAAGAAATTCCCTTTTTCCGAACATGGAGTAATTCCTGATCAAAAACAATCGAGGACTTGATTAAAACCGCTTTTTTAATCGGATCTTCAATCGCCTGAATCCTGATGGTCTCAGTTTCAATCCAATCTGAAAATGCCCTTAGCCCCTGCTTCACCTTTCGACGACGCAATAAAACCTTCGGTATTTGAAGAATAAATGAGAGACTGAAGGTCTTAAAATTAACGAAAGTCTTGAGAATCTCTTGAACCTTCTCCTTCATTCGAGCCCGCATCTCAATAACATCAGGATCTGTAGAGATATCAAATTCCTTCGTACAGATCGAATGAACCACCGAACTCTTTTCCTCATTTTTTACTAACGAACTCGGTTCGGAGCCAGAAGTCGAATGAACTGTTTTTCCTGTTTCCTCCTCTTTAGACGGAGTTGAGGAAGCATGCGCTCCACTTGTGGCTGTTTCAACCACCGCTTTCTCCTCAGGCTTTGGTTCAACGACCGCCTCGGCTTTCGGCTCCTCTGCTGTAACTTGCTTAAGCAACGCTTCAATATCGGTCGCTTCTGCTGAAGCGTTTGCTGCTACTGCTGGAACCTCTTTCTCCACGGAACTTAAGATCGATGCAATATCTACTTCCGCTGAAGGGACGCTTTCAACTGACGCTTTCGCTTCCGGCTTTGTCTCAACGACGGTTGCGGCTTTAGACTCTTCTGCGGCAACTTGCTTGAGTAAAGCCTCGATATCGGTCTCTCCTTCTGAGGTGGTTGCCACAACCGCAGGAATCTCTTTCTCCACTGAACTTAAAATCGATGCAATATCCACTTCCGCTGAAGTGACACTTTCGACTGACGCTTTCGCTTCCAGCTTTGTCTCAACGACGGTTTCTGCTTTAGGCTCCTCTGCGGCAACCTGTTTGAGTAAGTCTTCAATCCCTGATTGAGTAGAACCAGAACTCATACAAAAAACCTTTTTTTCGAAGAATAATAAATTGAACTCTTTGAAAATGGATCTTTAAGCAAAGCTAAAACCTCTTCGCTTCGTTGGCGCTTATTTTGCGGCGCATCCATTACTAAGAAAGTAATTAGATTTTACAGAAATGCGAGTAAAAATATTTGAATCAAAAACGATCAGCTCTTCCCCTGCCGGTTTTAGATTAAATCGTAACCTTTTGTTTGAGAGTTTCGACGAGATGAGGAATCAACTCTAAGGCTCGATCGATCTCTGAATCTTGATTAAAATGACTAAAAGAAAACCGCAACGAACTCTTCGCATCGGTCTGCGAAACCCCCATTGCGCTCAAAACGTGAGAGGGCTCGACAGAACCCGTGGTACATGCGGAGCCAGCAGAACAACAGATTCCTTGTTCATCTAAAATCGCTAATAACTCTTGAGCATCAGCCCCTTGAAAACAGATATTAGCGGTATTCGGAAGACGTTCCGCCCGATTTCCATTCACACGCGCCCCAGCAACGAGTTCAAGAATTCGATTTTCAAATCGATCACGCATTGCACGGACTCGAGTTTGCTCCTCGATTAAATTTTCCTTCGCAATCTCGGCTGCTTTACCGAGTCCGATGATTGAGGTGACATTTTCCGTCCCCGCACGCTTCCCTCGCTCCTGTCCTCCTCCGATTTGAAAAGGAATAAACGGAACCCCTTTACGGACATAGAGAACTCCAACCCCCTTTGGGGCATGAAGCTTATGACCCGAAATCGCTAAAAAATCAACGGCAAGACTCTTCACATCAATCGGTACTTTACCAGGGCACTGCACGGCATCGGTATGAAAGAGAACCTTTTTCTCACGACAGATCGCCGCAATTTTTTCAATCGGAAAAAGAACCCCTGTCTCATTATTCGCCCACATCAAAGAAACGATCGCCGTATCCGGGCGAATCGAATCCTCTAAGGTCACTAGATCCAAAGTCCCGTCTGCGAGAACAGGAAGCCAAGTCACTCCATACCCTTGTTGCTCGAGCGATTCTCCCATATGTAAAACTGCGGAATGCTCGACTTGGGAGGTGATTAAATGCCGCTTTTTCGTCGATCGTAATGCGGACCAGATCGCGGCATTATCGGACTCCGTTCCACAACTGGTAAAATAAATCTCACTGGGCTCCGCATTGATTAACGCCGCCACCTGAGCCCGAGCCTGCTCAACCGCAATGCGAACTTTTTTTCCAAAGCCGTAGGCACTCGAAGGGTTGCCATAATGCTCGGTCAAAAAGGGAACCATCGCCTCGAAAACCTCAGGGGCAATCGCCGTCGTCGCATTGTTATCAAAATAATTAAAGTGACTCATTCTATCTCGTTTTTAAAAGGAGGAAAAACCCTAAGTCAAACCCCCTTTCAAAACAACCCTATTTTATCATAAATCGGTCAAAAGACCGAAACCAAGGATATCCTATCAATGAAAACATTTCTGCCCCATTGCAATCGCATTGAATTCCGATTTATGGATTTTAAAAATAAAGGATTATTTCTTGCATTGGGAAAAAGATCAGAAAAATGATCAATGAGTCCTCAACGAACTTTTTACTCAAAAAAAGTTCAGAATCACCCCAAAACAAATCCCCAATCCGAACTCATTTATTCGGTGAATTCCCCAAACTTACGATAGCGAGCGTAGCGCTGATTTAAAAGTTTCTCGGTCGAAAGTTTTTTCAACTCTGCGAGATTCTTTAAAATCGAGCTCTTCACCGCTAGAGAGGCCTGACCCCAATCGTACTGGGCTCCCCCCATCGGCTCAGGAATCACCTCATCGACCAATTCAAGTTGCTTTAAATCACCGGAGGTCATCTTCAAAGCAACAGCAGCCTTCGGGGCATGGGCTCGGTCTTTCCATAAAATCGCAGCGCACCCCTCAGGGGAGATCACCGAATAATAGGCGTTTTCTAAAATAAGGATTCGGTCAGCGATTCCAATTCCAAGCGCACCGCCACTCCCTCCTTCACCGATGACTAAACCTAAAACAGGAACTTTGAGCTGAAACATCTCACGAATATTCACCGCAATCGCTTCCCCAATATGACGCTCCTCAGCACCGACCCCTGGATAAGCACCGGGGGTATCGATAAAGGTTAAAACCGGAAGTCCAAATTTATCTGCCAACCTCATCGCTCTTAAGGCCTTACGATAGCCTTCGGCATGAGCCATTCCAAAATTACGAAGAATATTTTCCTTTGTATCTCGACCCTTTTGATGTCCCACGATCACGACGCGTTCTCCATCAATCGTCGCAAATCCGGTCACCATCGCCTTATCATTACTAAAAAGACGATCGCCAGCGATTTCAACAAAGTCACTGGCAATACGATCCAAGTAATCCATTAAAAAAGGCCGTTTCGGATGCCGCACGATTTGCACACGCTGCCAAGGGGTCAAATGGTCGTAAATCTCATGACGCACGGATTCATATTTTTTGCGCAGGGATTCAATCTCCTTCCCGATCGCCATATCATGCTCATTCGAATGCGCTTCCATCTCATGGATTTTGCGTTCAAGTTCCATGATTGGCTTCTCAAATTCTAGGGGCGCAATCTCTTTTCTATCGGGCTGCTTCATACGTAGCCTGCCATTGTTTCAAAAATTACCCCTTTAAATCAATCTAAATCGACCAAATCGATTCCCAAGAGATTTTTCCAATCTTTGACAGAGTTCTGATCTCTGCCAATTTACTCTCTATGAAACTTTACGAACTCGAAGTCACTCAAAAAGTCCCCGCCTCGATCCAAACCCTCTGGGATTTTTTTAGCAATGCCAATAATCTCTCAAAGATTACCCCTCCAGCCCTAGGCTTTCAATCCCACCACCTTGGGAAAGAGGAGGTTCACCCCGGAATGATCATTACTCATCGAGTCTCCCCTTTTCCAGGAATCAGACTCCAATGGATCACGGAGATCTCCCATGTTCAGGCCCCTTTTCTTTTTGTTGATGAACAGCGCTTTGGCCCCTATCGCTTTTGGCATCACCAACATCATTTCTCCGAAATCACCGGGGGAACCTTAATCACCGATCGAATCCATTACGGACTTTCATTCGGATGGTTTGGTCAAATGGCGCATCCGATCCTCGTTCGACCTCAACTTGAAAAGATCTTTGCCTACCGAAAAAAAGCGGTCGAAAAACTTTTTGGAGTCATCTCCTAGTCAAGTAAACTTCCTAAAATAATAAACATCTATCGTCCAAGAGATTATGAAAAATACCAAAATACAGTTTTTCACACGAAGCCGCGAAGTTGCCCAAGGTTCCGCCCGAAAGGCAAATGATTTTTTTCTAAATTCCTACGGGGAGAACCTTGGCAAGCTTTGCGCCTTTGCGTGAGGCAATGTCTTTATCTCTGTTTGAATGTTTTAAGTTCGCTTCACAACTGTGCCATTCCCCATTCCATGGGGACAGTTGCTCTTAGTGGAATATAAATACTTAAATAACAGTAAAAATTCATTGTCCTTCTTCTAAAACCTTTCTAGTCTTCATAAATGTCTGCTTTTCCCCGTCATGGTTCAATTCAAGCCTTTGCGATGCTTGTTGATATCAATGGATTCACCACTCTCGTCGATCGATCTCTTGGGGAGAATATCGCCAAACGAATTGCCGATGTCTTAAAAGAAGGGGTCGATGCCGTGGAGTCTCACAACGGACATATCATCGGATTTATGGGAGATGCCTTTATCGCGGTTCTTGAGAATCGAGCCGATGTTCTCAAGAGCTGCGCACAAATTGCAACTGCAGTTACCAAGCAATGCTCGATTTTGAGTGATCCTGAGAGTGAATTTAAATGGCCTTTTCCTGAGGGGCCAAGCCTCAAGATTGCCCTCGAATATGGATGGATGGATATCGCCCAAGTCTCCAGCAAAGCGATCGGAGAGCAAATTCTCCTCATCGGGCCTCCGATCAATTATGCTCACCGGATTTCGAATAGCGGAAGTGGCAATCGATGTCACATCGGTCCAAATGCAGCTCAATTGATCGGAGTTGACTGCGATGAATTGACAGGACCCTATCGAGTCGAAGGTAAAAAAGGAGAGGGAATCTACACCTACTACCGTCTTCCGATGTCCTCTCACTGGACGGAAGATCAGGTCTCGACTCCGTAGGGTCGCTCACTTTATTTTGATTTTTTATAAAAAATCATTTGCCCGAATTCAAATACCCGATTACTACTATTAGATCAATTGAGACCGAATCGAGAAACCATGATAGCTGTTACTAAATGCGAGAAAGCGACTGCCAAGAAATTTAAAAAGGCAATTAAGAAATATCTTTGTCCAAAGAAGTCGACCCCGAATGCCCTCCGGGTTCATCAAAGCCAGAAAAAAAATAAAAAAATTACCCTCGAAGAGGCGGTTGTCATCCCCGATACCGACCTTCATCACGTCTTAGATGCCGATACCGTACTTGCCGTCAGTAATGCGATCATCGATCTCTCCTCAGAAGTTCGTGGAGGAGACCTCATTACCAGCTTTCCTGATTTCGAAGATTTTAAGCCCTACAAAGCGCTTTTAGAAAGTATCTCCGAAGATTCCGATGCGGTACGCGTTTGGTCTTTTGGAAAAACTCCTAAAAACCGCAAAAACATCGATTTCATTCCGATGCAGCATCAGAAATTGCAAAGCTATCATCTTGTTCTTTTCCAAAGTGACAAAAGTCGTGCTGTACTGGTTTGTCGACAGATCAACAAAGCCAAAAAAGCAGAAGATCGTCGTTACGTCGGTTTCTATAGCTTCAATCCCTATCTCGTGGAATCGATCCGCTGGCGTTTTAATCTTGTGACCTGCGGTGTCTCAAAGATTGTGAAAGCTTGGGATAACTCCCTGCCCCTTCCGGATCTTCACATGAAAGAGATCGACCAACTTATCGAGAAGGCAAAACGGAAAGCACTTCCGAAGAGATCTGCAAAACATCTTGTCGATGCAGTGAATTACTAATTTCTTTTTTCTCTTCGACTTTTTTATGTTACCTCAAGCTCAATCCTTCCATTTTCTCGGCATTTGCGGAACCGCCATGGGCTCCGTTGCCGCCATGCTCAAAGATCTCGGCTACCCTGTTTCTGGATCTGACGAAAACATCTACCCCCCGATGTCGACTTTTCTCGAGCAAAAGGGAATCAAGATTATGGCGGGCTATCGCCCGGAAAATCTTCCGACGGATGAGACGGTTTTAGTCGTCGGGAACGCCATTAGTCGAGGCAATCCAGAACTTGAATCGGCATTAGATCAAAAGAAATTCTATCTCTCGCTTCCCGAGGTTTTAAAGTTTTATTTCCTCCGCCAGAGCCATAATATCGTCGTTTCTGGAACTCATGGAAAAACAACGACGACCTCACTCATCTCTTGGATTTTTGAATCTGCCGGCGAAAAACCGTCCTACATGATCGGTGGAATTCCGCTCAATTTTGACCAAGGCTGTAAAAAACAGGAGGGAAAATATTGGATCATCGAAGGGGATGAATACGATACCGCCTATTTTGATAAACGAAGTAAGTTCAACCACTATCTGCCAGAACTTCTGGTGATTAATAATGTCGAATTCGATCATGCTGATATCTACGATAATCTAGAAGCGATCCAGCTTTCTTTCAAACGAGTCGTCAATATCGTCCCTCGCAATGGAACAATTTTAGTCAATGCCGATGAGAGCAATGCTCTTGCCGTGACCACTCACGCTCAAGCCCCCGTCCTTTCGGTTGGATTTTCGCCTCAGGCAGGGGCTCGCATTGAAAACCTCCAGCTTCTTCCTGATTGCTCCATTTTCGAGCTCTTCGGTCAATCGTTCCAACTTCCGATGGTCGGTGAATACAACGTTCGCAATGCTGCGATGGCGATTGCTGCCGCTCATTTTTATCAAATCCCTTTTGAAAAAATTAAGTCGGCCCTTCTCTCCTTTGGAGGAATTAAGCGTCGGCAGGAGATTCGAGGAATCCGAAAAGAGATCACTCTGATCGACGACTTTGGACATCACCCCACTGCCATTCGTGAGACTTTAAAGGCGCTTCACGTCCGCTATCCCGATCAGAAAATTTGGGCTATTTTTGAACCTCGTAGTAACACAACAAGACGTGCGGTCTTTCAAGAGGATCTTCCAGAGGCGCTCGGTTATGCCGATGGAATTTATGTCGCTCAGGTCGCCTCTCTCGATAAACTTCCCCTTGATCAACGACTCAATCCTGAAAAAGTGGTGAGCGATCTCCAGAAAAAAGGAAGGCCGGCTTTTTACGAACCGAGCGTCGATCACATTATTCAATCAATTGTTCCCCAGCTCAAACCGCGCGACATTGTTGTCATCTTTAGTAACGGTGGATTTGGGGGAATTCATCAAAAATTACTTGAGGCGATTGGGGATTAAACCGTTGATTTATCCGCTGATTTTCGCAGATCAACACAAAGCAAAACCATTTTTAGCCACAGAGAACGCAAAGAACTCAAAAATGAAATCAGGTTAAATTTTACTGCAAAAAAAAGATTTTTTGAGGCCCGTTATATTTTGTGTTCTTTGCGTTCTTTTGCGGCTAAATTCCTTATTTCAACTCTTTCGCCCGCTTCTCTTTAATGATTTTATTCGCTTCAAGTTTCTGCTTTCCCTCTAAACATTCGGCGACACTATCACGACTTTCCGCTGCTAAGGAATCCCCTTTTAGTGCGGCAAGCGAAAACCAAATATAGGCCTGATAATAATCTTGAGGGACTCCTTGTCCTTGAACATAAGCAATGGCCAAATTAAACTGAGCCACACCATACCCTCTTTCGGCTGCTTTCGTGAACCAAACAATCGATTCAGTGTCACTTTGAGGAACCCCTTGACCCGTCGCATAACGAACCCCCAAACTATCTTGAGCCCCAGGATGACCCTGATGCGCGGCGTTAGAAAGCCACTTCACTGATTCTGAAAAGTTTTGCGTAACCCCAAACCCGTGAGCATAGGCAACCCCAAGTTGAAAAATGGACTCCATATTGCCCCCCATCGCTGCCTTTTTAAAATAATCGTAAGCGATCTTGTAATCCTGACTCACCCCAAGTCCTTTATGATAACAAATTCCTAAAGCACAAATCGCATCGAGATTCCCCTCGTCTGCCCCTTTTTTGATCTCGGAGTATGATCTCTTAATCCATTCCATTAGGCCACTTTAATGGGTAAATTTACTATGTCAAACTATGAATAGATTTTGCTCGATTCGTCGACCTCTAAAACCTCAATCATCTCTCGATCAACCCTCCCTCAACCAACCGAAAAATGTCCGGAATTTAGCTTTAGGCTGATAAGAGTTTCAGCGTTGCTCATTAGAAGAAGTAAATTCGTCTGAATTTTCCTCTCTCTCTTTGACTTTTTCCACTTAAAAAATAGTCTCCCCCTATGATTCTCAAAAGACTTTTTCAATCCACGATCGGCAAGAAGATCATGATGGCCGTTACAGGAGTTCTTCTCTTCGGTTTCGTGATCATTCATATGCTAGGCAACTGGCAGGTATTTTCAGGAGCAGAGGCCTTAAATGATTATGCCCATCTGATTAAATCCAAGGCGTTCGTTCTTTGGGGATTTCGACTCGCTCTTCTCGGGATTGTCGGACTTCATCTCTGGGCCGCAATCACGCTCACGCTAGCCAATAAGGCCGCCGCCCCTGAAAAATATGCTGAGTCCAAAGCCCTCGGGAGTACCTGGGCCTCTCGATCGATGACTTTAAGCGGTGTGATTGTTCTTGGATTTATTGTTTTTCACATTCTTCATTTTACCGTTCGCTCGGTTCCAGGCTCGCCAGAGTACTTTCAGCAAAATGAGAAGGGGCACCATGATGTTTATGCGATGGTCGTCCATGCCTTTCAAAATCCAATTATCGTGGGGATCTATGTGATTGGAGTCGGAATCCTCTCCCTCCATTTAAGTCACGGGCTTCAAAGCATGTTTCGCTCCCTTGGGTTGAGTGACCGTCGCTATCTTCCGCTCCAAATAAATTTCGCTCGAATTTTTGCAGGCTTTATCTTTGTCGGAATGAGCGCCGTTCCGCTCGCTATTTTCTTCCAACTTAAACAATTTTAATTAATTCGCAATTGAACCGAAAGATCCTCCATGAAACTTGACCCCAAAATTCCCGCCGGTCCTCTTGATAAAAAATGGGACGCTCATCGGATGAATCTCAAACTGGTCAATCCGGCCAACAAACGGAAATACGAAGTCATCGTGGTCGGCTCTGGACTCGGAGGCGGTGCCGCTTCATCCTCGCTGGCAGAACTCGGCTACAACGTGAAATGTTTCTGCTTTCAAGATAGTCCTCGACGCGCTCATTCGATCGCCGCCCAAGGGGGAATCAATGCTGCGAAAAACTATCAAAACGATGGCGATAGTATTAAACGTCTTTTCTACGATACGATCAAAGGAGGGGATTTC
>CAMAQI010000051.1 GCA_945860255.1 Methylacidiphilum caldifontis
CCCATGATTTTGTGGACTTCCGTTGGTGTTTTACCCCCAACAATCATCATTTCACACAGTTGATTCTTGTAATTCTCATCGTACTTTTTCACTTTCTTCATCCTCGCATTATATCATGCCCCCTTGTCCGTAAAAGTGAGGAAAGCCCACTTTTTGAATTTCAACAATCAGAACTTGTTCTCTAATGGTGTTTTCACGATTCTTTTGTGCTTTAAAAATAATATAAAAATTTGGCGAATTTTGATTTAACTTGGCGGTTAAACATTTCTTGAGGAGCGGCAGGCAATGAAAAATTGTTAGCGTGGGCGGGAGGCTATTTGGGGGGCGCCGATTAAAATCTGTTTGTCGTAAGTGAACAAGGGAAGAGCGAGTTCTTCTGCAAGGCCGATGTATTGACTGTCATAGCCACTACATCCTGATTGGCGAGAGACGGAGAGAATTCGTTCGGGAGAAATTTCATGGCTTTCCAATATCATTTGACGGGCGTCTTGAATGATCTCCAACGCCTCTGTGGCGTTCATCTTTCCAGCTCTTTGTAGGGTACATAAAACATTGTAAAACTCATCGATCCAAAGTCGTGGGGCAACCCATTCAGGATTGGATTTGAGAAGATTTTCAACTGAGCGGGTGTGCTCTCCCTGAATCATGAGATAAATGATAATATTACAATCTACTTCATCATCAACTATTTATTAAAGTCGTGTTCTAATGTATTGCATTAGAAAGGATCTCAAATGATAAATCGGGGATTAATCTTAGATGAGCGATCGGATGCGTTGGAGGAGAGCTATCGGGGATTGAGGGGGACGAATTTTGCTGATCTGGCTTTTGATCTGTTCGACCTCTTGACGGTTATTCATCCATCGATCGACGATGGAAGGAAGGGATCTGGCAAAGTGAATGGTTTCGGAGATTTGATGTTTGCGCGTGTATTTTACCGTGATCCATTCCTGCGGCATAATTCCCCCGATGCCGTTGTGGATGATCGGACAGCCGGATTGAATCGCTTCGCAAGTGGTTCCTGTTCCGGGACGGGCGACAAGCGCATCGCTGACTTGCATGAGTTGGGGGATCTCACGGGTGTAGGCCATCGCTTTGACCGGAATTTGCGGATGATCTTTTGCCCAGCGTTGAATTTCGGAAAATGTTTTTTGATTCTTTCCACAAAGGGCAATGACTTGCGGGTGGACTTTTGCTGCCGCGAGCTGTTTAAGTAGGGGGAGATGATTGTTTGCACCGACGGCTCCTGTGCCAAGGAGGAGTGTGAAACGAGATTCATCGAGCCCGAGTTGTTCGCGACGATAGGTTCCTTTTTCTTCGGAACTCATGGGGGGATTGTAAAAATGGGGATCAAGGAGAAAGCCTCCGACTTCCGATTTCTCAGGAGGGACTCCGTATCTCGCGGCTGCCTCACAACACTCAGGGACTGCTCCGATGAAGAGATCGGCATTCGGATTCGCCCAATGTTTACTAAATCCATAACCGCCAAAGAGTTCTCCGCAGTAGGTGACACAGGGAATTCCTGGAATCGCCTCTCGGGCTAAATCGAAAAATCCGTGATTCGTGGAGCCGTGAACGCTGAGGAGGAGATCCGGTTTCAGTTCGCGAAGGGATTGAATAAAGGTTTCTCGACCGATAATTCGGGAGCCAGATTTAAACATCCCCGCCACTTCAAGATAGTTAAAGTAAAGATGATGAAGCCAAGGAGCGGTGCGTTGAATCCAATTATAGGTTTCGACCCCAAAACGATAGAGAGGATGAGTATTTTCAAGGGCCTGCAGGGTGGCGGTTTCGATTCCTCCTGCAAGGATGGCCCATTCCGATAGCGAGCGGGCACGCATATTGTGGCCTCCCCCGGTGCTGGAGGAGAGAATTAAAATTTTCATACGAGAATTTTTTTGAGGTACTGCGATTCAACTTTTTCGCACATCGTTTTGAGAGTGTGCTTCTTTTGAAAAGTGAGGTGCCCCTGATGAGCGAGGGTTTTTCGAAGTTCTGGAGATTCGATTAATTTCTTCATCGCTCGGGCAAGTGCTGAGGGGTCCGATTTTTCGACAAGAAGTCCTGAGACTTCGTGCTCGACGACTTCGGGAATTCCGCCGACCTGTGTGCCGATGACCACTTTTTCGCAAGCCTGTGCTTGAAGAATAATTTGTGGCACTCCTTCATGACCGGTTGAGGGAAGAACGAGAATGTCGATGGCGGCAAGAATTTCAGGGATATCTTCTCGATGTCCTAACATGCGAACGGGGAGAGATCGCGAGATGATTTGTTGTTGCAGTGTTTTCTCGCCTGGTCCTCCTCCGACGATCCAATAGGTGGCTTGAACTCCTTGTTTTTGGAGGATTTCGATGGCGTTGAGATAAACATCGTGCCCTTTCCAACTTCGAAGAACGGAGATCATCGCAACTAAAGGAAGATCGTCGGGAACTGATTCGATCTTTTTCAGATGATTAGCAATTTTCGGATGAAATTTTTTCGGATCAATCCCTGTCGGAAGCGTGGAGACTCGATCCCATTGGAGGGAGAGCTCTTGGATGAGACGATCGGTGATCCGTTGACTGGTGGTAAAAACGAGATGAGGAAGAATTCCGAAGCCGATCCAGCTGGTCAAGCGATTTGGGTAATCGACCTCGATATGTCGCGAGCGAATAATCAGCGGAGTGCGTGCAATCCGAGCGGCGATTCCTCCAATCCATCCATCGCGGGAGCTATGGGTATTAACAACCTGAATTTTATTTTGACGAAGATATTGAGCGAAGCGGAGGATCGTTGAGGGATATTTTGGTTTTGATTGATTGAGGGGATAGACCTCGAAGCCTGCCTTGGCTGCCTCTTGATAGATTTTGGATTGAGTCGGAGCGGCAAGGAAAAGGGTGTGGCCTCGTTCCCTCATCGCCTCCATCTCACGGAAAATGCGAATTTCCTGTCCCCCCCATCCCTCAGAGGTTTCGGTATGCAGGATGCGATATTGGGGAGAGCTTTGAGAAGTCGATTCCATTTCCTTTCGATTTTAGCGATTAGATGGGGTGAGGCAAGTTTCGAGTCGAACGAGAGTTTTTCAACGCAAAGATCACGGTTTTGCCGAGACGAGGCCGAAGGAGAGGATTAATTTGGTCGCTTGTTCAACAGTGAGTTCACAAGGAATTAACTCTTTTTCTGGGATAACGAGAACGAAGCCTGTTAACGGACTGGGGGCGGTGGGAAGAAAGAGATAGCAATCAACAGTTCCGTCGGAACGAACGATTCGGTTCGTTACAAAAGCAATGAGCTTGGCGTTGCCAAAGGGATAGGGAACATAGACGACCTGTCGGAAGGAGGAGGAGGCGGAGGTTCCTCCGATACTTTGAAAGGCCTCAAAAGCCTGCTTAATCGATCCATAGATCGGACGAACGACGGGAAGACGTTGGAAGAAGGAATCAATGAAGGAGAGGAGTTTTTTGCCGAGCCAATTTTCGACAAGGACTCCGACGAGAATCAAAAGAGTGAGCGTGATGAAGAATCCGGCACCGGGAATGGTGCCTCCGTGGTTTTGGATAAAGTAAGTTGAACCGGGAATGAGCTGATGTTCAATGAGGACTTGGATGACTCGATCGAGGGGGCCATTGATCCAGGTGTAAAGCAGGTGAAGAATCCAGAAGGTAATGGCGATCGGGAGAATGACAAAAAGGCCGACAATCAATTTATCTCGAAGCCATTCGAAGCTCCCTCTCAAAACATTTTTTGATTCGTTCATCGGATTAATGAAGGATCACGTTTTTAGTCCAGCAAAGGGAAATGAGAACGATTGGAAGATAAAAAATTGAGGCGAAAAAGAGCTGTTTGGCGCTTGGGGTATCGCACCGGGAGCAGAAACGAATTGCAAGGAGGAGGAAGGCGAGTCCGGAAACGGTCGCAATCGCAAAATAAGTTCCACCTGCCATTCCATTGAGAGCGGGCATGAGGCTAATCGGGAGGAGGGTAGCCGCATAAACAACGGCTTGCCGTCCGGTGCTTTGTCCTGAGGGATCGACGACGGGAAGCATTTTAAGTCCGGCTTTTTCATAATCCTCACGACAAAACCAAGAGATCGCAAGAAAGTGGGGCATTTGCCAAAAGAACATGATTAAAAAAAGAATCCAGGCATTGAAAGAGATCGATTCCGTTGCCGCCGCCCATCCAATAACGGGAGGGAGGGCTCCTGGGATCGCTCCGACGAGCGTGTTGAGCGTGGAGGTTTGCTTCATCGGAGTGTAGATCCAGACGTAACTTCCAAGGGTGGCGGCGGAGAGAAGGCTTGCCAGAGGATTGACCACAAAGAAGAGATAGAGCAGTCCGATGGATCCCGTGAGAAAGGCAAAAATCATCACATGATCGGGGTGCATTCGCCCTGCGGGAAGTGGGCGATCTTGGGTTCGATTCATTCGACGATCGATATCAATTTCAAGGAGCTGATTTAAAGCGGAGGCGGAGGCGGCCACGAGAGCGGTACCGAAGAGCGTATGAAGCAGCAGGATTCCGTTCGGTCCGATCAGCTGAACCGAGGGCATCCCGAGATAAAATCCGGCCCAAGTGGTGAGCAGAACTAAGAAAGTGAGACGTGATTTGGTTAAAAGCATCAGATCACTCCAGAGGTTTCTGGATTCTGAAAGAGGTTGGGAAAGAGTGGTCTCAGCGTTCACAAAGGAAGTGGATACCGCAAAGCTGGAGAAAAGCAAAAACCATTTTTATTCTAAAAACTGCAGATGATTTAACTATGCGAACCCCGATACATATCGTGGCACGACGGAGGGTAACGAAGGAAAATTCGGTTCTTTTTTTCAAAACAAACTCAATAAAACAAATGAACTGTATTTTTAAAATTCATAAATCGGAATTCAATGAGATTGGAAGGGGTCGAGAATATTTCATTGAGGAGATATCCTTGGTTTCGCTCTTTGACCGATTTATGTTTAAGCGGCGGCGCGTTTATCAGGCAGGGAGAGGAGCTTGGGCTTCTCTTTTCCTTCGACGACGGAGCGGTTCAAAATGACTTGATCGACATCGGATCGGGAGGGGAGTTCGTACATCACATCATTCATGATCTTTTCCATCATGGTGCGAAGGGCTCGGGCCCCTGTTTTTTTGCGGATCGCTTCTTGAGCGAGAGCGGCGAGAGCATCGGGGGTGATCTCAAGGCGAACACCATCGATTTCGAGGAGTTTTGCAAATTGTTTGACGATCGCATTTTTCGGTTCGGAAAGGACTTGGATCAGCTCCTCTTCCGAGAGCTCGCAGAGCGTGGAGTGAACCGGGAGACGTCCGATGAACTCTGGAATCAATCCGAATTGAAGGAGATCTTCCGGCTCTACGGATTCAAGAATTTTTTCTTGAGGATCGCGGAGTTGATTTTTTTCGGCACCAAACCCGAGGCTTTTGCGGCCAATGCGACGTTCGATAATCTTGTCGAGACCCATGAAGGCCCCTCCACAAATGAAGAGGATATTCTCCGTGTTGACTCGAATATATTCCTGATGGGGATGTTTACGTCCCCCTTGAGGAGGGACATTGCAAACCGTTCCTTCGAGGAGTTTTAAGAGGGCCTGTTGAACGCCTTCTCCCGAGACATCACGCGTGAGTGAGGGGTTATCACTTTTTCGAGCAATTTTATCGATTTCATCTAAATAGACGATTCCGATTTCCGCTTTTTTTACATCGTAGTCAGAGGCTTGGAGTAGGCGGAGAACGATGTTTTCAACATCTTCGCCGACATATCCGGCTTCGGTCAGAGTGGTCGCATCGGCGATACAAAAAGGGACATCGAGCAGTCGGGCGAGCGATTTTGCGAGCAATGTTTTTCCTGAGCCGGTAGGGCCAATTAAGAGGATATTGCTTTTTTCGAGTTCGACCTCCTCTTCCGAAAGATTGCCAATTGCAATTTGTTCGGCACGTGATTTTTGGTGGAGAATTCGTTTGTAGTGATTATGAACCGCAACCGAGAGAACGCGTTTGGCGTGGGTTTGACCGATGACGTGTCGATTGAGTTCCTCGTGGATTTCGATCGGTTTCAGGGCTCGAATTTGAAAAGAGGATTTTTTTGATTCCTCTTTAAACTCTTTATCGATGACATTTTTACAAACATCGACGCATTTATCGCAGATATAAACACCGGGACCGGAGATGAGTTTACGAACTTCTGAATGGCTCTTGCCACAAAAGGAACACATCGTGAGGTTGGTGGGACGAGCCATGGGAAAAGTTTATCAGAAAATTGAATTTTGTCACTTATTGAAAACGGTATTAAATTGTATTTAAAATTTAAATCTTTGCCTTTTTCTTTGTCTTTAACTTGGCGGTTAAAGTTTGTTTTAGACATAGCAAAGATCGGGGCTGACACGAATTGATTTATGGGAGAAATCAAAAATGAATCGTTGGATCCAACGATTTCCAATGAGATCCCAATCCATCCACTGAGCAAGAGCGAGGTTTTGTTTTGCAATCTCTTCGTAATAGTCGTTGTCGACGAGGAGTCGTGCGACTTCCCAGGCCCAAGTGGTCATCCAATCTCCAGTCATTGGAATCAACGGATTGCGCCAAGCCGTTTCTGGCAATGCCCCTAAAGCGGTACTTGCAACGACACATCCTGAGGCCATGGCCTCCATTGCGGCGATGCAACTGGTTTCAGGGAAGATAGAGGGATATGCCAGAACGCGACATTCACGGGCAATCGCTCGAAGTTCCGCTTGTCCTACCCCAGGCTTGTAGCGAACCCCTTTCATCGCTCGAGCTCGCTCAAAAAGAGCTTCATAGGGGGCATCTTTTTCCGGTTGATGATAGGTCGACATGGAGCTGAGAATATCGAGCTCTGCATGGGGAACAAGGGATTGAATCAACGGCCAGAGTTCCACTAAAACGTTCAGACCGCGAAAAGGGGTGGAGGCGTAGTAGGCCCGTGGGGGGCGCTGAGAAAGAGTTTTTGGATCGATCGAGAAATTTTTGAGATTAATTCCATTTTGAGTGAAGAAAACCTTTTCCTGAGGAAGGCCAAGGGTTCGATTCCATTCTTGAAACTGATATTGGGAAAGCATGAAAACCGCATCACAATGACTCCAAAGCCGTGTGGCGAGTTGCGGTTCATCGACAAGGTTTTTAAAAAAAGGTTGATTGGCGTCATCCTGGCACCAGAGATAGTTGATCTTTCCTGGACGAATCCCATGAGCTAAAGAGCCCCAGGCGCGAAGGGCGATAAAAATATCGCAGGTATCGTTCTTCACATCCGTTCCCTCGGTGATGATTTTAACTTCGTGACCGAGGCGGCGAAAGAAATCGATCATTTTCAGGGCGGAAGTTTCACTCCCGCCAAGGGGATTAGTCTCGGGATAGGTGGGATCGAGAATTTTCTGTTTATGAGGGGAGATGATGAGGAATTCAAATTTCATAGGATCCGTAAAAATCAATTTTATTGTCTTTTACTATGGGGATCATTCAAGTTCGGAATGAGGTGTTTAGGGTCTGAACTCAGCGAAGAGGGGGCTCGTTTTTTTATTTTCAAAGGGGCAGAAAGTGAGTTTGTTTTATTTTCATCGTAAACCGGTTTGATCACTTTTTTTTCTGGAACCGTTAATTTGATCACTTCTTCGGTTTCTTTTGGCCTTTGCTTTTGGATCGACTTGGTGATCAGCGGTACTGTTGGAGGTGGCAACGGTTTGGATGCCAGTCGATCCGATGTCGTTTTCGTTTTTCCCAGGAGGTGGAGGAGTGAAGGGGAGGCCCCGAGTGAGGTGAGCTCGGAGAGTTCAGCGGCGAGGGGTTTTGGGGCGACCCCGAGTTCATTGACAAGATCGAGGAGATCTTTTTCATCGAGTTCTTTGGCGAGGAGATCTCGAAGATCCTCCATATTGAGGGGAACCTTATCTTGAGACTTAAGAATCGTTTCGTCTCGAACTCGATAAGTGGCGAGTTTGATTAACCAATCTTGGTCGCGAGCTCCTGCGGCTTGATTGGAGCCCGTGGGGGAGACGGCACACCCCCAGAGGAGGATCAAGGTAAATAAAGCAAAAAAAGGCATTTAGAGATTATGACAGAACTCTTTTGAAATCACATCATTTTTTCAGTCATTGCGGCCTCACTTGTTCTAATCAAGAAATGGGATGAGACTACTGCCTAGAGCAACGAGAACGAAAGGCAGACTCCTATTTAAGCTGGCTTCGAGTCCAACAAAGAAGAATGAGAAGCAAAAGGGCAAGAGTTCTGACTTTATTTTTTTTCAGAGGGCCCTATTGATATCCTTTGTGATCACTTTAGAGAAACGGCCTGTTTTAGGAATCCCTCTGGCTTGTACGAACTATCGAGGGGCTTGCGATTGGTTGAAGCAACAGGCAGAAGCGCAAACATTGACGATGGCAGCCTTTTCATCGACTCATTTAGTGACAGAGGCAAATCGGGATTTGAAATATGGGGAAATTTTAAAGTCTTTCGACGCGGTTTTTCCCGATGGAATGCCCAATGTTTGGAATTTAAACCTTCAAGGGGCAGGGTTAAGGGATCGTGTCTACGGTCCTTATTTAATGAAGCAGTTGATTGCGGAGAGTCCTCGTCCCCTGAAACACTATTTTTTTGGAGGGAGTGAGTCCTGCTTGAGGGAGATGAAAGAAAAACTCTTAGAGAGGCATTCTACACTTCAAATTGTGGGGATGTTTTCACCTCCTTTTCGAAGGTGGAGCGAGGAGGAGGAGGCTTTATTTGCTCGTCAAATTAACGAGTCAGGGGCTGATTTTATCTGGGTAGCACTCGGGGGGATAAAACAGGAACGTTGGATCTATGAGAATCGGCATCGCTATGTGCGTGGGGTTTTTTTAGCTGTGGGAGATGCTTTTGAGTTGCTTGCGGGAAGAAGAACTTTTGCTCCTGCCTTGATGCAGCGATTGGGGGGGACTTGGATTTATCGTTTGATGCAGGAGCCGAAGCGGTTATGGAAGCGCTACTTTATTTATAACTCGCTCTATTTATGGTATTGGTTGAGGCAACTTTGTACTCAATAAGAAATAAGAGGTTTATTTTTCTTTATATTGAGATATTTTAACTTTGTGAAAAAAATTGTGGTGGCAGGAGGCGGTGGTTTCATTGGTGGTTTTTTAGTCGCCGATTTAAAGCAAAAAGGGTATCTCATTCGATCGGTCGATTATAAACCGTTGAAGGAGTGGCATCAAGTACTTGAGGGTGTTGAAAATCTCGTACTCGATCTAAGAGATAGAGGGGCTTGCGAAAAGGCGGTTCAGGGATGTGAGGAAGTTTATAATCTCGCTGCGGATATGGGAGGGATGGGATTTATTGAAACTCACAAGGCGGAGTGCATGCTGAGTGTTTTGATCAATACGCATCTTTTAATGGCTGCCAAAGAGGCGAAGATTTCCCGCTTTTTCTATTCCTCATCCGCCTGTGTTTATGCCGCGCAAAAGCAGTTTCGGCCTGATCTTACCGCTCTCACGGAAGAGGATGCTTATCCTGCGATGCCTGAGGATGGCTATGGTTGGGAAAAGCTTTTTAGCGAGCGGATGTGCCGTCATTTTACGGAAGATTTTGGACTCATCACTCGGGTCGCCCGCTATCATAATGTCTACGGGCCATTAGGAACCTTTGAGGGAGGAAGGGAAAAGGCTCCCGCAGCGATCTGCCGCAAGATTGTTCAAGCGAAACTCTCTGGAAAACATGAGATTGAGATCTGGGGAGATGGGGAGCAGTCACGCAGCTTTCAGTATATTGATGACTGTGTGATGGGGACGCAGAAGATTATGAACAGTGATTCAGTCACGATGCCGATTAATTTAGGAAGTAGTGAGTTGGTAACGATTAATCAACTCGTTGACATTGTGGAGAGGATTGCCGGGATCAAAGTAAAACGGGCCTATAAATTAGATGCTCCTAAAGGGGTGCGGGGACGAAATTCGGATAACACTTTGATTCAGAAACTTCTCGGATGGGAACCGACCACTCCTTTGAAAAATGGATTAGAAAAGACCTATTCGTGGGTTTATGATCAGATGAAGAATCGATAGCAGCGAGTGGATTGATTTAAAACCATTCTCACGCGAAGCCACAAAGTTGCCCAAGGCTCCGCCCGAAAGGCAAATAAGTTTGTTTTTAGGATTTTCCTATTTCTCTTTAAATTTGACTTTTCGTTCTCTATGAACGTTTATGTATCAATTGTTTGGAAATGGCTTTCTCCGTGCTTGCTTTCGTTTACTTTGCCTCTTTTGGTTAATGGCCTCATTGACTCGTCTCGGGCTGACGATGATCTCTTGGCGGTTCGTTTCTGACTCTCCGCTTGAACTCCTTTTGGCTTGGTTGATCGGTTTCCCTTTTGATATGGCCGCCGGTTTTCTGATGACTTTGGCTTGGGTCTTTGGATTGGCATGGGTCAATCCTCGATGGTTTTCTGAAAAAAAGGGAAAAGTAATTCTTGCACTGGCGCTTGCGTTTTTTGGACATGCGCTCCTTTTCTTGGCCGTTTCTGAATTTATTTTTTGGGAGGAATTTCAGGCTCGATTGAATTTTATTGCGATCGATTATTTGACCTACACCCATGAGGTGGTTCAGAATATTTGGGAATCCTATCCGATGGTTTGGATCAGCATCGGATTATGGGTTCTCACTTTTTTACTCATAAAACCTTTTTGGCCTTATTTTTGTGCCGATTTCACCTTTCCCTCTTCTTTGAAGACTCGATTAAGGATCGTTTTAGGCTGGATTCTGGTCGCTTCTTTCTTGGCCACTCTTCTTGAAAATCGGATGACGAACCGCTTTGAAAATCCTTATTATCAAGAGATTGCGCGGAACGGACTTTACTCCATGGGAGCGGCTTGGTGGGATCAGGGAATTTCTTACTCTCAATTTTATCCGATGATTCCCCGAGAGGAGGCTTATGCCTTCATGAAAAAAGAGCTTTTGAGTTCGAATAGCCATTCGATTTCAGAGCAACCGGATAATCTGTGGCGTCGAGTAGAGAATCCTGGCCCTGAAAAAAAATGGAATGTGATTCAGATCACGGTAGAAAGTTTGAGTGCCTCTTATTTAGGGGTCTTTGGAAATGATCAAAAGCTGACTCCTTATTTAGATCAACTGAGTCGAGAAAGTTTATTTTTTACCAATCTTTATGCGACGGGAAGCCGAACAATTCGGGGAATGGAATCACTTTCTCTGTCAATTCCTCCAACTCCTGGACAGTCGATCTTAAGACGGAAGGATAATGAAAATCTTTTTAGTCTCGGGGCACTTTTTAAATCGAGAGGTTATGACAACGCCTTTATTTATGGAGGAAACGGTTTTTTTGATAACATGAACGCCTTTTTTTCGGGGAATGGATTTCGAATTCATGATATCGAAGTTGCCAATCCCTCAACGATCACTTTTAAAAATGCCTGGGGGGCTTGTGATGGAGATGTCTTTAACTGGGCGTTAGCGCAGGCGGATGAGGCCCATCAAAGAAAGCAGCCTTTTTTTCATTTTATTATGACGACCTCGAATCATCGTCCCTTTACCTATCCGGAAGGGAAAATTGATATCCCTCAAAGAACCTACGAGAGCGGGGTTAAATATTCCGATGTGGCGATCGGGGAGTTTTTAGAGCAAGCGAAGTTAAAGCCTTGGTTTAAGGAAACTATTTTCGTCATTGTCGCTGACCATTGTGCTCGGAGTTCGGGAAAGACCTCGATCCCGATTCAAGAGTATCATATTCCCTTATTGATTTGGCAACCTGCCTTGATTGCCCCTCAGCAGATCGATAAACGCTGCTCGCAAATGGATGTGGCACCGACGATTGCAGGACTCCTCCACTGGAGTTACGACACCCTCTTTTTTGGGAAAGATATTTTAAAGATGAGACCCGAGGAAGAGCTAGCCTTTCCGGCAACCTATCAAAAAGTCGGTTATGATCGTGGCGATCAGATTGCGATCCTGCAGCCAGTCAAACATGCGCTAGAGTTTCAAGTGAAGGAGCCGGAAATGAGTTTTACTCCGCTTCCACAGCCGACGCAACGGATTAAAGAGGCGATTTCCTATTATCAAACTTCTAGTGAGCTCACGACAAAGGGGCTTTTTCGCCCGAAGAAAGAGTAATAAACTGGAGGGAGATTGGTTTTAGATTGATCAGGATGCCGTATCTGATCACTATGGATCGCATTGACTATGAAGCTTTTTAACACCCTCCATCGGACCTTTGAGTCGATTGAACCGATTCACCCTCCCGAAATCTCGCTCTATACTTGCGGGCCTACCGTTTACGATTTCGCTCATATCGGAAATTTTCGGACCTTTGTTTTTGTCGACCTTCTTCGTCGGTCACTCAAATTTCTCGGTTATCGGGTTAAACAGGCGATGAATTATACCGATGTCGATGATAAAACGATTCGGGGAGCCCAAAAGGCAGGGGAGTCTCTTCACGATTATACAACTAAATACATCCGTTATTTTTTAGAGGACTGTGCGACCTTGAATTTGGAGACTCCGGAGTTTCTCATTCGAGCGACCGATCATATTCCTCAGATGATCTCGATGATTCAAAAACTGATCACAAAAGAATATGCTTACGTCTCTGAAGATGGCTCTGTCTACTATCGAGTGAACGCCTTTAAAGATTATGGCTGTTTAGCTTGTTTAGATCGATCAGGACTGAAGGCCGGGGCTCGTGTGAGTCAGGATGAGTATCAGAAGGAGTCCTTTGGAGATTTTGCGCTTTGGAAATCGTGGAGCGCTGAAGATGGTGATGTGAAGTGGGACTCTCCTTGGGGAGCCGGTCGTCCCGGATGGCATATTGAGTGTTCTGCGATGAGTACCGAGTATTTAGGGGAGACCTTCGATCTCCATTGTGGAGGGGTCGATCTGGTCTTTCCTCATCATGAAAATGAGATTGCCCAAAGTGAGGGGGCCTCAGGAAAGAGGTTTGTGAACTATTGGGCTCATGCCGCCCATCTGTTAGTGAACGATCAGAAGATGTCGAAATCAATCGGT
>CAMAQI010000052.1 GCA_945860255.1 Methylacidiphilum caldifontis
ATTGATTACAAAAAAAAGCGATTCGGGGAAGTTCTTCAGTTGACGCAAGATAACGAAAACCAGAATCATTGAGTTCCAACTCGTTACTTTCACACGAAGCCTCTAAACTTGAAGTCAAAACCGCCTTGGGGACACGAAGCATCGCCACCAGCTCATCAATCGGAGGTAAATAATCACCAAAATAATCGCACCGAAGAAGGGCTAGAATCAAGGAGGCGGTTCGTTTAACTAACGCCTCATGATAGTCATGATTTTCTGAGCTCCCTTGCACTCTCCCAGTTAAAAGGGTTGAAATCAAAAGACAAGGGTCAAAAACAGGAAAATCGAAGGTATTATCGACCCCACTTGGCGATCATCTGTCGAACAAATTCAAGATGCGTAAGCTTCTGTGCTTCCTGAACCATTTCTGGGATCGGAACTTTTAATCGAAAACTCCAATTCGACTCTGCCATGCTCCCTGGAGAGTTGTAGCGCTCCCCGGTTCCCATCAAATCGGAGAACATCAAAACCGCCAACCAACTCTTGCTCTGTAAAATCCGCTCTAAAAATTTTCGATGAAGCTCCGGAGTAAATTGATTGGGGGGATTTTGATCATCGGCATCGAGCCACCGCATCAAACGCTGCATCTCCAACCATCCCTCTTTGCCATCTACTCCCACCCAACGCTCTACCATCTCCTCATACATCACCTTCAAGGGAGAATGATCATGCGTGGCAAAGGTGGTTAAACTCAACGCAGAATAGTCAGTGACGGAAAGAAACTCCCTTGTGACTTCATTTCGAACAAAGGTCGGAATGATAAATCCCGGAATTCCCAATCGCTGCAAAGAATCAGGAACATAAGAAGGAACCAGTCCTAAATCTTCCGCAACGACTCCCGTCTTTCCAGCCGCCTTGAGAATCTTCCGAAGTCGTTCCTCCCCCTCGCCACGGTTGATCGCCGCGGACTCGACCGCCTCATCAGAACCAGGTTTAAATCCGGGCAATTTCCCACCGGTCTTTACCGCTGCCTCCTCTGCGTTTAAATCAACAAACTCCCCATTGCGCTCCGGATTCCAAGGAAAGGAGTAGATCCGATAAAAACCAAGCACATGATCGATCCGAAAAAGTTGAAATATCTCCGCGGTTTTTTCGACGCGTTGCCCCCACCAAGCATATTGATCTGCCTCATGGTTTTTCCATCGATAAAGGGGGATCCCCCAATTCTGACCCCACTTTTCTGTAAAGGGATCGCTCTTAAAAAACTTTTCTGGCGGAGCTCCTCCACTCCACTCCAGATCAAAGAGATTCTGAAGTGACCAAACATCAGCACTATATCGACTCACTCCAAAAGGAATATCTCCCATGATTTGAATCTGAAGTCGATCGGCCTCAGCACGAACCTCCCGCCACTGAGTCCAAGCAACCCACTGAACAAAGGCATGAAATTGACGGCGCTTCTGCCAGAAATCAGCATCCTCCACTTCCAAAATCCATTTTTCAGCCTCTGACAAGGATTGATGCTCTTTCTCCCATCCCGTCCAACAGACATTTCCTTCGTAAAAATCAATCAACGTTCGAAAAAGGGTGTAACTCTCTAACCAAGAACACTCCTGTTTTTGAAACTCTGAAAATCCCTTCGACTTATTTTTCTGAAGAAACCGCTCAAATGCCTCGTTTAATACCGACTGTTTGAGCGATTTCACCCGATTGTATTGAACTGAGCCCGCATTCAAGGACTCTATATCCTCGGAGTCCAAGATCTTTTCTCGATCTTCGATCGTTAATCCAGGAACCGATTGAGGCTCCAAGGTGATATAAACCGGATCGAGAGCCACGGAGCTAATCGCATTATACGGCGAATGATCGGCCCCCGTCTCATTGATCGGAAGCAATTGGAGAACCTTGAATCCAAAATTTTTGCAAAACGCTAAGGTCTCAAGAACCGCCTCGGTATCTCCAATCCCCCAATCCCCTTGGCGACGAAGGGTGAAAACGGGAATCAAAAGCCCCGCACATTTCTTCAGAGGATCGATCGAGTTCACCACGCTCCTTGGTTCAGAATATTCAATCCTCCCCCTCCCCATTTTAAGGGAGGGGAAAAAACAGACTTAGAGACTCACGACTTTCACCCAACGGATATCTTTATCCGCAAGGATTTCACTTAAAGTCGCTTCACTCGGGGCGGTATCTAAATTCAAGACACTCAAAGCAACACTTCCAGGCTCCGAGCGACTCAACGACATATTCGCAATATTCACCTTATGTTTACCAAAAAGAGTTCCGATCCAACCGACAATGCCGGGACGATCGAGATTCTGCATAATGAAAAGATTCCCTTCTGGAGTCGCCTCTAATAAATAGCCATCGATCTCAACGATCCGTGGACGAGAGCCATAAAAGGTCGCGCTGACGCTATGTTTTTCTGCACCACTCACGACCTCGACCTTAATCAATTCTGTGTAATCGCCAGGCTCACTGACTTTGGTCTCTTTGAAGCTCAATCCGAGGTTCTTGGCGTAAATCGGAGCGTTCACATCATTGATCTCATTGCCGCCCGCATTTCTTAAAACCCCTTTCAAAATCGCACGCGTGATCGAGGTCGTATCATATTCACTGACCGTTCCACTGTAGTTGATACTGAGCTGATCTAAACGCTTGGGTGAAAGCTGTGCGATCATCGATCCTAATTTCTCTGCAAGCCCGATATAAGGCCGTAATATCGTCGCGGTATGCGCATCGAGATTCGGCATATTGACCGCATTATTGACCGCTCCGGAGCTCAACACATCACGAATCAATTCAGCGACTTCAATTCCGACGCTCTCCTGAGCCTCAGCGGTTGAGGCCCCCAAGTGAGGAGTCAAAACAACATTCGGAAGTTTCAAAAGTTCATTATCTGGAGAAGGAGGCTCTTGCTCAAAGACATCGAGAGCCGCTCCACCGACTTGACCAGACTTCAACATTTCGACGAGATCCTTTTCATCAATCAACCCCCCACGAGCGCAGTTAATGAGACGAACCCCCTTTTTACACATCGACATCGATTTCGCATTCAAGATTCCCTTGGTTTGCGGAGTCATCGGCGTATGCAGCGTAATAAAATCAGCGGCCTTGAGCAGTGGATCGAGTTGATCACAAAGCTCGACCTGAAGACTCTTGGCACGCGCCAAAGTCAGATAAGGATCAAAGGCCATGACCTTCATGCCGAAACCGATCGCCCGACGGGCAAATTCAGCCCCAATTCGTCCCATTCCAATGATCCCCAAAACCTTATTACAAAGCTCAACCCCTTCAAAAGATTTACGATCCCATTTCCCCGCAACCATCGTCGCATGAGCCTGAGGAATTTTACGGGCGAGAGAGACCATCAATGAAAAAGCCAGTTCTGCAGTCGAAATCGTGTTTCCCCCGGGGGTATTCATCACAATGATCCCGCGTTGCGTCGCCGCTTCGACATCGATATTATCAACGCCAACCCCTGCACGCCCGATTGCCTTGAGGTTTACCCCAGCTTGAATGATCTTAGCCGTAATTTTGGTTTGGGAGCGAACAACAACCGCATCGAAATCAGCGATCATTGCGATCACTTCCTCCTCTTTTTGACCCAATTTTACAACAACATCAAAAGATTCCTGCAAGAGTTCGATCCCTTTAGGAGAGATAGGATCCGCAACGAGAACACGGTATTTAGGTTTCATAGTCCGCAGAGACTAAATATCGTTTTTTATTTCGGCAACCTCATAAAAAAGAAGTTTTGAAGATTCGCCCCCCCTCCTTTAGTAGAGTAGTAAGGGTAGGTCGCAAAACCTCCATTCCTCTCATCAGAGTGGCAGCAATCATCCTTCTTCTCCCTCCAGCTCGGCTTCTCTCATTGCGGAATAAAGAATTGAGGCCTTTGAAGCAATGATCGCATTGTTTCCTGTCTCAATCGCCCCTTTCGCATCGGAATACGGAACACCCGCCTTCCCATTGGATAAAACGGCAGCATTACTCTCTCCGATTGCCTTTAAAAACAATCCTGCATTCATTTTGTTTCGTGACAGAAGCCCCCCCCTCCTTTTATGATCTAACCTACTCTTATGAAACGACATGCAGGCGAATTTTTAGTCATTGGGATCCCCGGAGCAACAATCGATGAGAAGACCCGTTCCTTGATCCGTGAGATCCAACCTGGGGGATTTATCCTCTTTGGACGTAATATCAAAGCCCCCCAACAACTCCGCGATCTCATCGATGATCTTCGCTCTCTTTGTAACGTTGAACCGGTCATCACCATCGATCAGGAGGGGGGACGTGTCTCACGTCTGAAAGAGATCGGCGCAGAACCGCCCAGTATTAAACAACTCCGAGATAAAGGGGAGGAATCCCTCTTTAGCCGTCACGGCGAACTCACCGGTAAACTCCTCCGATTGTTCGGCTTTAATCTCAATCTCTGCCCGGTTCTCGATGTCTCGTTTGATGATGAGGCCGATAACTCCTTGAAAAACCGTACCTTTGGAAAAACCGCCGAACAGGTCACTCAATATTCCAAAGCCTTTGCAACCGCAATGCGCAAAGAGGGGATCCTCACCAGTGGCAAACATTTCCCGGGGTATAGTGCCGCAGGAGTCGATCCCCATCATGAACTCCCGACGATCCCACGAACCCGCAAAGAACTTGAGGCCTGCGAATGGATTCCCTATCGCAATCTCCAAGAACAACTCGACACGATTATGATCGGTCACGCCCGCTACCTCGATCTCGACCCGACGGGAATTGCCTCCTCCCTCTCCGCTCCGATTATTCGTGGGATTCTTCATGATGAATGGAACTATCAAGGATGCGTGATCAGTGATGATATGGATATGGGAGCGATTCTCAATGAATATGGATTTGATGAAGCATTCAAAAAGGCTCTAGAGGCCGGTAACGATCTGATTCTTCTCTGTCATCGAACCGAAATGGCTCTGCAAGCCCGTCGCATCCTTGAAACGGTGGCAGAACCGATCAAACAACAGGCTTGGGAGCGTATCGATCGACTCCGTACCAAGTTCGTGAAACCAGATCCCTTCTCTCTCGAAAAATGGACCGCTCTCAACGCTCAAGTGATGGAACTCCGTATCTCCACGCTGGGAGCCGATCAAGCGATGACCCGTTCCAACGACGATGGGAAAAGATCCCCAGTCGAAGTCTATTAATCATCATCCGCTTTAGCCGGCTTCAAGATTCGTTTGGTTGCGGTATAACGGATGGGGTCAAATTTTCTTCTTTCGACACCGGTTTATGAAATCGGGATGCGAAGAGTAGAAATGTAATTTGACATCAATTTGATGTTGCTTTAATTTGATGTCATATGGTCAAAACGCAGATTCAAATTCCTGACGAACTTTATCGTCAAATTAAAGCTTTTTCTCGTCAAAGAGAGTGGTCTCTGGCTGAAACTTTCCGTCGTGGAGCAGAACAATTAGTACAACAATATCCGACCTCCATTCATAATCAAAAATGGACTCCTCCAAAGCCGATGCGACGAGGGAGCAAAGAGATCGACAATGATACATTAAAAAAACTCTCTCAAGCTCAATCCTCTTTTTTTTAAAAACGTTTTTTTTATGATTTCGATCGACACCAACCTACTCTTTCATGCCTTTGCTGAGGATCGCAAAGAACACCGACTTGCCTATAAGTGGATTTCAGAACAGGCCGACAATCCATCTATCGTTATTTCAGAATTTATCTTGGTCGAGTTTTATACACTCCTCCGAAATCCCGCAGCCCTCAAAAAACCACTTTCTGCAAAAGAGGCAGGTGAAGTTATTAAAACATACCGACAACATCCCATCTGGAAACTTGTCGGATTTCCTCAACATTCACAGGAGATCCATGATGAACTTCATCGGATGATGTCACTACAAGGGATTGCCTTTAGACGCATCTACGATAACCGAACCGCCCTCTCTTTGCGTCACTTTGGGGTCACTCAATTTGCTACTTGTAATGTTAAAGACTTTCAAGGCTTGGGCTTTAAAAAAGTCTGGAATCCTCTCCTCGATTAAAAAATAAAGTGAAATTCTTCTATCATCCCCAGTTTGAAGCCCCGATCGGCGATCACATCATGCCGATTCGTAAGTTTCAGAGGGTCGCCGAAAAATTAAGCTCTTTTCCGCATCTCGAACTCCGAGAACCGGCTCCCATTTCGGAATCCGATCTTCTCCGCGTTCATACCGCTGATTATCTCCAAGCAATCAAAACCGGTGAACCACGGGCTCTTGCGGAATCGCAAAAATTTCCCTGGAGTCCTGAACTCTTTAACTCCGTTTGTCTTACGAGCGGAGCTCTTCTCTCCGCCTCCCAGACCGCTCTGCAGGAGGGGGTCGCCGCCGCTCTTGTGAGTGGATTTCATCACTCCCATGCCGATCACGGAGAGGGATTTTGTACCTTTAACGGTTTAATCGTGAGCGCGGAAAAATTAAAAGCAGAAAACCAAATCCAAAACATCGCCATACTCGATCTCGATCTCCATTATGGAAATGGAACCGCCTCACTCGCTGCCTCTCGTCCGTGGATTCACGCTCTCTCGATTTACGGAAATGATTACCATCAAAATAAACCGTACATCGATGTTAAAATTCGCCATCATGAAGATGGAGCGAATCATCACTCCATTGCGATTCCGAAAAAATCAGGTGCAAATGAGTTTTTTCCTCTCCTCGAACAAGGGTTTCAATGGCTTCTCTCTCGACCAAAAATCGACCTGCTCCTCTTTCAAGCTGGGGCCGATCCTTATTTTGAAGACCCCTACTCTCCACTCTTGTTAACGATGGAAGATCTCCAAGAACGCGATCGTCGAGTCTTTGAATTCGCCAAAGTCCAAAATATCCCGATCGCTTGGGTTCTTGCGGGGGGATACACTCGAGAGATCGAAAAAGTGGTTCAAGTTCATCTGAACACCTTTCACGCCGCTCAATCGGTTTTTATCCCATCAACGCACTGACCATCGCCTTTGCCCGACTGATCTCTTGCTCGACATTTAAATCAAGTTCTTTGTTCATCGGAAAGGAGAGAAGCATCGAGTAACTCGGAAGCGCGGTGAAATCTTGAATCTGACAATCATGAGGAGTCATCCCCAAGCCACTCATATCGGCTAAGGTAATCGCAAGATCTAAGGCACAAGCTAAAAACTCAGCCGACTCAATACTCTCAGGGATCTTCGGTAACGAGCTTAAAGGCGCATTTTGATGCTGAACCGCAGTCACGATCTTCATATTCAAGCCCCACTTTTTACAAAGAACGGCACTGACGGGAGCCCGCGTAAATCCGAATAAAAAACGTTCCGCCGCATACGCCCCCCCTTGTTCTGGAGTTTGCGTGCTGACCGGATGATAAAGATCGGGAAAATGATGTCTCATAAAAATCCGTCCGATGTCATGTAAAAGTCCCGTCAAATACGGTGCCCCATCAGAGACGTAAAAAGAGTTCGTTAAATTCTCGACCAGCCGAGCAACGACAATCGACCTCACCCAGAAAGAACCCCAATCAATTCCATCATCAAAATCAGAAAGGGCTTTCACCACTCCCCCGGCTAATGCGACTTTACGAACCTCCTTCAATCCAATTCGATTCACCGCCTCCGTTAATGAGGAGACCGCCGTTCCTCCATAAATCACCGATTGACTCACCGACAATACCTTCGAAACAATTCCGGTATCGGTAGCAATAATCTCTAAAATCTCATCGCGTGTTGATCGCGGATTATCCAATGCGGCTTGCAACGTCAAAAAGCTTGTCGGCAACGCCGGCAACGCGGTATTCCCCATCATTCGAGTAATCAAAAGATCCCGAAAGGCAAGCTGTTGAGAAGTTAAAATCGGCCCAACAAAAAACTCCACCATCTTCTCCCGAGTGAAAGGAGTGATGATTTTCGATGTTTTCGTTAAGTCATCAGAGCTCATGCGCTAAAAGATGGTCGATTTTAAATAATTGGCAACGCTTAAAAAAACCGAATACTTCCATAAATCGGTCAAAGACCGAAACCAAGGATATCTCCTCAATGAAAATAGTCTCTAGCCCAGTCCAATCGCATTGAATTCCGATTTATGAATTCTAAACCCAAATTAGCGACTCGCGAAAGCTTTCGGAGTTGGCAAGATTCAACTCCGAAAGCTTTCGGGGTTAAAAATACAGTTTCATTTGTTTTTTGTTTTCGGGCTTTGATGAAAATTTTTCGTCGGAACGAAAAATGTTGACCATTTTGCGAATAACTTCAAGAGAGAGGACCTAACATGCCTATATACGATGCCATCATAGTCGGAGGGGGACACAACGGACTGGTTTGCGCCTGTTACCTCGCCAAAGCAGGACTCAAAACCGCGGTTCTCGAACGCCGACCGATTATTGGTGGGGCGGTCTGCACACAAACCGACCTCATTCCCGGCTATCGAATCGATGTCGGTTCCTCGGTTCACATCATGATCCATCTGACCCCGATTCTCCGTGAACTCGAACTCGAAAAGCATGGACTGGAATATATCGAGATGGACCCTTGGGCCTACTACCCCGTGGCCGGAACCAACAGCGGAATTCGCTTTCATCGTGATCTCGATGCCACCTGCCAAAGCATCGCCCAGTTCTCAACCCATGATGCGGAACAGTACCGTAAATTTGTGACGCTTTGGAAAGAACTCAACGAAGGAATCTTCGAAACCTTTCTCATGCCCCCAAATCCGGGGAAAATCTTTTGGACGATTTTCAAACGCACCCTGCGCAATCTCAAGACCCGTAAAATTTGGTCCTCAATGGATACCTCGCGCCAACTCATGGCTCCTTACGGACAACTGCTCGATGAATGGTTTGAAAATCAACATGTCAAAACCGCTCTCGGCTGGCTCTCCGCTCAATCTGGCCCCGCCCCGACGGAGATGGCCAGTGGCGATATGCTCGGATGGAATTCGATGATCCATCTCTCCGGTGCAAAACGAGCCAAAGGAGGAAGCGGCGCCTTAACTCAGGCACTCTCGAAACGATTCCTCGCGGATGGAGGAGAGATCCACTTGGATTCCGAGGTCAAATCGATTGAAGCCTCGGGGGAGAAATGGATCATCACCACGCAATCTGGGGAGACCTTTGAAACGAAAAAAGTCGTCAGTGCCTGCCACATCCATACGCTTTTCAAAGACCTCCTTAAAAATCCCCCCCACGAACTCAAAAAACGGGTCTCCCAGACCCGGATCGGCAACGGATTCGGAATGATGGTTCGTCATGCCATCGAGGAGCTTCCCCAATACGAAAACAAAAGCGGAATCCAAGACTACCACTCCGCAATGCAACTCCTTTGTCCAAGCATGGAGACCTTACAAGACTCCTATCTCGATTTCCAACGCGGCCTCCCCCCTGTCAATCCCTCCGTTGTCGCCATGACCTTTTCTGCGATCGATCCCACTTTAGCGCCGACGGGAAAACATACCCTCTTTACTTGGGGACAGTACCACCCCTACGAACTTCGCAACGGCGAAAACTGGGATCAGATTCGCGAACGTGAGGCCGACAAACTTTTAGAGCGAGTCTATGAATCGGCTCCAAATCTTCGTGGAAAAATCATTGATCGTTATATCCAAAGTCCCCTAGATCTCGAGCGAATGCATGGAATGCTTCGCGCCAATGTCATGCATCTTGAGATGAGCCTCGATCAGATGTTTTTCTTCCGTCCGCTCCCCGAACTCTCGGAGTATAAAACCCCGATGAAAGGACTTTACCTCACCGGGGCCAGTACCCATCCCGGCGGGGGCGTTTTCGGAGCCAGTGGCTACAACACCGCAAAAGTCCTCCTTAAAGAGTTTTCTTAAATCCAGATTCGTCATGAGGAATCGTTTTACCTCATCAAATAGCCAACCAAAAGGGTGAAGGAAGTTTCGATGGAATTAACCTCGAGCGACGTCGAGATTTCGGTTCCCACCGAAACATTTTTGCTCCGAAAGCTTTCGGAGTAATAAATGGGTTAAAATTGGCACGCCCCTTGCTTTACTATTATTGGGATAAATTCCCGGTTTTTAGCCAAAAGCCGTTTTCTTGACTCGAGCGGAAATGATCGACCAAGGAAACGGCTATTTTTATCCCTTCCTTGCATGAGAAATTGATTTGCCTCGTAAAATAGAGAATTGAATTTTCCTCTGCGGCCCTCTGTGCCCTCTGCGGTTAAATCTGCCTTTACGTGTGTTAGGTTCACGCCTATTCGCAGGTGACGGCGAAAGAAAAAAAGAATTTCGATTGCCACTCGCTGCAAATCCAGTATGTTTCACCCCTCATCAGTTTTCCGGAGTGTAGCTTAGCCTGGTAGAGCGCCTGGTTTGGGACCAGGAGGTCGCACGTTCGAATCGTGTCACTCCGATTTTTTATTCTTCGAATAAAAATCCCTTTGAATGAATTCCTTAAGTTGACGCCTATGCGCATATGCGAGACCGAGGTGAGGTAAATTTTGGAGTAAAAGGGGTCTATTGCAAAATTTGGATTTAAAGTCACTTCTTTAGTTGCCGATAACAACTCTTCGCCTTCTCAACCGTTTCCAGGACATCCGCCTCGGTGTGAGCACAGCTGACAAACCAATTGTGATGGGGGTGGAGGAAGACCCCTTCCCGTGCCATGAGAGAACAGAACTCCTGCTGGCGCATAAAATTTGTCTCCTCCGCAAACCGCACAAATGGCATGGCGGGATATCCCGAACATTTGACTTGGAATCCATTTTCGTTGGCCGCCACTTCCAGTCCCTTCATCAAAAGAGATCCAATACGACTCATGTGCTCAATCCCCTGAATCCGATCCAAAACGCGGAGATTCGTTAAAGCCGCCGCCATCGGAACGGCGCTGTTCCAGTAACTTCCGGTTAAAAAAACTTTCGAGGCCGCAGTCTTTAAATCGGCTCTCCCCAAGGTCGCCGAAAGAGGATGCCCATTTCCAATCGCTTTACAAAAACAGATCAAATCAGGGGTAAACCCGAGGGACTGATGTGACCCCCCTCGATGAAGACGAAATCCCCCTCGAACATCGTCCAAGATTAAAAGTATCCCGTGCTTGCGACAAAGCCCCTCAATTTCTTTAAAATAGCCTTCCTCAGGAAGAACTGAATCGCCAAAAGCCGGATAATGAAAAGGACCGGTGATCAATGCCGCAATTTGATTCGGATAGCGTTGGATCAAATCTTTAAAGCCCTCAACGTCATTCCAAGGAAATTCTAAAAGAGCGGAACGATCCTCGGGAATCAATCCCGCATGTCCCGGGGTACACCAAGCATGAGTTCCATGATAAACCCCAGTATTGCGAACAATATATTTGCGTTGGGTAAACTCTCGAGCCACTTGAAGCGACCAAGTCGTCATATCCGACCCATTCTTTCCAAAAACAGCCCAAGAAGCGAAATCAACCCGACTCACCAACTCCTCCGCCAGCTCAACCATGACCGGGGCAGGATGATTAAAACAGTTCCCCTTACGACGTTGAATCTCCGCGGCCTCCTCCACCTCCGGATGATTGTAACCAAGCACAATCGGTCCATAGGCACAGATCCAATCTAAATATTTCCGTCCATCGACATCCCAATAATGAGCCCCTTCCGCTCTTTCCGCATAATAAGGAAACTCTCCAGGAACCGTTAAGACAGGACTCATATGCCCATAAATTCCTCCCGGAATCACTTGGGAGGCCCGGTCGAACAAGGCTAACGATTGAGGGACAAGGGAATCCGATCGAGTCATCATCCCCCCACGATGCCGCTCCTTAGGCTCGGCGCAATAAAAACCTAACCCCTCTTTTGAGGAAGGCCTAATCGCTGGATAGCTAGTAAGCCCATTAGCTGGATAGCTTAAATTCATTTCAAAGACAGGGGAGTCGATCGCGTGGAGTGACTGAGACGCTGAGGGGCTAATCGGCTGATCCACCTTCGTCAAAACTACGGCGGACTAAGCGTGGACTGTAGGGCTAATGGGGGGGAGGAGTTCTGACCCGAAGAGCGTAAGCGATCGATCCCTGTTTTTAAAAAGATCTCGAAAGCTCGTTTTCGAGATCTTTTTAAAAATAGGGAAGAGGCTCGACAGAGCCGTCGTCAGAACGAGGTGGGGGGGTCGGGATTGAACGTTGCGTACGTCGCGCCTTTGTGAGAGACAATGTCTTTAAAAGATTTATTTTGGCCACTAGCGAACCAAGAGCGAAAATATCTTCGAGAACGCGTTCTTGAAAGTGGTTTCTCTCATGGTTCTACACTCAAAAGTCCCTTTGAGTTCTCCCTGTTTTTAATGCCTCAAATGAGTGTCAATAAGTGTGAATGAGTGGTTAAAAATGGTTTTCTCTTTGCCTTTAATATACTGATGCTTTGACATCATCTTCTATAATGCTAACGTGTTCTTATGAGAACGACCCTCTCTCTTGAAGAAGATGTCCTCCACCGTGCTCGGGAGATTTCCGAAAGAACGAAGACCTCCTTTCGCCATGTCGTGAACGAGGCCCTCCGAAAGGGATTGGACTCCATTGAGCCAAGACAAAAAGCCCAACCTTACGTGACCCCCTCTCGTAAAATGGGACTGAAGCCTGGAAAAAGTCTGGATAGCATCAACGACCTCTTGGCAGAAATCGAAGGGGAGGAGCACCGATGAATCTCGTCGATGCCAACGTCCTTCTTTATGCGGAGGACGAGTTGAGCGAGCACCACAGAATTGCCAAAACATGGTGGGATCAAAAACTTTCTGAAACATTACCACTCTGTTTATGTTGGCCGACGATTAATGCC
>CAMAQI010000053.1 GCA_945860255.1 Methylacidiphilum caldifontis
ATCGCTTTGCGCCTTTGAGAGAGACAATGTCTGTAAAGGGCGAACCAAGAGTGAAAACATCTTCAAGAACGCATTCTTGAGATTGGTTTCTCTCATGGTTCTAAACTCAAAAATCCTGTAAATCCTGAAGATCGCTGTAAATTCCTAGATTCGTATTACGCCGCGTCGCCGCGCCGCCGCGGGAGAAATCGGACTTACCTTGAGGATCTACTCCCTCACCGCTATCCGGCTAATGGGCTAATGGGCTAATGGGCTAATGGGCTATCCAGCGATTGAGTTTGCACTCCGATTTGGGATCGATTAGATTCTATTCCACAAGCGACCTATGAACATTCATTCAGAGAAATTCTTTGAGATCCTCACGAAAAGCTATACGGCAACAAATCGATGAAACTGCATCTAGGAGCATTTAACTCCCCCGTCATTGGGTGGATCAATACAGATATCACTCCTCATCAATGGATTACTCGTGTGCCTTTTCTCCCTGAGTTATTGTTTAAACTTGGAAAGATGACGGAGGAGCGACTTTTGGAACATAAGAGAGGGGTTTTTAAAAAGATTTCTTACCTCAATCTCTACAAGAGATTTCCGTATCCCGATAACACCTTTACCTCTGTATTTTCTTCCCATGTTTTAGAGCATTTATTTCCTCATCAAATTCCGGCGATATTAGCTGAAATCAAGCGAGTTCTGGTTCCAGGGGGAGTCGTTCGAGTAGTCGTTCCTGATCTGGATCTGTACGTCAAAAGATATGATCCAGAGAATCCAGAGGAGATGTTAGCTGCCATCTTTGAGCATCAGAATGGATTAAAAAATCGACATCAATGGATGTATACCAAGGAATCCCTTGTTCATTTGCTTCAAAAAAATGGATTTTCGAATGTGAAATCTTGCTCATTTCGCAAGGGAAAGTGTGAGGATTTGGATAGAATTGATAACCGCGCAGAAAACAGTATTTATGTAGAGGGAGAAAAAGGTTAAATATGGCTATGAACATTCATTCCATTCAACGTCAGTTCGTTTTATTTTTTCCGTCTTGGTTAAGGATTCGGATTCATAGGACGGTTTACTTTTTTTTTAAAATCGTCGTCAAAGTGACTCGATTTCGTACAGGGAAAGGATATTGGAATAAGAATATTCAGAGAAAAGGAGCTGATGGTAAAGCGATTCATGGAGAGAGCTCGATTTGCAGAGAGAGAGTGCTTCCCTATTGCCTTGGCAAAGGAATTGATATTGGTTGTGGTCCAGATCCGGTCACTCAGGAGGTCGTTCAATGGGATTTTCCAAGAGGGGATGCCTATGATTTAAGTTCATTCGCCGATGAATCGTTCGATTTTTTATTTAGCTCTCATTGTCTAGAGCATTTATTCTTTCAGACCGCAGCGCTTGCAGAGTGGATGCGTGTGATCAAAGTCGGAGGAAGAATGATTCTTTACCTCCCGCATCCCGATTATTATTTTAATATAGGATGGGGAGCTAACGGAGACCATTGTCATGATTGTTTTCCTGAACAAATTATTCGTAAACTACGTTCGAGCGGTTACGATTTTCAGATATTATCTCTTCAAGAGTTTGGGCCTGCTCGTCGATGTGGTGAATGGTCTTTTCAGTTAATTGTTCAAAAAGAAAATTTAAAAAAAATTGAATAAAATCGTCATTTTTCATCATGCCTCATTTGGGGATATGATTTGGCTCGTTCCACCTTTATTGGCACTCCGTCAAAAATATCCGCATGTTAAAATTGCAGTAATTTCTGGAACCAAAGGAGTTAAAGTTCTGGAGGCTTTTTCGATCTGCGATGATTTGTTTAATATGAAAGATTTACTTTCTCCTTTTAAAATAAGGAGTTGGGCTCGATTCTTTAATTATTTTAGATCAGAATTGTTTTTAAATATTTATGGGCCAGAGCGAGGACTTCTATTTCAGTTTTTATTATTTCCCAAAAGAGTTGAGACTTCACATTATCATTACGGGGTTGTGTTTAATGGAAAGTCAAAAGAGAGAGTAGTTTTTCCAAATCGATTATGGGTACAAAAGTTTATCGAGTTTTTTTCAGATCAAACTTTTATCCTAAATCATCAGGCAAATCATGTATCCAAGAATATATTCCGTTTTTTTGAAATGTCGCTCAATCTCACCTATGATTCAAAATATTGTTACCTAGAAGAATTATCAAGGAGTCCTCAAGATCTTCCTTTAATCATTCTTTCACCATTTAGTACGTGGAAGGGAAGAAATTGGAGAATCGAGCGATGGCTTGAGTTGATTCAATGGATTCGAGGGGAGTTCCAAGACTATCAGATTATTATCTTTGGGTCGGCACAAGAAAAAAGATTATATCATGAAATTCTTGTGATTGATTCCTCTGTTCGATTTATTGCAGCCAAGGAATTTAAAGAGGTATTAGCTTTTACCCAACAGGCCAAACTCGTTGTCGCTAACGATAGTATGATGACTCATATTGCCTCATTTTTAGGAAAACCGAGCATTTCATTATTTGGACCTAATATACCTGATCAATTTGGAGCAATATCAATGGGGTCAAGTAACTTATACTATCCCTTAGAGTGTAGTCCTTGTCGACAGGGATCAGGAAATTCTCAATGTTTAAGGGGATATACAACATGTGTTGGCCTTGACGAGATCAAACTATCGAGTGTAAAAAGTCATATTTTAAGTCAATTAGAGAAATTAGAATGTTAAACCTCATAAGAAATTTCTTTAAAGGACTTCCCTTTGAATCCATAGTTCAATATGGGACCTCTTCAATCATTTGTCAGGTATTAAGGCTCGCTGGAATTGCCATAACGACGCATTATTTAAGAATCGAGGAATTTGGGGTTTTCGCTCAAATCACCGTATGTTTAGGGATTTGCGGAATTTTATCTGGTATGGGGCATCATGATGGATTAATCGCTTATCAAGGATCTGATGGTCGCTATTTTCGGTTTCATTTTCAAATGAGTCTGTTGATCGGATTGATATCGATTTCTTTACTCTTATTTATTGCCCCTCACATATTGGGATTTGATAGCCCCCTATTAAATTATCAGCTATTAGGATGTGGAATTTTACTCGTTGAAGCCATTTTTCCTCATTTTTTAATCAGAGCGCAAAAAAGTTTTCGATTTAAATACACCGGAGTTATCGATTTCTGCGCCGTGATCAGTTGGATTTTAGTTATTGTAATAGGATTGTTTAAGCAAAAAGGGGTAGAGCTATTGCTTTTGGCGCGGTTTGTAGAAGCTGCGGTAAGACTCGTTCTTCTCAGCGCTCAATATGGCTGGGGTAATTTAAAATTTTGTTTTGATCGAGATGTCTTCGACTATTATAAAGCTCCCTATTTTAAAAATGTTCCGTTCAGATCTGTCGTTGATTTTTTGATTGTTAGAATGGATATCCTTATCTTGTCTCATTTTGTGTCGACTTCAGAACTAGGCATTTACGAAAGGGTTCAGTATTTCATTCAGATTTCGACGAGTATTAGTGTTAATCTGATCGACCGAGTTTCAATGATGTCATTTAGTAAAATGCAAAAAAACAAAGAGTCTCTTAAATTAGCTTTTAATACTTCGCTTCGATATGTAATTTCAGCTTCCTTAGGGGCCACGGCAATGATTACTATAGCTCTTCCTTGGGGATTAGACTATTTTGTGTCAAAGGAAATTTCAAAAAGCCTACTCACTCTTTGGTATTTTTCTGCGGCAATCGCTATTTTTAAACCCGTAGCGATGATGATAGGATTTCTTTTGTTGGGGATCGGTTGTTCAAAGATACTTCTTGAGCAAAATATTTGGCTTTTAATCACGATGCTCCTTTTGCTTTGCCTATTAGTGCCATTATATGGAATCTATGGAGCAAGCTCAGCGATCTCTTTGTCTTATTTAATGGTAGTAGTTATTCAAATGCGAAAAGTTAAAAAAATACTATGAATTTAAAGAACATAAAATCACTTTTGACGAATAATTTACAAGACAAAGCCTCGATTCTTATCGGGATAATGATTTGTTTTTTAGCTGTAACCTCAAAAAGTATTTGGATTGATGAAGGGATTACTTTCTATTTCATTAATTCTAGCTCGTTGGAAGAGGTATTAAAAAAGCTTTTTTTAACGACCTACTCTGAGGCCTATATGCCAGGCTATATTCTATTGCACTGGATTTATTGTTTAATAGTAGGAACGAGCGAGTATGCGATGCGCTCTTTTAATATTATTTTTGGGGCTGTGATTATTTTTATTTTTTTTAGAATGTCAACGATTTTAGAAAAAAGAGAGTACTATTGGCTTCTCGTTGTTCAGCCCTTTTTTTGGTACTACATGAATGAGGCGAGACCCTACACGATGCTCATGGCGTTTTCAAGCGTGCTCTGCCTCGAGCTGATCAAAAACATTAAGTTCGGAGCTTCTCACGTAAATCTCAACCGAATCACCTGTTGTATTATTGTTCTCAATCTTTCCTCATTACTTTCTTTTGTCTTTACCGGTATTTACGTATTGATGTTTTTATTGATTAATAACCGCGAATACCTGCTAAAAATAAAATTAAAGCTCTTCATTATAGTTTCAACAAACTTTTTAATTGGGCTCTATTTTTTATACCGATTAGTGAATGGCACAAGCGCCTCTAAATCTTGGGACTTTAGCTATAAGAATGTTGCCTATGCCATGAGCGATATCCTTGGCTATTCAGGAATTATTATTTCTAAAGATGAGTTAATAAAGTTTTCGCACGAAGGAGGTTTGGCGATACTGTCGCAATGCCTCAAGAGCAATGGAATTTTAATTATTCTCTTAACAATGGTCTATCTTTATATTTTCTACAATTTCGTTAAATTAACCTTAAGAGGTGACAAAAGATTAGAGAAAATATTATTGAGTATTGCTTTTATTGCGCTGGGCTCTCAGATCGCTATCTCCCTGTTGTTTTCATGGCCATTTTGGGGCCGGCATATATTTTATATGCTTCCTCTGTTGGCTCTTATTCTCGGCCTTTCAGTTGGACAAATGAGTAGGGTTCGGTCGAGAGTTGCTTTCTTCGCTCTCATCAGCATTTTAGGATTTTCTTCTTTTAATATTCGTTTTACAAATACCTATGAAAAAGATGATTATGCGAAAGCGGCTCAGATCGCCAAAATGGATTCAAGTCTTAATCAAAATGTACTTTGGGTTGCAAATGATATCTGCGGTCAATATTACAAATTAGATTTCGATGGCGCGAAGATAAAATTTTGGGATCAGTACCATGATACACTTCCGTTTAAGGTGGTGCCCACGACCATTATTTACTCAAAAAAACATGTTTTTGATTCCTCCGGAGTTATTGAGAATTGGATTGCTATGAATTCATACTATATTGACGATAAGTTTCCTGGGTTTACTATTTATAAAAAATTATGAATCCCTTTGAAATACGCAATCTTGCCGTCAAGTTCCTTATTATTTTTTCTGCGATTTTCCTGTCAGTATTTTTGTTAATATCAGTAATATCAACAGATCGAAATCAGCTTTCGAGTTTAATTGAGTTTTCAGGGTATTTTCTCTTCCCGATTGCCGTTTTTTTTCCTCGAATGGGATTTATCATTCTATTGATCATTTCTGGCTACCTTGATTTTTCTAAAAGATTAATGGTTTTTTTTGGCGATATTGGTTGGTTAGACGTGATCGACGTATTAAAATTGTCTCCCATATGTTTGAGTGGACTATTTTTGGGCCTTATATTTAGGCGATGGATGGAAGGGTCTTTCTTTAGTAAAATAGAATGGCGTTTTGCGCTCTTTATTGCGGGATATAGTCTTGTTACTTTTGTCAGTTATTACTTTCAAATTAAGAACCTATTTTCGACTATTGCCGTTTCAACTAATGGATTTGTATATTGTTTTCTTATTCTTATCGTTTCCATGCTTAAAAATGAAATAAAAATAAAGAACATAGCCGTACTGCTGGTTTGTATCTATATTCCCTGTGCCTGCTACGGCATTTTTCAATTCTTATTTGGAATTGCTGATTTTGAGTATAAGTTCTTCTCTTTAGGAGTTACGACTCAGCGCCTTTATATTTATGATACCTTTCATCGTGCATTTGGGACGCTGAGCACTCCAGGGGCCTATTCAACAACGATGGTTGTTTTTTTTGTTTTAACGCTTGGACTCGTTCTGGATGAAATGAAAAAAACTTTTTCATTGGTCCCCCGATTGTTTTATGTGAGTTCTTGCGGCCTTTTTTTTATCGCGACGATTACCTCTTTGAATAGGACTGCATGGGCTGGTGCAATAATTGGGATCTTTGCTGTTATTTTCTTTCAGAGCAAATATAGGACGATCACTTTTTACTCAATAATTTCTTTTTTATTTTTAATGATCGTACTCAATGCCTCATGGTTGCTCTTGCATATGGACGACGCACAAAAACTTCTTCCTACTGGCAATAATACAAAAGAGGCAGCATTTCGTTTGGGAACTTACGGAGATCGGCTTGTCGGCTTTAAAAATTTAACGACAAATCCAAAGTTCTGGACTCTATTTGGAGATAAAGAGATTCTTCAAAGTCAAATGGAAGGAGATAAAGGAGAGAATTTTTCTCATGATGCTGTATCAACGATGCTGGCACGATATGGTATTGTGGGGTTAATATTAGGAACTGTTCTTCTTTTCCTGTCGCTTTATAAAACACATGAAAAACTGCTAAGCTTAAAGAAAGATCGAGACTTCAATTTATTAATTGCCTGTGTTTCAGCTCCAGTGGTCATTATTATTTTAGGTGTTTTTTCTGGATATTATCTTTCTACATTCCCTATCAATCTATTATTCTGGCTTCTTATCTCGCTTCTTTTAAGAAGAATTTATGTAGAACGGTCATGCGATGTTTAGTCAGACCGGAAAGTTTGTTTTCAGTTATTGAAGTTTAAGAACAATCTATTTCATTCGTAAATTAGTTTTCGAAGAAATTCGAAGTAATTAATTGCTATCGAACTGTGTGTATAGTTTGTGTTTGAATGCATGAGTAATGCGTTAATTTTTTTGCTACGTAAACCTTTATTGCTCATTAATTTAAAAACTAGATTATTTAATTCGAATGAATTTCTTTCAGTAAAAATTAATTCATGATCTTGGATAACTTCAGGAATCGCCCCCGAATTAGATCCAATGACGGCGATTCCGCAGGACATCGCTTCGATCAGAACATGTCCAAATTGTTCTTTCCAAGTTTTTTGTGCGGTTTGGACTGTTTTGCTCGGAAGAACAAGAAGGTCAAGGGACTGGAGAAATCGGGGAACATCATTGTGAGGTCGTGGTGGGAGAAGGTGGATCCAGTTGTGTTGATTTTGGAATGACTTAATTGGATTCTCAAGGGGACCTGATCCCAGAAGGGCGAGGTGAATTGATGAATCTGTTTCTCTTGCGAATTCAACGGCTTGAATGAGATCAAGGATCCCCTTTTCCTCGATAAAGCGACCGACAAAGCCAATGAGTTTTGAGTCTCCGGGCAACGATTGATCGACTCTTAATTGCGTTTTTGTTTCAGGGGTTACGGGATGATAAACGAGAGGATCAATACCGAGTTGGGGAGCGACCAAAATCTTTTTTTCCCAAAGACCTGATTTCTGAAAGAGCTGTTTAGCGTCTTGATTCCCGGCAATCACGAAATCGGTTGTTTTCGCCGCACAACGGTAAATCAGGGAGAGTATTTTACCCTTTATTCCGGGGCGTGGAAGATTTTCCCAAGTAAATTCTCCGAAAAGTGTTCGTGGACAATGAATTCGTTTAAGGACCCACGTTTGCCAACGAATCCATGACCAAGGCTCCGCTTCGACGAGTATGACATCAAATGAAAGAGACTTAAGAACTCTTGAGAGTCCCCATAGACCATAGCGGGTTCCTTCTTCGGGATTGCCAAAAAAAGGAAGGACGATGATTTTAAAATCTTCACCGGCGACATTTTCAAGCGAGACTTCGACTTTAAAGGCATTGAGTTGGTTAACTTTAGGGATGAGAAGAGTGACTTCGAAATGATGATGAAGTGCACGGATTTTCTTCCGATTTTCGACTGTCAAATAGGTGGAGCCAATCATCAAGAGTTTTGGGCGTGATGTAGACTCCAGGATCATGAGCACGATACTAAAGTAAAATGAGTAAATGAGGAGAATAAAATAAGTCGGTATTTACTTTTGTGGGGGTTCGTTACAGGATAGCGCCCACTCTTCTATGTCTGATACCCATGATCTTTATCGGAATTACTCTGAAAACTTCGCCGAGGCAAAAAGGTTTCGTCCCGATCTGCAGTTTAGATTGTTTGAGCAGATTTATCCCGTTCCCTCACGGAAGGATGCTCGAATTGCGGATGTGGGGTGTGGAAAAGGGGAGTGGCTTCTATGGCTCAAAGAAAAAGGATTTCGATCCTTGGAGGGATTTGATTTCAGTGAGGAGGATTTGAGTTATCTTCGCAAGAGTGCTCCGGAGATCGTGACCCATGCGGGGAATGCGATCGAGTTATTGAAGGATCGAACGGAAGAGTTTGATGTGGTGCATGCTAAAGATTTAATTGAGCACTTGCCAAAGGCGAAGGTATTGGAGTTTCTTAAAGTAGCGGAAAAGGCTTTAAAACCTGGAGGGGAGCTTTGGATCTTAACTTTTAATGCTCAAAGCCCCTTTTCAACGGCAACCCGGTACGGGGACTTTACCCATGAATCGGGCTTTACGCCGATGAGTCTGGTTCAAGTTCTTCGATCAACAGGCTTTGATTCATTTGTCGTCACAGGAGTTCACGTTTGTCCAAAGGGGATCAAGGGGAGAATCCGAGTATTCATCGGATCAATTATCTATGGATTTTCCCGGTTTCTGATCGCCCTTCGACATGGATCATCAACATCAATTGAGGGAGTTGACCTTTATACCGCAAAGCCCGATCTTTGGGTTGTGGCAAAGAAGAGATAAGAAATGACACGTCCATCGGTGATTTTGGCTCCCGATCTCCTTGAAGAAAAGTGGTGGAGCATGGACTACTACTGGAGAGAGTTTCAAAGAAATTTACCGTTATTTGGAAATGAGTTTAACTTTCAGGTGGCACTCCCTATTTCGAACTCCTCTAAATTTGTCAAACGTCACTTTCATTATCCACAACAAATACAATCTCTTTTATCTCATTCTCAGGCCCCTCAGTTATTACACGTGCTCGATCATAGTTATGGACATCTTTGTCGAGCAGATTTTCCCTGTGTGGTGAGTTGTCACGATTTAGCAGAGTGGAGGACTCCAACCTTGCCCTTTTATTCGCATCAGATGTGGAAATATCGAGTGCGAGGGATTCAAAAAGCGAAGCATTTCTTTGCGCTTTCGGAATCGACCTCAAGGGATCTTCAAGAGATCTTTAATATTCCTCAAACTCAAATTACGGTGAATCCACTCGGAATAGATTCTCAGTTTAAACCGATCGCCATTGATGAGGAGGATTTTAATCAGTATCCGCAACTTGGTTTATTGCGTGAAACAAAAGCGGCTGGTTTTTCTCTCATTTTACATGTGGGCTCGAATATCGAGCGTAAGAATTTACCGACCCTCTTAAGGGCTCTGAAGCGATTAATTGATCAAGGAGAGCCAGTTTGTTTAATAAAAGCCGGAGAGTCGTTGTTTAAGAGTAAGTACTCATCATTGATCCATGATCTGCAACTTAGGGATCATCTCATTGAGATTGAGGGGCCTTCAGTTGAAGAACTACAACGCATTTATGCTCTTTCTGATCTGCTCAGTTTTCCTTCGACCTATGAGGGGCAGGGGCTACCCGTCTTAGAGGCTCAGGCCTGTGGATTGCCTTGTGTGATTTCGATGTCCTCAAGCTTAACAGAAGTCGGTGGGGATTCTGTTTTATATCATGATCCATTAAATTCTGAGGAGCTCGCCGCACAAATTGAGCGAGTGATGGATTCTCCAGAACTCAGAAGTAATCTAGTTCAAAAAGGATTTGAGAACGTCAAACAGTTTACGTGGAAAGAGCATTTTAATCGATTGGTAGGAGTCTATCGAAGGCTGACAGTATAGTTGATTGAATAACGGTTGGTTTTTGTAAAAGTTTATTAAAAGATTCTCGGATCGGTAGATTTTTATAATTTCAGAATAGTTTTTATCGGTAAAAATGCTTAGATCTCTGTTATGTCGAAGATTCTTCAAATTTTTAACGTTTATCAACAGTATGGGAGTGAGGAGGAGATGGTCAATCGGCTCTCTGATTTTTTAGGGTCGGAATCGGTTCAGAACTGCTTTTTTCAGAGCAAGGATTGGAATCATCCGGTGACCCCTGCTTTGTTCGAGAAGTTTTTTTTGCCGACCTATAACCCGACCTCGATCCGAAAGCTTCGCGATGCCCAGCGACGATCACAGTCAAAGGTTTGGCTGACGCATAATGTGATTCCTGTCGGCTCGATGGGGGTCTTTAAGGAGGCGTTGGATCAGGGGATTCCGGTCATCAATTACATTCATAATTTTCGCCCTTATTCCGTCAATTCCTCGTTATTGATTGATGGAGTGATTGATCGATCTGGATTAGAGAAAAATTTTATCCCCGAGATTTTAAGAGCCCCTTGGCGTGGTTCGCGGTTGCAGTCGCTGGCTCTGGCGATGGCTTTCTCGGTTTATCATGCAGGAGGTTGGGAGAGATCGATTCAGGGATGGATGGCGGAATCGAGTTTTGTGAAGCGAATTTTTGTCGAGGCCGGTGTTCCAGCGGAAAAGATTCACGTATTTTTCCCCTTTCGGGAGCCTCCTCAAGATCGACCTGCGATTGAGGATCACGGTTTCTTTTTGTATGTCGGACGACTCATTCCTGAAAAAGGGGTTCGGATGATGGTTGAGACGTGGAACCTATTGCATCAGTCGGAGGGAGAAAAAGGGCCTAAGTTAGTGATCTGCGGTGCCGGACCATTGTCTGAGGAGATGGGGAGGGCGGCGTTAAGGAATCCATTGATTGAATTTCGAGGCCGTGTTTCGGATGAGGAGAAGAATGAGCTTTATCGAACCTGTTCCGCCGTATTGGTCCCTTCGATTTGGTGGGAGATTTTGGGTTTTGTGACCTTTGAAGCTTACGAATGGCAGAAGCCCGTCCTTGCGGCTCGATCGGGGGGGTTAACGGAGACGGTCGAACATGGAGTGACTGGTTTTCATCATGAGCCTGGGAATCATCAACAGTTGGCGGAGCAGGTAATGGAGTTAGTGGGGGATACAGAAAAGCGGAGATCATTTGGGTGGGCGGGATATGAATGGAATTTGAGGGAGACCTCTCCAGTACTGTGGAGGGAGCGATTTGAGGGAATGGTGAATCAAGTGGTGGGATGAGGCCGTAAAGTGGTTCTTTTCCGTTTCTATTTCAAGTGCAAACCCAGGTGAATATCACTTTGATTTTTTCGGTACTCTCGATAGAGTCGTGTGATGGCATTTCAGTCTTATGTTGTTCCTTTAAGAGAATCCCTTCCTATCGAGCTTGATGAAAAATTAATTAATCAGGTTTTGGAGCAGGCTCAGGATTTAAAGTCGTGGGTTTTACTTTTTATTTTGGGGACGAAGCCTTGTTATAATAAAGTTTTTGGATCGGTTCAGGCCTGTGCGAAGCAAGGGCTCCCTCTCTTAGTTTTTGATGCGAATCAGCATTATGATCATAATTTAGTACATGGAATGGATGAATTTGGATTTAGGCCCTATTTGGCGGGGAATCTGCAAATTCGTGGTGATCTTTGTCAGAAATCGGTTGAGTTATTTGAAAAGAGCGTCTGGCTGGCCCGTTATTTTAAGGAGAAATGGCCGCACGTTAAAGTGATCCCTGTGGTCAATGGAGATACGATCCTTTGTCCGATGGTGAGTGGGGCTTGGATGATGGCTCGTAACGAGCGATCGATTCATAATGAAGCGGGAATGAGAGGAATGGCTCCGGACTCTTTTTTGAATATGAATCCAGAAATCTCAGTCCACGATTTCATGGAGGGACAACAGTCTGGGGAGTGGCACTTATTGCGGGCCGAGCCCTATCCTGAACAGTGGGATACCTTTGTCGCCTCAGCAGGATGCGACTTTCATTTTGCACCGGTGGCATTGAATCGGGATCATCTCATTCGAGAAGGGTATCCGAAGGATCAAATTTTTGTGACGAACGCCTTGGTTGTCGATGCGATGTTGCATTTGAAGAAAGGGAAAATCGAACAATCGATTTTTGAGATCTATCCACAGCTTGGAGTGGGAAAATGGCTGCGGATGGATATCCATCGAAAGGAAAATTTATCGGAGCATCGTTTTCGGGCGATTTTTGAGTCGTTAGAGAGTTTGATTGCGAATGGGTTTTCAGTGAATCTTGTGCTTTTGAATGGGACGAAGCATGCGATTCAAAGATGGGGATTGACCGAACGGTTTGAGGCTTTGAAAAAGAGTCCTCATTTTCTTCCAACGGAAGTATGGCCTGCCTATCGAAATGTTTTGGAGTTTTTTGAATCCGATCATTTTTGGGCGGCGCTTACCGATAGTGGAGGGATGCAAGAGGATATGAACTATTTAAGGAAGCCCTGTATGACGATCCGTTTTTGTACCGATCGGCCGGAGTCCGTGATGAATCGCTCAGGAAATATTTTAATTCCGCCGATCAATGGAAAATTAATGTCACGATTCATTCAGGGGATTTTAGGAGATGAGCAGTTGATCGGAAAAATTCGTCCCGAGAGATCGATTTATGGACCGGGAGCGGGAGTT
>CAMAQI010000054.1 GCA_945860255.1 Methylacidiphilum caldifontis
TTTGATCCATTCCCGCCGTGGCAAATTCGACGATATAAGCCCCGATCATCCAATTCCGGAGAACCAATGATTGATTCGCGACCGTCGCAACCCGCTGAACCATCTTCGTGTTCAATGAGAAAATAGAGGAGATTAAATCCCCGTAGCCCCGATGCTTGGAGGAGCGTAATATGCGAGCCTTGGGAGTCGGTTTTAATGGGGCTTTCTTTTTCATGACTCCGATTTCACGACGGGATTTTGTTCAGGGGTTTCAGGCATATGAATAGGATATTAAACTCATGAACTCTTAGCCATGCAGATACAAAACTTCCATCTATTTTTCCTCGAAATGAAAGAAACCAAAAAAATACTTGGTTCCTTGCCGAAGTCGATTATGGTAGTAGAAATTCTTATGACTACAAGTGCTTATCAGTTGGCGATTATTGGCGGCGGTCCCGGTGGTTACGTAGCAGCGATTCGCGCCGCACAACTCGGATTTAAAGTAGCGATTATCGAAAAAGAAAAGAATCTCGGAGGCACCTGCCTCAACTGGGGCTGTATCCCCAGCAAAGCGCTCCTAACCTCAACAGAACACTATCATACCGCTCAAGAGAAGTTCTCTGCCCATGGCATCACCTTTAAAGAACTTCAAGTCGATATCCCTACGCTGATGAAACGAAAAGAGGGAGTGGTCAGCAATATGGCAAAAGGAATCGATTTTTTGATGAAGAAAAATAAGATTGATCGAATCAACGGCTTTGCTCGATTCCTCGATGCAAACTCCGTCGAGGTCGACAACAACGGAACAAAACAAACCGTCACCGCCGATCGTTTTCTCATTGCAACAGGAAGCGTTCCGATCGAGCTCCCCTTTCTCAAATTCGATGGAGAAACCGTTGTCTCAAGCGATCAAGCGATCGCTTTTCCGAAGGCTCCGAAATCCCTTCTCGTCATCGGTGCCGGTGCGATTGGACTCGAACTCGGCTCGGTCTGGAAACGACTCGGAACAGAGGTAAAAGTTTTGGAGTTTCTCCCCCGTATCGCCCCCGGATTTGATCTCGAGGTCGCCACTCATTTACAGCGTTCACTCACTAAACAAGGGATCCAATTTCATCTCAAGACAAAAGTTGAATCGGCAAAAGTCACTAAAAATTCCGTGACCTTAGAAGGGACTGAAGAGGGGAAGCCCTGTACCTTTACCGCAGAAAAAGTTCTCGTCGCTGTCGGCAGAAAACCGTTTTTTGAAGGATTGGGAATCGAAAAAGTAGGGGTTCAACTGACGACTCGAAATCGTATTCAAGTCGATTCCCATTTTCGCACCAATATTCCGACGATCTATGCGATCGGCGATGTCATCGACGGTCCGATGCTTGCCCACAAAGCCGAAGAGGATGGGGTCGCTTTTGCGGAACTCCTTGCAGGAAAACCGGGCCATGTAAATTACGATCTCGTCCCTGGTGTCGTCTACACCTCTCCTGAAGGGGCCGGAGTCGGTCTCACAGAAGATCAATGCAAAGAAAAAGGCCTTGCGATCAAGATTGGAAAATTCAATTTTATGGGGAACGGACGTGCCGTTGCTGCCGATGCCGCAGAAGGGTTTGTTAAAATCATCGCCGATGCGAAAACCGATCGAGTTCTTGGATTCCACATCCTTTCTGCCAATGCCTCGGAATTAATCGCAGAGGCGGTTTTATTGATGGAATTTGGTGGCTCCTCCGAAGATCTCGCCCGAACGATTCACGCTCACCCTACTACGACAGAGGCCCTCAAAGAGGCGGCTCTTGCGGTCGAAGGTCGGGCTCTTCACTCGTAGCGTTTTTCTGTAGCTTCGCACTATCCAATAGCCGGATAGCTTTTAAAAGGGGAGAGGGAAGAAATTAACCGCCAAGTGAGATTCAAAGATCGCCAAATTTTACCCTTGCGAAATCATATAAATCTCGCAAGGTACTGGCATTATGAAGTTTCATGCATTTGTTACAGGTTTTTCATTCACGGCTCTCATTGCCTTTCTTCCTGCTGGAGAAAGTTCCGCTAAATCGATGAAGAAAGAGTCTAAAATTAAGCCCGAACAACGCGAACTCGCAATCTCTCATGAATTTACCTCAGATAACAGCTACGTCGCCGGGGCAAATGCCAAGGTCGGTAATCAAAAATTTGGGAATGTCACTGAAATCAACAATCACATCAACTACGTGATCTCTCCCCAACTCAATGATAATCTCCTCCTTCGCGTCGGAGTTGATTACGATCGATATTCCTTCGGACTCCCCTCCACTGCAAAACAAGGTGGTTTTTATCTCCCCGCTCCGAACACCCTCCAATCCACCGCAATGGTCATCGGCGCTGATTACACGATTAGCGATCAATGGTTCATGCGCGTTGAGGCGACTCCTGGAGTTTACAATGATTCTGAAAATCTCTCTGGAGAAGATGTTAATGTTCCCTTCATCATTGGCGGTTCTTATATCGTCGATAAAGATCTTCAATGGTTCTTTGGCGTCAGTGTCGACCTTTGGCGTGATATGCCGGTTCTTCCCGGAGCTGGGGTTCGTTGGAAATTCTCCGATCAATGGACTCTTTTCTTTGTACTACCTAAGCCCCAACTTCAATATGAAGTGAATGAGCGTCTTACTCTTTTTGTCGGTGCTAATCTTAAAGGAGGAAGCTATCGGATGAGCGAGTCTTTTGGACGTGAACATGGTCGAAATCCCCTCAATAGCTCGATTGTGAACTATTCAGAAGTTCGTATCGGAGCTGGTGCCACATGGAAAGCCCTCTCCTTTCTTGATGTGAATCTTGAAGCCGGTTACGTTCCCACTCGAACCTTTGACTACTCACGGGCTAACACACGTGTAAAACTAGAAGCAGCTCCTTACGTCGAACTTTCTGCGACCGCTAAGTTCTAAGGAACTCACGAGCTGGTCATGTCAAAACCTCGCAATCTCAAAGTCTTCTCAGGAAATGCCAATATTCCATTGGCTCAAGCCATCGTAGACTATCTTGGAATCCCTCTCGGGGCGGCGACGGTCACCTCCTTCCCCGATGGAGAGACCTTCGTTAAAATTGATGAAAATGTTCGAGATCAAGATATCTTCATCGTTCAACCGACCTGCACTCCGACAAATCAGAATTTGATGGAGCTTCTGATCATGATCGATGCGGCACGTCGTGCGAGTGCCCACCGGATCACCGCCGTGATTCCCTTCTACGGCTATGCCCGCCAAGATCGTAAAGATCAGCCCCGCGTCCCGATCACCGCCAAGCTCGTTGCAAATCTCTTAGTCGCTGCCGGTGCTTATCGAGTTCTAACGATGGATCTTCATGCCCAACAGATTCAAGGGTTCTTTGATATTCCTGTCGACCATCTCTATGCCGCTCCTGTATTTTATAACTACCTCAAAACAAAAAACCTCGATAATTTAGTCGTCGTCTCCCCCGATGTCGGTGGAATGAAACTGGCCGCTTCCTACAGTCAAATGCTGAATGCCGGACTCGCGATTGTCACTAAAAAGCGGTTGAGCGCTACCTCGGTTGAATCCGGTTTTTTAGTCGGTGAAGTCAAAGATAAAGATGTCCTACTCGTCGATGATATTACAGAAACAGCCGGAACCATCACCGCCGCCGCTCGACTCCTCAAAAAAGAGGGGGCCAAAAGAATTTTTGCCGGAATTTCCCATGCTCTTCTCGGTGAATTAGCCGTATCACGACTCAAAGGTTCTGATATCGACGAATTAATTACCACTAACAGCACCCCTGTTCAACCCATTGAAGGATTTAACATGAAAGTCCTCAGCGTCGCCGAGATCTTAGGGGAGGCCATTCACCGAATTCACTCCGGTGAATCCGTCTCCTCCCTTTTTAATATCGATAATAAAAAATCGTTCTAAAGAGATTAGCCACAAAGTTGCCCAAGCCTCCTCCCGAAAGACAGGGAGTTTGTTGTTAAGATTTATTTAAGAGTTCTCCCATTTCCTACGGGGAGAACCTTGGGAAGCCTTGCGGCTTTGCGTGGAAGTTTTTTAAATCCAATTCAAAAGAATTCTGAATTTTTCAATAGAGAATGGGCAATAAAAAAGGAGGATCTTTCGATCCTCCTCTTTCTTAAAACAATTCAATCTGAAAACCTAGTGAGCATGCTCCAAATGGAGCGGCTTTCCGTTCTCAGTCTCAATCCCTTCATGCTTCGAGGATTGAGGGAGAAAATCCGATTTCATATTCGGCACACTATATTCATAAGGACCACAATAAACGTGTGGAGTGCTATCAAAGTTATGATGCGTCGGAGGAGAGGCTGTTTGCCATTCTAAAGTTGTTGCCTCCCAAGGATTACGAGAAGCAATCTCCCCTTTAAACATACTGCGGAAGAAATTGATAAAGAAGACAACCTGAGAAAGACCCAAAAGAATCGCACTGATCGTCACAAATTGATTAATTGGCTGAAGATTTCTTAAGTGCTCATAGACCGTAGGATCCGCAATACGTCGCATCATTCCGCCAATTCCCAAATTATGCATCGGAAAGAAAACACAATTAAAGAAGACAAAGGTCAATGCAAAATGAACCTTTCCCCACGTCTCATTCATCATTCTTCCGAACATTTTGGGGAACCATCCGTAAATCCCTGCAAAAACAGCAAAAATACTGCCCCCAAAAAGCACGTAGTGAAAATGAGCCACGATAATATAAGTGTGATGAATAAAAAGGTCAACGGTCGCAGAGGCCATGAAAATTCCACTTAATCCCCCGATAATAAACATCGAGATGAAGCCAACCGAAAAAAGCATCGGTGTTTTAAATCGGATGCTTCCGCCATAGATCGTCCCAAGCCAGTTAAAGACCTTAATTGCAGAGGGAACCGCAATCAACATCGTCGATAGCGAGAAAATACTCGAAACGAAAATACTCATTCCAGAGACAAACATATGGTGCCCCCAAACGACGAATCCCAAGACTCCAATCGCCGCCATTGCCAACGCCATTGCTTTATACCCGAAAATCGGTTTACGACAGAACCAAACCATGACATCCGAAACGATTCCCATCGCAGGAAGAATCATGATGTAAACTTCAGGATGACCGAAGAACCAGAAGAGATGTTGATAAAGCAAGGGCTGACCAGCAATCGCTGTAAAAAACTGTGTTCCGAAATTAATATCATAAATCAACATCACCCCAGCCGCTCCTAAAACAGGAACCGCCAAGAGAAGAAGAATCGAGGTAATAAACAGCGACCAAACGGTCAAAGGCATTCTGAAATAACCCATGCCAGGAGCCCGAAGATTCACGACGGTGGTAATATAATTCACCGCTCCTGCTATCGAAGCCAGCCCGTTAATGAAAATCGCAGCCGCCCAAAGGGTCTGACCCAATTGAGTTTGACTGTAGGCTGGCGTCGAACTTAACGGAGCATAAGAGGTCCAACCAGAAGCAGCAGCCCCTCCTTCCACAAAAAAACTAGAACAAATAACAACCCCAGAGAGAAGAAAAAGCCAGTAGGAGGCGGCATTTAAATGCGGGAAGGCCATATCCTTCGCCCCTAGCATCAACGGGATTAAGAAATTTCCAAAGGCTCCGATCAACAATGGCATCACGACAAAGAAAACCATGATCGTCGCATGCATCGTCACGAGCATGTTATAAAATCCAGGGGTCATCATCTGAGTTTCTGGAAAACCAATTTGCCAGCGAAGTCCAAGAGCCAGTCCTCCTCCTAATAACAAAAGAAGTAAACTCGTAAAAAGGTATTGAAGTCCAATCACTTTATGATCGGTAGACCATACATACTTCCGAAAAAAAGAGGTATGTCCATCGGGTGAAAAATAGGGGAGATCGTGAGAAGAATCGTGTGCACTCATAAGTAGGTCCTCTTAGTTCTTTTTGGCAATGAGAAGGTCTGGGTTTGTTCCAGCGACATTCACTAGTGATTTCTTTTTTCCCTCAATTTTAGCCATCATCCATTGATCGTATTCTGCTTGGGTGACCACAGCGATCTTTCCTTGCATATTATAATGACCTGAACCACAAAGCTGACTACAAGCGAGCGAGATCTTCGCCACATCAGTCGTTTCAAACCAAAGATAACTTATTGTCTTACCGGGAACGGCATCTTGATAAAGACGAAACTCTGGAACATAAAAGGAGTGGATCACATCACGGGAGCGCAGTTGAATCTGAACGGCACGCGAAACCGGAATCACCATATCATTGTAGAGTAAAATATCATCTTTTCCGGCAACATCATCTGCGATCAGTCCCAATTTATTCTCTTTGGAAACTAAACGCTCGTCATGCGCGCCAAGTACACCATCCGCTCCCGGATAACGAATATTAAAACCATATTGTTCGGCGGTGATTTCGATCAAAATCTTATTTTCAGGAATCTTTCCCTCAAAACGAATGACATCCCCTAATGCAGTCGGGAGATGTTCGGTCAATTTATTGTAGGCGGTTCCATATTGACCATCCGAAGGAAAGTAGGTGTACCAACGATGATTGCTAATAAAAGCGAGCGCAAAGAAAATGACCGCTGGGATCACTGTCCAAACGACTTCATAGGTATTATTCCCGTGAGAGTAGAGTGCTTTACGTCCCGGTTGTTCCCGAAATTTGATTAACCAATAAAACAAAAGAAATTCGGTGACCACGAAAACGAAAAGAGTTAGCCAAAAAATCCCGTAATAGAGATAGTCAATATCTTCGCCGATTTTGGTGTAGTTACTCGGTAACCACCAAAGATTTTGGTAACGGATTTCAGCAAACGCAGACCCCCCTAATAATAAGACGAATAGAGCGATAAAGTACCACGTGAAACGAGAAGAAAGTCGAATCATGTAGTCGTTGTAGATATTCAAAGGACTGTGTCAATCTTGGAAAAAGTAAATCGTTGTTTTATTTGCGATCAAACTGATTTTATTTTTTAACGTTGTTTTCTCGCTCAAAAGACTTTATCTCTTAGGACATGAAAGAAGAAACACCAGCCCCCGCCTCTGTCGAGGAAAAATCGAAGTTTGATGATAAAATGTTCAAAGCCCGGACGATTTTAATTTTTGGTGAAATCAATCAAAAGCTTGCTCAAGCCGTTTCTGAACGATTAATCACTCTCGCCGCGGAGTCAAACGAGGAGATTAAAGTTTTTATTAACTCCCAAGGAGGACACGTTGAAGCGGGAGACACCATTCACGATATGCTTAAGTTCGTGAAGCCCAAGGTTAAAATCATCGGAACGGGATGGGTCGCCAGCGCAGGAGCCCTCATCTATTCCGCTGTCCCTCTCAACTGCCGCTACTCCCTTCCGAACACTCGCTACATGCTCCATCAACCGAGCGGCGGAGCCGGTGGACAGGCCTCTGATATTAGCATTGAAGCAAAAGAGATCATCCGGATGCGAGGCCGATTGAACGCTATTTTCTCCAAACAAACCGGTCAAACGGTGGAAAAAATCGAAAAAGATACCGATCGAAATTTTTGGATGAGCGCCGAAGAGGCTAAGTCTTATGGACTCGTTGGAAAAATCATTCACAAATCAGAGGATTTTTAATAAATTGATTGATCGCCTTATCCTTAAGGCATTTGAATTGACTTTTTACGTCTGAATGAGAGTTTAATAAAAAAAACGGGGTAATTATGAATGACAAGCTTCAAACAGTCGTTGGGAAAACAATTACGGTCAAAGGTGAAATCGTCGGAGAGGAATCACTGACGATCGAGGGGAGAGTTGAAGGAACAATAGCTCTCGAAAACTCAATTTACGTACGTGAAACGGGAGTTGTCATCGCCAATGTGACGGTTCAAAGCATTATCATCGCTGGCTCTGTCACGGGGAATATTACCGCTTCCGATAAAGTCGAAGTTCTTCGCGGTGGCATTATGGTCGGTGATATTAAGTCCCCTCGCGTCGTGATTAACGACGGGGCAAATCTAAAAGGCCATGTTGAAATGGATATGTCTCAAGAAAAACTTCTTGAGCGTCAAAAAGTAGCTGCAGAGGCCGCCGTTCAAGCGGCTAAACCAATCCCCTCCACTCGTATTGCGGAATCCGTAATCCCCAAGATAAGCCCCACCCCTTCGATAGAAACAACTCCCGTTGAGTCCCCACAAGTCCCTCCCTCTGAGGTCATCGAAAGTCAACGACGTGCTTTTGGTGGGATTCTTTCCCGTCGCTAAAACAGTCGATCTCTTAAATCAAATCTAACCTTAGGCAACTCACGTGTTTGAAAATATCCGAAGAAAATCTGAGACCCCAAAAAGTAGTTCTTACTCCTCCTTATCTTCCCTAAGTGAGGCAAAGGAGAACGACGCAACCTCCAAATATCAGGAACCTACCCATATGCTCCAAAAACCGAGTGTAACCGTTTTAACTGCTGAAACTGAATTTAAAGGCGTTCTCGCCTTCTCAGGAGAACTCCATCTTCACGGTCGTTTAGAAGGAACGATTGATGCCGAAAGCGGTCTTCTCGTCATCGGAGATGCGGCTATTATTAAGGCCGATATTCACGCTCAAGATGTTTTAATCCACGGAAAAGTCCAAGGAAACGTCTTTGCCAGCGGTCGCGTTGAACTTCGCGGAAAGGCCCAAGTCTATGGCGATGTCCGATCCAACCGTTTTATTATTGAAGATGGTGTCGTTTTTGTCGGTCGTTCAGAGATCCTCAGTGAACGTGCTGAACCGGCCCCTGACTTCACTCAAATTTTCACGCGAATCAACGGAACAAAAGAGTCCAAGCCGTCACGTTCGATCCCATAAGGTTGAACTCTCTTATTAAAATTAATTTATTAAAAAGATCTCAAAGGCCGCTTAGATTATTCTGATGCGGCCTTTTCCTTTTAATCTTTCATCTCCAGATAAAGCGGAACCCATTCCTCAAGTCGGATCTCCTCGGCCCGTCTCTCCTCTTGAATCGGAAGTAAATTTTTTAATTTTTTTCTTCGTTGCGAAAAGGCCTTACGAATCATTCTCTCAAAACCGGGAATTTGCTCGATCGGGAGGGAAAAACGGTCATGTCGCTTCATCGAAATAAATAACGAATCGATTTCAGGCTTCGGATAAAAAACCTGCGGAGGAACCTTTTTCGCTTTCTCAATTTTGTAAAATGTCTGAAACAAAACCGCTAACGATCCAAAGTTTTTGTCTCCCGTAGGGGCAGAGATTCTCTCTCCAAACTCTTTTTGAACGAGCAAAAACATCGCCCGAGGAAGTTGAAGTCGCTTGAAAAAAATCGTCAGTAATGGAGAGGTTACATTGTATGGTAAATTTCCGACAACGATCTCTGGAAGGGTTGGAGCCTCTGCCAACCAATCCAAAGCATCTCCCTCAATAAGCGTGAACCTCAAATCAGTTGCCAAAGCCTCCCGCAAATAGGCCGATAACCCACGATCTTTTTCGATTGCCGTGACCGTGAAACCCTTTTGTAAAAGCGGTTTTGTGAGAGAACCTAATCCAGGGCCAATTTCCATTAAATCAGGAGTTCCCCCCAAGGATTCAGCAACATAATCGACCCACCATTGACAAATATTCTGATCGAAGAGAAAATTCTGTCCTAATTGCTTGAGTGGCCTTAATCCTTTCTGCTCAAGAACTTCCTTAATCTCTGCCAAGGTCATATCAATAAATTATTTAAATAAATTTTCAATTTTTGAGGAAAGGTCGGCTGCTGAATAGACTCCGCCTAATTTCTCCACCCCAAACCCATTGGAAATCAACCATCCAGAACTCGTTGTCGGTCTCGCTTGACGATAAAACTCAATAGCCTCCCCAGGATTTAATGGAGAATCTGAACTCTTAGAAAAAAAGTTCTCTTTCTCTTTTTGAAGCTGCCATTGTTTATCCGTCAGCTTAATCGCTCTCCCTCCAGGTCCTGATAACCATTCAGGGGATTCTGTTTTTTTCTTTTTATTAAATGCCGGAGAAAGCTCCGAGGAGATCGGAAGCGCTCCATAGCTATAGCCACAAACAACGATGATCGTGGACTCTTTTCCCGCATAAGTCACCGCCGTTTTGACCGCTTCATCAAAGGCAATCGCCTCTTCAACAGCAAGATCAGTGAGATTCGATCGACAGGCTTGGGCGATCAATGCCCCCTCGACTACTAAAAAATAGCCACTCAAATTATTCTGTAAGAGTTCGATAGAACGACGAGTCATATCACTTAAATTAGGAGTGGTGCCGACTCCCTCACGAAGAGAAGAATAATAAAAGGACCCCAAATGAAAGAGTCCGAGACACTGATTCGTTCTCCAGGATAAAAGTTTTTCGAGCTCCTGACTACTTTCAACGACCGTATACCCCTTGATTAAGGCCTCTTTTTCCAAAGAGCGACCGTCCGTTCTTCCCTTTTCATTGAATACAGAGATCGGACGAAAAAATCGGGACCCACCACCGAGAATCACATCTATTTTTGAACTGTCGATCAACTCTGCCGCATTTCGAAATTCAGCGGACTCATTCCCTTGAATGTAACCGTAAAAAGAGACTGGCGTTGGCATCGTTAATTCTCCATTGGTCACCAAGCCCGTTCCACGGCCATAGACTTGAGCGCGATACATCAAACTATCCAAGCGTTGTCCTTGTGTCGTCGAGGCTGTAAAACCGTTACGAACTTTAACTCCAGAGGCTAACATCGTCGCTGCCGCCGCCTCATCTGGGGCTGGGGATTCAAACCCCTGAACCGTCAAAAATGCATTCTGGGGATAACTCCCTCCCATAATTGGCATTCGATCAAGGAACAGTTTCTGCCCCCTCGAGGAGACCTTGATTCGAGCCCGATTTAAAATCTCCTGATCAAGCCCGTTCGCAATCATTAAAATGACTCCATGGGAACGTTGATGAACAAAACCACGCAAATAATAGTGGGCCGCAACGACAAAAAGGAGGACCACAAAAACCATCGGAACAAAAGAGCGCCATTTCATAAATTTTATGAATCATAACGAGGGAACGAAATCGGTAAATCTTAATTCCAAAGATTTTACCTGTTCGTCACAAAAAAAAACTCCTCAATCTCCGTTCATCATTTAAATAAAGTTCATGACAAACGAAAAATTTGATTTGCTCTTTCTTTGCACCGGAAACTCTGCCCGAAGTATTTTAGGGGAATATCTCCTCAAAAAGATCGACCCCCTCCGTTTTAATAGTTGCAGCGCCGGGGCTAATCCGACAGGAGTGATCAATCCTTTAGTTCAAAGAGTTTTAAATGAAAAATTTCAAATTTCAACGGCCGATGCGAGAAGTAAATCATGGATGGAATTTAAAGGAGTTCATTTTGATTTTGTCATTACCGTTTGCGATAACGCCAAGGAATCGTGCCCTATTTGGCCTGGACAACCGATCATCGCCCATTGGTCCTCACCCGATCCGGCTGAATTTCAAGGAACTGAAGAGGAAAAAATACATCAAATCTACGAAGTCGCCCTTCAAATTCGACGTCGGCTCGAACTATTCACCAGTCTTCCTTTGGAAAAAATGGATCGACTCCGACTCTCCGAAGAGATGACCACGATTGCCTTCCAAGATAGTTCCGTATAAATCGAATAATGTTGACCCTTTTGTAAAGAACTTCAAGAGTGAGGAGCCATGAAACGCTATCGTTCAATCTTTTGGGGAGAATTCATCGGAACTTTTCTACTCGTGTTCTTTGGATGTGGATCGGTGAGTGCCGCAGTCCTCACTGGGGCACAAGTCGGAATTTTTCAAATTGCGATTGTTTGGGGAATCGGAATCGCTTTAGCGATTTACCTAACCGCCTCGCTGAGCGGGGCCCATCTCAATCCCGCGGTGACCTTGGCTTTGGCCACTTGGAAAAAACATCCGTGGAAAGAGGTCCCTCTTTATCTGGCAAGCCAATGTCTCGGTGCCTTTTGCGCGGCAGCGGTTCTCTTTTGGATCTACTCCGCCCCTCTCGTTGCTTATGAAACGAAAACAGGGATTCAAAGAGGAACTCCGGAAAGCGTCGCCACTGCCATGCTCTTTGGAGAGTTCTATCCGAATCCCTCTGGAAAACCAATCGATCAGGCACCCTTTCCGATTTCGACCTCTCAGGCCTTTGGAATTGAACTGATCGGAACCTTTCTTTTGGTCGTCATCATCTTTGGACTGACCGACGATAAAAATGGAGCCCGTCCTCGTGAGGGAACCGCTATTTTCATTGGACTGACCGTGACCATTTTAATCTCTTTACTCGGCCCCATGACGATGGCCTCTTTTAATCCCGCAAGGGACTTAGGACCTCGCTTATTCTCCCTCTTCGCAGGATGGGGAACGGTTCCGTTTTCTGCGAACGGAATCGGTTGGTGGTTTGTCTACCTCTTAGGACCGTTGACAGGGGCCTTGATGGGAGGGGGATTCTATCAAAAAATCATTCATCCGGTTCGTTGAGAAATTCTTTAAAACTATGATCAATAAAGTCCTCCGAAAATTTTAAAATCTCCGTTACAGAGGTCGCTATTTTCGAAAGATCATTTAAAATCAAACCCTCTGGAATGAGGAGTTCAAGGGCCTCCACCGTCTTGAGGATCGATCTCATCTCGTGATCAATTTCGATCCAAAAAGGCTGTTTCCATTCCTGTCGTTGCAGGATTTCTTCCGAGCACAGAACCCGATCAATAAATTTTTGAACTTGATCCACCGTCTCCATGATAAATACAAAATGAGAGGAGAGAGCCGACTCAACAGGAAGTGTTTCAAAATGAATCTCTGAAAATCCCCGAATAATTCCGAGATAG
>CAMAQI010000055.1 GCA_945860255.1 Methylacidiphilum caldifontis
GACGAGCTACCGGGCTGCTCCACCCCGCACTGCATGCCTAGGGATTCTGCTTCTCATTTGCAAGGGGAATCTTTTACTTATTTTTTACCTCAATCACTTTTTTCTGAAAAAAAGATAAAAAATACGAACTTCCCTTGGACAGCTATTAGTTTTGATGTAGGATAGTATTAGGAACTATGAAAATTACTTCTTTCGGAGCGGCTCGCACGACAACGGGATCTAAGCATCTTCTTGAGATCAATGGGCAGAAAATTCTTCTTGATTGTGGGATGTATCAGGGAAAACGTGAGGAGTCGTACGAAAGAAATAAAAACCTTCCTTTTGACCCCAAAGGGATCACAGCGGTTATTCTTTCGCATGCTCATATCGACCACTCCGGAAATCTCCCGACTTTAGGCATTCATGGCTTTCAGGGAAATATTTATACGACTTTTGCCACACGAGATCTTTGCAATATCATGCTTGCCGATTCGGCCAAGGTTCAAGCGCAAGACCTTGCTTATGTGAATAAAAAGAGGGAAAAGAAAAGTCTTCCCCCTTTTCACCCGATTTACACGCAACAACAGGTGGAAGATATCATGGGGCATTTTGTGGCGATAGATTACAATCGTCCGATTCCGATCGCAGATGGGGTGACAGCGACATTTATTGATGCGGGACACATTCTGGGGTCGGCGCAGATCATTATTGATTATAAGGAGGAGGGGGTCAAAAAACGGTTTCTCTTTTCGGGGGATGTCGGGCGGGGAAAGCATGAGATTCTTCGCGATCCGATGCCGTGCGAGAATATCGATTATATCCTCTTGGAGAGTACCTATGGAGGCCGCAAGCATGAAGATATTAAAAGTTTGAAGAAAGATCTTTGTCGGATTGTGAATGAAACGATCGAGAAAAAAGGAAAGCTTCTGATCCCCACTTTTGCAGTGGGACGTGCCCAGCAGGTCGTTTACATGTTGCACCAGTTGCGCGAGGTGGATTGTTTTCCGAAGATACCGATTTATGTCGATAGTCCTTTGGCGGTGAATGCCACGGAGATCTTTCGACTGCATCCCGAGTGTTATAATACGGAGATTCATGACTATTTAATGTCGAATAAGAGTCCCTTTGGTTGGGCGGATATTCATTATATCCGTGAGGTGAGTCTCTCGATGGAGCTGAATAAGATTCATGAACCCATTATTATTCTTTCGGCCTCGGGAATGTGTGAAGCCGGTCGTATTTTACATCATCTCGCCAACAATATTGAGGATGAACGTAATACCGTTTTGTTCGTCGGTCACTGTGCCGAAAATACCTTAGGGGCTAAGATTTTGGCTGGGGAAAAGAAAGTTAATATTTTTGGTGAGCCGCATTATGTCAAGCTGAAGGTTGAACGACTCGAGGCCTTTTCCGGTCATGCTGATCATGATGAGTTGATTGCCTATACCCATCGTATTACAGGAAAGAAATCGCGGTTTATGTTGGTCCACGGGGAACCGGAATTCTGTGAAGCGTTACAGATCGGGCTCCAAGCAGAGTATCCTCAATCGTTGGTGACGATTAATGATCAAGGGGTACCGGTCGAGCTTCCTTAATCCTAAAAAAAGCAGTTGGAACCACGGATATCACGGATCACACGGATTTTCAACGGTTTAGGAAAAATTACCCCTTCACCTTCTGGGTGAAGGAAAAAACAGAGATTCATTTTCATAAACTCCTCCATCCGTGATATCTGTGTTATCCGTGGTTAAATGGATTGCCGGTTTTAGGTTAATCTTTAAGTTAACGGAATTGCTTCAAAGTCGAAATCCATGATCACGGTGGCGCCGTTGCGCTCGTTTTTAATCTCTTGGCAAAGAAATTTAATCATCGTCAGGCCACTATGTTCGTCGTGGAGTTTGAGTTGAAGGCTTTCCATTGGTTCGGCGAGATCGAGACCGTGACCGACTCCTGGATCGTCGATTCGAACTCGAATTTTTTTATTTTCTCGATGATAACAGATCTGTAAAAGGACTTTTTTGTTTAGATCTTTTTTTGCTCCGTGAATCATTCCATTGAGATAGGATTCACGGGTTGCCAGTAAAATGTCATAGATTCGTTCTTCTGGTATTGTTGGGAATAAAAATTGAAGTGAATTCTGCCACTCCTTTTGCATGTGATCGATCTTGAGGTGGTCTGCCCCACACGATTCAGTGAAAAAAATAGGATGCCAACCCCCTTCTTTTTGGGCATTTGTCATTTCAAAGCGAACGACCATGAGATCATCGACCGCTTTTTCTTGGATCTCTTTTTCTCCTTCCGGACTCTCTAAAAATCGATATAAAACACTAAAGGAGTTGATCCCCATTCGAACGGCCGTATCATCGAGTCCATCGCTCCAAAAAAAGATCGCTCCACCCTCTTGGCACGGAAAGTGAATTTCATTTTCTTCGATATCGGAAAACCATCCTAAGGGGGGGCCTCCTTGGATCATTTCACGAATTTTTCCCTCCTCGGTAACGTAGTAGGGAGAGGGGAATCCGTGATTTGTGAGATCGCATGTTTTATTGCGCAGATCAATGATCGCAGAACAGGTGGAAAGAGACATCGCCACCCCTCCGGTATCTTTTCCCCATTCATCGATTAAAAAGCGGTTCGTAAAGGTATAGATCTCGCGGATTGAGGCCCCTTTCTCAATCATTCCCCGTGTCACTCCTTGAAAAAAGGCAGAGACAAAAGCGGCTTTCAGATCATGTCCCGAAACGTCGGTGGCGACGACTATGTAAGTGTCATTGGGAAGCGGAAAGATATTGATAAAATCTCCGCCGACTTCATGCATGGGGATGAATCGAAACGTAATTTGTTGAATCGAAGCCGTATGTTGAAGTCCTAGGATTGTGTGATGAAATTTTTGGATTTCGTTAACTTGGTTCCGGCTCTCCTGAAGATTTCTTTTGGATTTCGTCTGATCAATCGCTTTTTGAACGGCATTGCGAACCACATTGAGGATCAGTGGTTTTTCTAGAAAATCAAGGACACCGACTCGCAGGGAGTCAGAGATCATTTGCTTGTCGGCTTCAGCGCTTAAGAGAATGCAGGAGAGGGTTTTATCCTCTTTTGAAATCCATTGAGAAAGCTCCAAGCCGGTCATTTCAGGCATTCGATAGTCACTCACGACACAGAGACATTGGCGAAACTCTTTTTCGATTAAGATCTCTCGGGCCTCCTTCGCATGGGATGCGGTGAGAACCTGAATGCCTCCTTTCTGAAGGGCCCCTTGAAGGAGGCGTAGTGAAATCGGATCGTCATCGACCGCTAAAATGAATCCTGATTCATCATGGCTCATAGTTTCTTTCTCCCTGAAGCATTAATTCGCAATCGGATCTCGGTTTTCTCATTTTCCTCTTCATGAAGATCAAGAATCCAGCCTTCAAATTTTGCGATCGATCGACACATTCCAAATGAGAGAGGGATGATTTGTCGATTGAGCTCAAGAATTTCTGTGAGAGGAGCGTATGAGGTGAAATTAATTTTTTGGTGATGTTCAAAAAGTTCCTGACTTTCAAAAGAAAAGATAAGCTCCTCTTGGAATTCCTGATAGCGGACTTCGATTAAGAGTGGGGTATGAGGGCACAGATTTGAAATCAATTCCGTCAATGAATGGAGGAGTTGACGAAGCCGAATCTCATCGAGGGTGAGGTGAAAGGAACGGGGGAAATGAGATTTCCAGATCACCGTGCGTTGTTTCTCTTTAAATAGCTCATTGGTTGCTCGATTAAAGTTTTGCCAAAACCGTTCGATGTCAACGGATCGAAGATCGACACTTAAGACTCCATCAATAACGACACGAGATTTTTGAGAGTCGCTGGTAATCTTTTTAAGATGATTGCCACTTTTTAGAATGAACTCCATACTTTCGCGTTGTTCCGCTGAAACAACCGTTTCCATCATGAGTTGTGCGAAACCGAGGACTCCATTGAGCGAGTTATAGACTTCGTTATGATAGAGATTTAAGAAATCGATGATTCGTTGATTGGTGGCGACAGCAAACATTCGAGCCTCTTCTGATTCCGCAACTTTCTTGAGAATCAGTTCTCCTAAATCAACATTGGTGATCGATAGTTTATCGGTGGATTCGACACGACGAATGGCGGCTCCTAAAGAGTTCATTGCAAGGGTTAAAAAATGCAACTCGAATTCGCGATTTTGCTCGATTTTTTCTCCGCTAATGCCGATGAAAACTCCTTTGATATCATGTCCTGAGCGGATCGGAGAGAGGATGATCTGTTTTTCCTCTATTGCAAAAGTGGCGACTCGACTCAGCTGGAGTGACGAGGCAAAGGAGCCAGACTCAATGAGTTGATCGAGGAGTTGTTCCATAAAAACACGATCGGGCTCTTTTAATACTTCAACGAGATCAAAGAGCCCGGTTTGTGGGTCGAACCAGGTAAAGCCAAAGTTCGTCCACAGCGAAAGTCCATTGATGAAATGAAGCGAACGTTCGATGAGAATCTCTTTTTTTGTCGTTTGGTGAAACTCCCCTTGAAGGAGTTGAAAATTATTCACCAGATCGCGGATCGAATCAATTCGCGTGGCGTAATGGAGAATGTCCATCGATATTTTTTCTTCGTTAGAATTCACGGTGATCTTATTTTTTAATAAATATTTGGCACAGTTGTTCGGTGCGCGTTAACGTGTTTTCCATTACTTTATCTAAAACATTCAGATCTAATCCAATTCTCTCCCAAGCCATAGGGCTAAGATACGGAACGATCGTTTCCCCTGATTTTCCGAGTTCTAAAGCGTGAACGATGATATCAGAGATATGAATGACGGCGGTTTCAAAAGAGGCAGAGATTGATTTTTCAGGCGAATGATGATGTTTCACCATCTCCGATAAAGCAATCGGAAGTCGCCACTGTTCAACGAGTTTTCCTCCGACGGCGGGATGATCAAAACCAATGACCTCTTGTTCAATCAGATGGGTCAGGACTCGGGTTTCTTGGTGTTGAGTGAGGACGATCGACATCTCCTTGGGCATTTTAATCAGCATCGCCAGCCGGCCGATGTCGTGAAGTAATCCTCCGACGAAGTAACGTTCTGGGGTGGGGTCTGATTTTTCTTGTGCCAAGGCCGCTGCGGCAACCCCGCAGCCGATGGAGTGGACCCAGAATTGATTCATATCGAGGAGATCGCTGGAAATCCCTCGAAAGGAATCCATGACTGCGGTCGCCATGACTAAATCGCGAATCTGTTTTAAACCGAGGAGCTGAATCGCATTGGGGATCGTTTCGACCCGTCTTGAAAATCCATAAAAAGCACTATTCGAGAGCGCAAGTAATCGTGAGACTAAACTGAGATCATTCGCAAGGATCTCACCGATCGAATCGGAGGTAGAGCGTGGGTGATCGATCTCTTTTTCGAGTTCGTAAAAGATTGTCGGAAGAGAGGGAAGAGAGTTCGTCTCACGAAAGAATTGTTCGAATGTCATGGTCGTGTTCCCTTTTGAGAGAGCTTTAGGGCAAATCGATTCAGGCAAAAGGAATAGATTTTACTGAGAAGGGGATTCGAGAGATCCGATCCATAGAAATGTTTCTGAAGGGTCGTATCGGCCTCTGCGAGAATATGCGGTTCAAAATTAAGAAGGGGAGTATCGCTTTCCTCTTCCGTTTCAAATTCGGTAATTCCCCACATTTTAAAGGCCTTAATATGTTTGTCCGTCAGGGGCATCCCTTTTTTAAGCAAAAGTTGACCATTTGGACTGGTGACATCCTTAGAGAGGAGAGTTCCTTCTTTAAGTTCAATGATGGGGATTTTCATAGGTATTTCTCAACGTAGTTTTTCAGTAAAGTGAGGCCCGCTTTTTGACTCTTTTCGGGGTGAAATTGAACGCCAAAGAGGTTGGATTGAGCGATTCCCGAGATAAAAGAGATCCCATATTCGGTTGAGAAAAGAGCCGAGGAGGGATCTTCTAAAACCGGATAGTAACTATGAACAAAATAAAAATACTCTCCGCGATGGAGCTCTTTATTCAAGGGAGAGTCTTTGAGGAATTGAACTTGATTCCAGCCAATTTGGGGGATTTTGAGAGCAGTTCCTTGAAACTTGATGACCTTCCCTTTTAAGATTCCTAGTCCTTGAACCGATCGATCCTCTTCACTGGATTCAAAAAGCATCTGATAACCGACACAGATCCCTAAAAGAGGACGACCGGATTGAATCCATTCGATGACCCCTTCCCACATTCCACTTGCATGGAGCGCACGAACACAATCACCGAAATTTCCGACTCCTGGAAGAACAAGGGCTTTGGCTCGAGAAAATTCACGGGAAGATTTTGCAAAAAAAGGATTCCCGCCCACCTTTTGAAAGGCTTTTTCGACGCTTCGGAGATTCCCTATTCCATAATCCACTATCCCGATCATAAGAAAGGACAATAGATCAAACCTTTTGAGTGGAAAGCCTATTTTTCAATCAAATAAAGTAAAAAAGTTCTATTTCATGAATTGGGGTTAATCAAATGGAAATATTTTTTGATAGATCCGTACCGATTGTGCCACTGGAAGAGGAATCCCGTTTGCATCAAATCCCATAAATCCAATATCTTGCCAGCCATATCCTTGTACGCCTCGATAAACTCCATAAGATCCGTCCGAACTTTTTTGAAGTCTATAGGCAACTAACGAAAGACGACGATTTTCCTGCGTATTTTTAACCTCACTCATAAAGCGAAGCGTGTCGGGATATTGGTCCGCTTTTTGAATCGGGTCTAAGTTATTGATAAGATATGAAATATCAGCTCTTTTGGGCCTATTTTCTAAATCAAACTGTAAACGTGAAAAAAAACGAACGACTTCCAAGCTTGAGTCGGCATTTTGGCGGGAAAGTTTAATGACCTTACGTATGGCATCGGTTGATTGAGCGAGTAAATAAAAAAGGAGAAGAGTCATCGCTACGGCAATCATGACTTCAGGAAGTGAAAAAGCGCGCGAATAGGAATTATTCATTTTATTTGCGCTCTCTTTGAGAGAAGGGACTCTTGGATGTTTCATGATTCGTTTTATTACGGCGTCGGGAAAAGAACTCGAGTCGATATATGCCCGCCTCGTTTATGAATTGTAGAATCGGTTATCTTTTCATTTAAAACAGGGGGCCATTGAATGGTAATCAATGCCTCGGCAGGAATTAACGAAGAAGGTTCCGATGCTTGTGTATAAAGGAGTTCTATTTGAAAACAGGAGAGGAGAGGAGGTTGATTGGACGGAAGGATGTTCCATCCAGAATCGATCCATATTTTTTGGGGTTTCCCTAAAAGTTTCGCTGACTGAGAGGCTGGGTGCGTGTCACAGGAATAAAACCGCTCAAAGCAGTTTCTATTGACTCAAATTGGCAGGGCAAGGGAGAGCAGGTGCTCGTCACCTTAATTATTCCAGACCAAAAAAGAGAAGAGCGGGTCAAAAGCCTAAATCCGATTCTCTATCCCTCTGCTTTGCAAAAATAAACCGTTCAACAACGAGGCTCGGATCAATTGTTTTTTACAAGAGTCGGTTCGATCATGAGGTGTAAACGCACCGCATCTTTATTCTGTATTCTCCAACGAATTAAATCAGCAGCTCTTTTGCCGATCTCTTCGGCATGAAAGTCGATCCCTATTATTTTGGGGCGCAACTCCGAAAACCGCCCTTCATGATAGTCAGGTGAAACGATGATCGGAAACTCTTTATCTGAAAGACCTTTTTGCTTTAATTGCCGGTGAATTTCATAGGCGATCATATCCGTTTCAGTAAACACCCCGACCTCTTTCCATTCCTCTGGAGAAATCTGATTCAGAAATGAGGAAATAACTTCTTGATTCACATGATTATGATTGGGGCCTCGAATAATAAGATGAATATCTTCAAAAATTCTCAGTTCTAATCTTTGCTCCCTGATTTTTTCGATCACGAGGGAGGTTCTGTGATTATTGAATTGAGGGGAAGGAGTTGAACGAAAAATGAAGATTTTTTGTTTTCGAGACTTAAGCAAAACATCAGAGGCAATCTCTCCCATGGATGAAACGGAATAGGAAGCCCAATCCCCTAGAGAGGGGCGTTGTGTCCCTAAAATCGTCACGACGGGATAATTCGATAAGTTCTTTGGAGGCGTGAGTCCATCGGGAGATCTCAACAAAAAATAACCGACGGCGCTCTTTTGTTCAACGAAGGCCTCAAACGCGCTTTCATCCGGAATCGTTCGGATGAGACAGTTTGCCCCTTGATTCCGAAGTGCTGATTCAATTCCATCAAATACGGACATATAGATGTGAGAACGTTGTGAGATCCACTGAAGCGTAATGTCACCCAACAGCAAAATTGCGAAAGTAGACTCGTTTTTTCGACGTTCGTAAGGTGAGGGATTTTCGGGAGCGACAAACCCCGATCCCTGATCGTATCCTAGAGCCTCCATTGCGAGTCTCACTTTGGTCACGTTCTTCGATTTTACCAATGTGGGCACATTAATCACTCTCGAAACGGTTGAAATAGCGACCCCCGCCTTTTTTGCGATATCCTCTAATGTCACCGATTTATATTTTTCTCTAGGCATAACGAATCAGAGCATGTCATGATTTTTCATAAAAAAAAGTTAATTTAACCCAAATTTTGATTAGGAATCTGAGAGGTAAATCAATTCGTGCGACATCCTATGGGGAAGGGTTTTCTGTGCAGCCAATCTTTAGTAGTGATTCAAAGAGGTTTCATTCCTTTGATTATCTCCAATAGTTTCGTTCTAAAGAGCGAAATTGAATTGCTTCAAAAAGATCCTCTTCGATTAAGGTCGGACGATCGGCGAGGTCGGCGATGGTTCTTGCCACTTTCAGGACACGATCAAAGCCGCGGGCACTTAATCGAAGGCTCTCGAGCGATTGCTCCATCATCTTTTGGGTCATTTCCCCTAAGGCGCAATATTTACGAATTTCAGTAGCCCCCATTTGTGAGTTACAGCGGATCGCGGGAGTTTCTTTGAACCGTTTACTTTGTCGCTCACGACAAGCACTGACGCGATCCCGAATCGATCCCGAACTCTCGCCTAAGGGACGATCAAAGAAATCCTCTTTTTTTAAGGCAGGAACTTCGATCTGAACATCGATCCGATCTAAAAGTGGACCCGAGATTCGATCTCGATATTTTTGTGAAAGCACCCCGGGAGAGTTCCCTCCCTCCCCTTGTCGGCTGGTGGGAGAGGGATTCATCGCCGCCACGAGCATAAATCGGGCGGGAAAAGTAAGGGTTCCGGTGGCTCGGGTGATCGTGACCTTTCCATCTTCAAGCGGTTGTCGTAAAACCTCTAAGGTACTGCGTCGAAATTCCGGAAACTCATCTAAAAATAAAACCCCTTCGTGAGCGAGGCTGACCTCTCCAGGGGAGGGGACTTTCGATCCTGACAAAAACATTAAATGACCCGAAAATATAAGGTGAATTTAGCAATTTTTAACAATTAATACCTCAAAAAAGTAACAAAAGATTTATCGAAATTATTTTAGCAAAGCTATGAAAATGTGTTATTATTACAGCTGTTTACTATGCCAAAGGTCCTTTTTCGACCAAACACATCCGCTCCATATAAGGAGCCGGAAATGAATGCTGCTCTCATGAATTTTCGAGGAGGGAAAGCTTTCGAAGAAGGGATGCTTAGTGCTCGAAAAATTAAAAAAAGCCATACAAGTCTCACGGGAGCCCTTGTTTCTGTAAAAGACGAGCTTTTTAAGGCTTTTGAATCGGATTTAGAGAGAGATTTTCTCATTCTTTTGGATTTCGATCCTTTGGTAAGCTCCTTTTATGATCAGCCTGTAAGGATCCCGTATGAGCTTTTGTCGGGGAAAATGGGATATTATACTCCCGATATTCTCGTGTATTACCGTACCAACCACGTAAGTGGACTACTAAAATGCCCGCTACTAGCAGAAATAAAATACAAAAAAGATCTTCAACAAAATCATCACGAATACGCCCTTAAATTTAAAGCAGCTGAAAAATATGCCCAAGAACGAGGATGGGAGTACAAGGTTTTAACAGAAGATGACATTCGAACTCCGCTCTTTTGGAATGCAAAATTTTTGAGATCATATCGAAGAATTAAGCCCAAAGTCGTAGAAGGAGAACTTCTGTTAGAAATTCTTCAGGAGGGGAAAATTATAACGGTTCAAGAGCTTCTTGATGAAGCCGCCCGAAGAAGGGTTGCTGATTCCGAAAAGTTCGAACCTGCCCCTCAAAATGACTTCTATGCAAAAGCATCTCTTTTAAGCACTCTTTGGTATTTTGTATTACAACGTGTTTTCGTTAGCGATTTAAGCCAGAAGCTCACCATGCAATCCCCCTTATGGATTTACACGAGGGACATCCCCATGACGAATGAATGAAAATTATTAATTTCAAAAAGGGAGAGATCATTCGGTATAAGGATCAAGACTTCGCCTTTGATTCGGCGATTGATACCCAAAAGGTGGTCGCCTTTCATCTTTTGAAGGGTAATCGCGAAGTCATTGAAATTTCAGAAATTCGCTCATTAGAACCCGGAAGTGAAAGCGCCGAACTTTCAAGTTTGAAGCCTGGGGAATGGGAAATTGCAGTGGATCGGTTTAATACGATTAAACCACTTCTTTCGAGAGGAAGAGAAAAAGCACTTTACCGAAAAATCTCTCAGGAAAAAGGAGTTCACGTGGCTACACTTTACCAATGGCTGGGACGCTTTCTTAAAACCGGTAAAGTTATATCGCTTCTTCCTTCTCAAAGAGGACCCAAAATCGGAAAAGTACGTTTAGAAAATGAAGTGGAAGAGATTATTCAAGAATCGATTCAAAGTCTTTATTTGACCAATCAACGGTTCTCCATGATACGAGTTTACGAAGCCATCGTATTAAAATGCAGGGAAAAGGGAATTAAACCCCCTCATATTAATACTGTTCGAAATCGAATTCGGTCAATTCCTGAATATAAGAAAAGCAAGTGCCGTGATGGATGGAGATACGCGGAGCAAAATTTTACAGAAAATAAAAATTCTATCTCGGCAGATTTCCCTCTGTCAGCAGTTCAGATTGACCACACTCTTTTGGACATCATTCTTGTTGATGATTCCTCTCGAATGCCTGTAGGGAGGCCATGGATCACTCTAGCTTTCGACGTGTATTCCCGGATTGTTCTAGGTTTTTATATTTCATTCGATCCTCCAGGAACTCTCTCAACGGGGCTATGTATCACTCGATCATGTCTGCCTAAAGATAAATGGCTCATGCAGTTGGGCGTGAATGCTAATTGGCCCTGTTGGGGTTTACCTGTAACTATTCACGCCGATAATGCCAAAGAATTTCGCGGTAAAATGCTAAAAATGGCATGTAAAAATTATGGGATTGAACTGGAGTGGAGACCTGTGGCTCAACCTCACTGGGGAGGCCATATTGAGCGCTACATGAAAGTTCTGGCCGATCATCTAAAATCTCTTCCTGGTGCAACTTTTAGTAATCCCGATGAAAGAGGAGATTACGATTCAGATAAAAAATCAGCCCTCACAATTTCTGAACTTGAGCGTTATTTAACCATTTTTATTTGCAATAACTATCATGCCAAAATTCATTCAGGAACAGGAAAAACTCCCCTGGCAGCATGGAACGAAGCGATCATAGGAACAATCGAAATAACGGGCATAGGATTACCTCAACTTGTAACAGATGAAGAATCTTTCCGAATGGATTTTTTACCTTTTGAGGAAAGAACTATAAATGAATACGGCGTGAGGCTCGAAGGAATTCATTATTTTGCCGACGTGTTGCGGCCCTTTATCAATTCAAGAATTCCTGGAAAATATGGAATTCGCCGGAAATTTATCTTTAGACGGGATCCCAGAGACATCAGCATTATCTACTTTTGGGACGAAGATAACAAAGCCTATCACCCAATCCCTTACCGCAATACAGCACTTCCTCCTATTAGCTTGTGGGAATTAAAAGCTGCCCAGCGTCATCTCAAAGAAAAATCGCTGGCAAACTATGATGAGAGTACTGTTTTCTCCGCGATCCGAGAACTACGTTCTCTCGTCGAGACTTCTGTAAAGGAAACCAGAAAGAAACGCCGTACAAATCAAAGGAAAACGATGCACAGCGAAGTTCATTTGAAGAAAAAAGATGAAATTTCAAAATTGAAAGAATCGTCATCCGATGATCTTTCTAAATTTAAGCCCTTTGATGAAATTGAGGTCTCATGAGTTTTGATCATCTTCACCCAGATACCATTGCAAGATTAGATACCAGTGATCAAAAACGGATTGAAACCTTAAGAAATCCTG
>CAMAQI010000056.1 GCA_945860255.1 Methylacidiphilum caldifontis
AGAAGGAACTGGGAAAAGATTATCCCAAGGTAGAGGCCGATGGTCCCCGCGTACCGCTTGCCATTTGGTATGCCAATAATCCCGATGATATCGCCGAGTTTGAAAAGCAGATGCGACGTAAGGTGCATTACGTCGTCAAGCCAGATTACCTTTGGACGAGTATTGCCAACCTCGCTCGCACGCAAAACGCGGAACTGCTCAACACCTTACAAGCAGGTTTCAAATACATTGAAAACGACTCCTTCCAAAGTACTTTTCAAGGACTGTTCTCCGAGATCGATCTGGCTTCGCCCAAGCTGGGTAAGACCTACACGGATCGTAACGCTAAGCTCTGCACCATCATCCAAAAGATCGCTGAAGGTCTTGCGGACTTCTCCACGGACTCCGACGCACTGGGCGATGCCTACGAATACTTGATCGGCCAATTCGCCGCCGGTTCTGGCAAGAAGGCGGGCGAGTTCTACACGCCCCAGCAGATTTCCGACATTCTCTCCGCCATCGTTACTCTTGACAGTCAGGAGCCAAAGACCGGTAAAAAAGCGCGTCTGGAAAAGGTTCTCGATTTCGCCTGTGGCTCCGGTTCCCTTCTCCTGAATGTGCGAAAAAAACTAGGGTCAAATGGCATCGGAAAAATCTTCGGACAGGAAAAGAATATCACGACCTACAATCTCGCACGGATGAACATGTTGCTGCATGGGGTGAAGGATTCAGAATTCGAGATCTACCACGGTGACACCCTGACCAACGACTGGGACCTCCTGCGTGAACTCAACCCCGCCAAGAAGCCCCAATTCGATGCCATCGTCGCCAATCCCCCTTTCAGCTACCGGTGGGACCCCTCCGAGGCCATGGGTGATGACGTGCGCTTCAAAAATCATGGCCTTGCCCCGAAATCCGCCGCTGATTTCGCCTTCCTCCTCCACGGCTTCCACTTCCTGAAAGAGGAAGGAGTCATGGCCATCATCCTGCCCCACGGAGTGCTCTTCCGTGGTGGCGCTGAAGAACGCATCCGCACCAAACTCCTCAAAGACGGACACATCGACACCGTCATCGGTTTACCCGCGAATCTCTTCTACTCCACTGGTATTCCGGTCTGCATCCTCGTCCTCAAAAAGTGTAAAAAGCCGGACGACGTGCTCTTCATCAATGCCGCCGAGCACTTTGAGAAAGGCAAACGCCAGAACCGTCTGCGAGAAGGAAAGGACGGAGAGCCTAACGATATTGAAAAAATCATTTCCACCTACCAACACCGGAAGGAAGAGGACCGTTATTCCAAACGTATCTCGATGGAACGAATCGCCGAAGAGGGATACAACCTCAATATCTCCCGTTACATTAGCACCGCAACCGCTGAGGAAGAAATTGATTTGATTGCGACGCATAACAGCTTAGTGGAGATCGAGAAAAACATCAAAAAATCAACACTTCATCACAATGAATTCCTGAAAGAATTAGGGCTCCCTCCCCTTGGACTATAGCTCGAGCACGATCGTTTTTTGGGTGATTTGACGACTTCCGCTCTTTCTACCAAGGAAGAGAGATGATGACAGATCGTTATGCCTCTGTTCTTTCAGAGATTAAAAAACGCATTCAGTCCAAAAGATTGCGAGTGGTCTTAGCTCCCATTTTTCTTGAATTAACGCCTCCTTTTTAGCTCTCGACCATTTTTTGAGTTAGGTTTCTCGTTGCCGTGCGGAGGTAAAAGAGGGATGAGTTTCGAGCCAGAGGCCCCCTATCGATAAATCGACTCGGGTCGTTCGTGATGCGTGATTTTTTAAGAGAAATATTGAAACAAAAAAGCTTGCTCGATTTAAATCACTCGATATAAATTCACCTCCCTGCCATTCCGGAGTAGCTCAGTGGTAGAGCGGTCGGCTGTTAACCGATTGGTCGTAGGTTCGAGCCCTACCTCCGGAGCATCTCGACAAGCTCGACGCCTCCGGCCGAGATTTAGAGATGCGACGTCCTGAGCTTGTCGAAGGACATTTCTTATTAGATTTTCCCCATCTCTCCGGCCTAAACAAAAAGACCCGACGTCTTGAGTTGAAGATTTTGGGCTGAAAGCCCTGAGCCAAAGGTTTTGAGCTGAAAGTTTTGAGCCTGTCGAAAAACCGTCGAAGGTCCGAAAATTTTGGGCTGAAAGCCCTGAGCCTGTCGAAGGGCTTGTCTTCCCGCCACTCCTCTCCCAATCCCTCTGGATGAACCTGATCGAATCCGCTCATCAACTCAATCCTGACTTAAATCGAAACACTCCCACCGTCTACATCCTCCGTCTCCAGTCTGGTCGCCTTTACGTCGGTTGCACTCAAAACCTCCTCTCCCGACTCTCTGCACATGACAAAGGGACCGCATCACGAACAACACGACTCTACAGACCGATACAGGTCGTCTGGCTCGAAAATCACTCTTCTTTAACCTCCGCACGACAACGCGAAACCCAACTCAAAAAATGGTCACGAGCTAAAAAAGAAGCGTTGATCCAAGCGAACTGGATAAAACTTAAACTATTATCTCAGTCAAAAGAATAAAAGAGAGTCAATCGGGATCGAGGCTCAATGCCGAGATTTTCCGATGGTCAGACTCCCCTTTGCGAAAGCGAAATCAGATAATACCCTTACTACTACCCTCATTATGAGGTTAATACCCTTATTCTGACTTTTCTGTTTCCCCTAATTCCGCCTCAATCTCGTCCACGGTTGGGAGGCTTCCCTTCAATTCTTTCGCAAGTTTTTTAACGACTTGAGTTTCCCATTCGGCGACTCCAATCGGCTTGGTAAATCCGCATTCGGCGCATCGGGGAATTGCTCAAACTTTTCAAAAAAGGTTTCCAGTTTCAGGCCTTAGCCTTTTTGGTCGTATCTCGGTTTTTCCCAAGTTCGTTGTCCCACAGGTCGCGATAGGCATAAACATGGTGAAAAGATTTTTTTTGCATTTTTTAGAAAATGAGGCAGTATACTGCGGTTAGCTAAAGGAGGTGATTTTAAATGTCAAAAAATATGATTTTAAATGTCAAAAAAATGATTCCCCGCGGGAAAAAAGGGCAAACCCTCGTTGAATATGCCTTAATCCTTGCCTTCATTTCGATCGTTGCAGTCGTTGTCCTACAATCCGTGGGAACTCAAGTGAAGAGTAAGTTCTCTCAAATTAGCTCTGCTTTAAAAGCCGGTTAGTTTTATCGCTTATTACAAAACCACAGAGGACTATTCACCTCTGTGGTTTTTTTATTGCTAACTTAAAATCGAGTCAATTTCAGAAGAAAGATCCTCAGCAGAGGGAAGATGGGTGGAACCTAAGCCTAAGCTCAGGCAATATTCCTTTAAAAATGGGTCGGAAATTATTTTCTTAATAATCTTTTTTTGAGCCCCCGCATAGATCTGTTGGACTCGTTGCTTGCTGATCCCAAAGAGCCTCCCCATCAGTCCAAATGAAATCGGAATATCACTCGCCAGATTTGTTGCAGCTAAACAGATTCCCCGAGCATAATAGAAGCAACCTCGATTTTCAACCTCAGTCGTTTTCTCTCCACAATCTTTGGTATCAACGCAAAGACAAAGTCTTTGATCCCCTAAAAAATCGCGTGCCTCAACATCCATTGAAAAAAGATAGGCCAATTCCTGCTCCCAAATTGTTTTAAGACTCTTCGGCCATTGGGAAAGGGGCTTTTTAAGATAAATCCAGTTTCCCTCTGACTCATACATCGGGTATCCCTCTTTCGGCTTCTGCAAAGAAAATCCGATCCACTCCTCTATCGGCTCACTCATTGGTCTCCCCCTGAGTGAAATTTCTTCGTTTACTCAACTTGAGAAGTTCTTCAAAAGACTTTTGACTCCGATAAAGATAATCAGAAACAGAACCGCTCTCCGTCGGAGAATGGGATTGGAGTAATTTGGCCGTGAGGGATTGCTTTAAAAGCTCCCTTTTTGAATGAGGTAACGGAGTTCCTAGACCTCTCTCATACAAAACGATCGATTCCTCAACTCTGGTTTGGATCGACTGAAGTCCTTGGGCAATCTCTCTTTCCTCACCCTCAAAGTTTTGGGGGTCTAAAGGGATACGTGAAAGGGCTCTTAAAAGATGCGCGACATCTTCTGAGGTAAACGGCTTTCCTCGGGGATTGAGATACTCCATATCTCAAGGATCGGTTTATCGTTTTAAACGGGGAGCATCTTTCCAAAGACTCTCCAATCCGTAAAATCCACGACGTTCTTGTAAAAAAAGATGGACCATCACATCTCCATAATCGACCACGATCCATTTACTCGCAGGAAATCCATCAATTCGCGGATTGCGATCGAGTTCTTCACGAACCTCTTTTTCAAGATAATTCGCAATCGCCTTGAGTTGGGGCTCTGACTCCGCAGAAATAATCACAAAAAAGTAGGTGGGTCCTTCGATTTTTCGTAAATCAAGAATAACAGGATCAACCGCCTTTTTATCTTCCGCAAGTTTTGCACAAAGTTTAGCAAGTTTCAATGAGTCTAAGGTAGATGACATAAGGTTTAAGCTCTTGATTAACAGTGAATTAAGGAAGGAAAAGAGAAATCCACTTAGATCTCATAAAAAAGTACAACGGAAACCGAGTAACCATGGGCATAACTCCGCTCTCCTACGGGACCAATCTCTCCATTTCCGAAGAATCCCGCCAAGGAAATCCCAGGAAAGATCTGGTCGATCATTTGTGCATCGTGATGCGACGATTTAAACAATTTCTCCCCTCTCCCCGTACAGGTACAAATCAGTGCTCCAAAAGGGGTACACCCTCCTAAATCCTCTTCCGCTTTAAGAAGCAACGAACGAAAATCATCAGAGGCGGTTTGAGCGTCTCTTAACTGATATTGAAGGGTCTGCCCCACTCGTGGAAAGGCTCCGATCGAGACCGCCCCGGTATTGGGGTCGGCTCCGAAGATATTTCGAATTAAAAAGTCTCCACTTTTAAAGTCATCCACATATTCGCTCATCGCAAGTCCTGCAAAAATGTGGCCTTGAGCAATTTTCTTATCGGCGATCGGAAGCTCCTCATAAACGGTGTTTAAGACTTCGAGCGCAGGGAGGGAGCCTAATGAATAAAGGACGTTTTCGTTCACCTTTGTGATGGTTAACGGCTCTCCAATCGGTCGACATCCTTGGGAAACAAGACACTGCACGCCAAAATCTCCATCCAAAGCCAACGCTAATGCCCCAGAAATGACTTTATCATTATGAAAGACAGTTGCCCGTTGTTCTTGCGGATTGCCGCTGGCAAGTCCTCCAAAAACGGGGACTCCGGGATAGGCCTGACTCCACTCCTCGAGCCAATCCTCAATCGGAAACTGAAACGGATCGATGAAAGCCATCCAAAGTTTCACCGCTTCTGAATCAACTTGACTCCATTTCGACCAGGTCTTGGGCTGATCGATTTTTTGAAAGGAATCGGCCTCTATTTCAATAGGGGTCAATTTAATTCCCGGCATCGCAAAAAACATCATGGAAAAGCCGGGAGCCCCCTCCACTTCTGCGGTTCGACCGACCAAACCCCAGGCGGAGGTTCCCACCACGAGAGGAACGTGGCCATGGACTCGAATGACCTCAATAAAATCATGAAGTTGATCCATGTAATGAGGAGTCGCAAAAACAACCGCAAAGGTTGGATTTTGACCGAGTTCCGTACGGAGCATTGCCGCTGACTTTTGGACGATCGCCTCTTGATAATATCCGGTAACAATCGTGCTGACTGATGAAAAACGATTCATTTGAGTAAAAAATATAATCGAGAAAGGCTTACTCGTCCAGCAGGAGTCGATCGAATGTTCAGTCCCCACGCTTGCTTGTTTTTAAAGGTTGACCTCAATCTTCGCTCTCCCTTGAATATTGCTCTATGGCACGTCGAGCAAGCGCACAACAAAACCCTCTCCTCCTTCTCATTCTCTTTTTACTCGTGATTGGCCTAGGCATTGGGGGATTTTTTATCTTTCGGAAAAATAACGAGCCTTTCCGAACCATTCAGTCGATTGATATTTCGGTTTACCTCGAAAACGCCAATAGCCTCCGGGGAAATAGTTATAAGGTTGAGGCCGTGATTCAAAACTCCCTTGCTTGGGCCCCCTCAAAAGGAAGACTCTTTTCGGTCGAGGTCGAAACTTCCACAGGAAAAGAGATGATTCCGTTACTTATTCCGGCAGAACTCAATAACGTGAATGTCCAAAAAGGACAAAAGTTCTTTTTTAGGATTGAGGTTGTTCAAGAGGGACTCCTCCTCGTCAAAGAAATGACTAAGGCTTAAGGAATCCGTATTGGATTTATGAGCCGTTTTATCCATCTTCACGTCCACTCCGAATTTAGTCTGTTGGACGGAGCCTGTAGAACCAAAGATCTCGCCAAAAAAGCGAAAGCTCTCGGGATGCCTGCTTTAGCGATTACCGATCATGGCAATCTTTTTGGCGCCATTGAATTTTACAAAAACTGTAAAGATCAAGGAGTGAAACCGATTATCGGTTGCGAAGTCTATCTCGCTCCAGGAAAGATGACGGAAAAGAAAAGTTCCTCCGCCAAAGAGGCCTCAACTCATTTTCTCCTCCTTGCAAAAAATGAGATCGGTTACTTTAACTTAATTCAGCTCGTCACTGCGGCCCATCTCGATGGGTTTTATTATAAACCACGAATTGATAAGGAGCTTCTTGCCCGCTACGCCCAAGGCCTTATTGGTACAAGCGCCTGTTTAAAAAGTGAGATTAATCAAGCCATTCTCAAAGGTTCCCTGAGCGAGGCTGAAAAATCGATTGATGACTTCAAACAAATCTTCGACCCCGGAGATTTCTATCTCGAAATGCATAATCACGGCCTCGCCGACCAGATGATTGTGAATCGAGCCCTTAAAGAGTACTCAAAAAAATTCTCCCTTCCTCTGGTCGCCGCTAATGATGTTCACTATATCGAACAAAGCCACAGTGAAGCCCATGATGTTCTTCTTTGTATCGGAACAGGCGCCCAAGTCAGCGATGAGAAGCGGATGCGCTATCCGTGCAACGAATTTTACTTCAAAACAGCCGAGGAGATGACGGCCCTTTTTCAAGAGACCCCAGAAGCGATCCAAAATACCTTAGAAATTGCTGAGAAATGCGATCTCAAGATAGAACTTGGGGTCAATAAATTTCCTGAGTACCTCCCTCCTGAGGGACATACGACCGTCTCCTACCTTCGTGATCTTTGTGATAAAGGATTGGAAAGTCGTTATGGAGACCGTGCCAAAACAGATCCTAAACTCCAAGAACGACTTCAATTCGAATTGGGAGTTCTCGAAAAAACAGGGTTTACCAGTTACTTTCTCATCACCTGGGACTTTATTCACTACGCCAAAACTCACGGAATTCCGGTGGGACCGGGGCGTGGAAGTGCCGCAGGAAGTATTATTTCTTATGTCCTTTCGATCACCGATCTCGATCCCCTCCGCTACGGTCTCTTTTTTGAACGATTCCTCAATCCAGAACGTATTTCACCCCCGGATATTGACATCGATTTCTGCTATAATCGAAGACCGGAAGTGATTCAATATGTCCGTGAAAAATACGGCCATAACGCCGTTTCCCAAATTATCACCTTTGGGACTTTAGGGGCCAAAATGGTCGTTCGAGATGTCGCGCGTGTTTTAGGGGCGAGTTACTCCGATGGGGATCGTCTCTCGAAAATGATTCCGAAAGATCTCACCTTTACCTTGAATCGTGAGGTCGATAAACAGGGAAAAGCGATTGGGGGAACTGATATCGTTCCTGAGCTCAAAGCCGCCTACGAAAATGAGGAGCTCACCCGTCAAATTATTGATTTCGCCCTTCCTTTAGAAGGACTCACCCGTCAGGTCGGAGTTCATGCCGCGGGGGTGGTGATTTCAGACAAACCTCTCGTGACCTACATCCCCTTGACCCGAGATGATGAAGGAAATGTCATTACCCAATACTCCATGGATTGGCTTGGAAAAGTCGGCATGCTCAAGATGGATTTTTTAGGGTTAAAAACACTCACCGTGATTCAAGAGGCCTTTGATCGAATTCAAAAAGAGACAGGCCAAGCCATCACGATGGATCAAATTCCGACCGATGACAAAAAGACCTACGACATGCTCCAAGCCGGTAAAACGATGGGGGTATTTCAATTGGAATCAGGGGGAATGGTCAATGCCTGTCGACTGATTAAGCCGGAGCGGATCGAAGATCTGATCGCCTTAGTCGCCCTCTATCGCCCTGGCCCCATGGAATTTATCCCGCTCTACGCCGAACGCAAAGCCGGAACGACAGCAGTTGAATATCCTCACGAACTTCTGCAGCAAATCTTAGAAGAGACCTACGGGGTCATTATCTATCAAGAGCAGGTCATGCAAGCGGCTCAGATCTTAGCCGGCTATACCCTCGGCGCTGCGGATGTTCTCCGACGAGCGATGGGTAAAAAAGATCCCGAAGAGATGGATAAACAGCGAGCCCAATTTATTGCGGGAGCGAAAACCCTTCATCAAATCCCCTCACAACGTGCGAGTGAAATTTTCGATATTCTCGATAAATTTGCCGGTTATGGATTTAATAAAGCCCATGCCGCTTGTTATGGCTATCTTGCCTATATCACCGCTTATCTCAAAGCGAATTACACCGTTCACATGATGGCCTCATTGATGTCCAACGACCTCAATAATCTGGATAAGGTCGCTCAGTTTATCGAAGAATCTAAAAATCTCGGAATCACCATTGCCCCCCCTCATGTCAATGAAAGTGAAGCTCATTTTTCAACCGGACCCCAACAAATTCGATTCGGTCTCGCGGCGATTAAAAATGCTGGAGAAAATGCCGTACTTCAAATTGTTAAGGCTCGCAAAGAGGGGTCCCCTTATTCCTCGCTGAGTGAGATTTGCTCTCGCGTCGAAGCACGAAGCATTAATAAGAAAACATTGGAAAGCCTCATTAAGTCAGGGGCCTGTGATTGTTTCGGATCGACTCGAGCTCAACTTTTCACCGAAATCGATCAAGCCCTCGCCTCCGCAACACGAGATGCCAAAGACAGGGAGATGGGGCAAGGCTCGTTACTCGACTTTCTCGATGAAAAACCAGGGGCGACCCCGACCAAAAAGAGCAGTACTCCCCCTCTCCTTGAATGGCCAACGCGCGAAAAACTTGCTTACGAAAAAGAGCTGATCGGGATTTATCTCAGTGGACATCCGTTAGAAGACTATCTGAACGAAATTGCGGGGCTCCAGATGAAGAAAATCGGAGAATTGACCACCGCCGATGCCGATAAAGAGTACCGATTCGCCGGAATTATCACCAAAGTCGAGGTCCGGATGAACAAAGATAATAAGCCCTGGGCACGTTGTCAGTTAGAGGATCAAACAGGAACCTTTGAAATTCTCTCTTTTACCCGAGAGTACGAACAGTGGGAAAAACCGTTCCAAGCAGGAGATATTGTCACGGTCTACGGAGCGATTAGCAATCGTGAGGAGATTTTATCTCTTCGCTGTCGTGAGATACTTTCGATCGAAACCGCACGAACTCGAATGTATCAAGCCTTTTGTCTTGATCTACAGCTTTTAGAATGGAATACCGAAAAAATTCATAACCTCCATCAATGGATTCAAAATTATCCAGGAGCGACGAAGTTTCGTTTGCGAATGATTCTTCCGAATAGAGATTACGTTGAACTCGATGCGAAGAATCAATATGGAGTCGAGGTTTCTCCGTTATTTCTTGGTGACTTAAAGAAACGATATCCCCTTTTAAAGTGGAAAATTATCACTCCTCAGGAGCTTCCGAAAAAAGAATCGAAATTTGGATTCGGAGCCAAAAAATGGGTAAAGAAGGGATCAAAATGATCGACCATCAATCCGATGAACACTGGATGAGCGAGGCGATGCGCTTAGCAAAAAAAGCGGCTCAAGCCGGTGAAGTGCCGGTCGGAGCGATCATCGTCCATGAGGGAAACGCCATCGGACGCGCCTACAATCAAGTGGAAACCTTGAAAGATGCCACAGCCCATGCAGAGATGCTTGCCTTGACTCAAGCCCAGTCCGTCATTGGCGATTGGCGACTCACGGAGTCAGTCCTCTATGTGACTAAGGAACCCTGTCCCATGTGCGCAGGAGCGATCGTCCACTGTCGACTCAAAAGAGTTGTGTTTGGAGTCTCTGATGGAAAAGCAGGAGCATGCGGCGGTGCGATTAATCTTTTAGCACTCCCTGGACTGAATCATCGCTGTGAGATTACTCCGGGAATCCGCGCCGAGGAAAGTAAAGCGATCCTCCAAGATTTTTTTCGTGAAAAACGAGCTCACAATCGTCTCTCCCTCACAGAAGACCTCGATTAATTTAAACGATTACGGATGATTCTAACCAGTTCATTGGGAGAAAACGGTTTTTGAATGAAATTAATTCCCGAATCAAGAACCGTGTCTCCTGAAACAAGTCGAGGACTATAACCACTACAGAAAATGACTTTTGTATTCGGATCATGTGCGATGATTCGTTTTGCCATTTCACAGCCACTCATTCCCCCAGGCATCATGATATCCGTGAGCACAAGACGGATCTCATTTTTTTGATGTGCCCAAATCACGAGGGCTTGAGCGGCACTTGCCGCTTCGATCGTTTGATACCCCTGTCGCTTCAAAACAGCCACCATCATCGCTCGAACGGCCGCTTCATCCTCAACGACCAAGATTAATTCATTATTCCCTTTAACGCTGATCTCTTCTGTTTTTACGGGATCGGTCTTGAAGACTGTTTTTTCTGAAATCGGAAAACAGATCTTAAACGTACTTCCCACTCCAAGCTCAGAATCAACCTCAATAATTCCATGATGTTGAGTCACAATTCCATACACCGTCGAAAGGCCTAATCCCGTTCCTCTTCCGATCTCTTTTGTGGTAAAAAAGGGATCAAAGATATGCTCGCGAGTTTTTCGATCACTCCCACATCCGGTATCCAGAACTTCGATGGAAATTGCATTCTTTTTATTTAAACTTTCAAAATTTTTAAGTGCCGGGTGAGTGGTCGTTGAGGTTCGAACGGTCAAGACCCCCCCCTCATTCATCGCATCTCGGGCATTTACCACAAGATTCATTAATATTTGCTCCACCATTCCCTTATCCCCTTCAAACATCGGAAGATCTGGATCGGAATCGACTTTAAATTGAACTCTCTCCCCTAAAAGTCGCATCAACATCATCGACATCTCGGCGATCACCTGATTCACATCAATCAACTTTAATTGAATGACCTGTTGTCGACTAAAGGCCAAAAGCTGTCCTGTTAAGGAGGCCGCACGATTCGCGGCGATGGAGATCTCTTGAAGATAGTCTTTTAAAGAATTGGGATTCTCCTCCATCAAAGCGAGATCGGCATAGCCTTGAATCGCCGTTAAAATATTGTTAAAATCATGAGCAATCCCCCCAGCCAAACGCCCAATGGAATCCATTTTTTGTGAATGCCTGAGCTGCTCGGTTAAGAGCCGTCGATCCGAGACATCACGAGAGTTCACCACGATTCCGCGAACCGAGGGATTTTCTAATAAATTAATTCCAATCGATTCAATGTGGATCCACTCTCCATCCGATTTCTTAAATCGGTACTCAAAAGTTTCTTTAGCATGGGAGTCTCGCATGAGGTTCTCAAAAATCTCTCGGACGCGCCCCAAATCCTCGGGATGAACAAAGGCAAAGGTCTGCTGACCTTCCATTTCCTCAACGGAATAGCCCACAATTTTTTCGCAGGCAGGACTCGCAAAATGAATCACTCCATTGGCATCGAGAATCGTAATAACATCATAGGAGTTTTGAACAAGCGATCGAAATCTCTGTTCACTCATTAAAAGGGCCTGCTCAACTTGGTACTGCTTGGTCACATCGAGAGCCAACATCAGTCGAACATCTTGATCGAGGAGATCATACTCATGGATTGATAGATGGACGTGGATCGACTCTCGTCTCCGATTCAAATGAATCCAAGTTCCAGCGATACGAACGATCTCTTTCTCTGAACTAAGAACTTTCTGAATATCCTCTTGATCCTTTTTAGGATGAAGATCTAAAAGACTCAGCCCTAAAAACTCCTCCCGAGAATAGCCATATTGACGAATCGCCGCCTCATTCGCCCCTAAAACTTTAAAGGTCTTAGAATCGTAGATCCACATCGAATGCGGATTCGATTCAAATAAAATCTGATAACGATCCTTAGAAGCCTGAAACCGTTGCTGTAACTCCTTTTGAACCGTTATATTCG